>NZ_CP050192.1:533931-651035 GCF_011694515.1 Mycobacterium sp. DL592 | reverse complement strand
CAACCGTTGCCACACAACCGCTCAGGTGGCGCGGACCTCGTCGAGGAAGGCTCGGACGGTAGCCTCCGGTGTCCCGGCCGGCAGCCCGACCATCACCCGATCGATGATGCCGTCGCAGCGGGCCCTGAGCGCACCGGCCAACTCCCCCAGCGGCGCGACCACGGCGAAGGTGTCCAGGATCTCGTCGTCGATGAGGGTGCCCATGGTGTCCCACTGCCCTTCCATCGACAGCCGGTGCAGTTCGGTCTGCAGGTCTGCCCAGCCGTGCAGTTCCAGCACCTTGCGGTAGGCCGGGGTCGAGGCATAGAACGCGATCTGCTTGCGTGAAGCTGTTGCCGCCGCGGCCATTTCCGCCTCGTCGGCACCGGTCACCACGAACACCGGCGCGAACATCTGGAAGTCGTCGCGGCTGCGGCCGGACTTGGCCATCCCGCGCTCCACCGCCGGGATCGTCACCTCGTCGAAGTAACGCTTGGTGGTGAAGGCGTGCGCGATCATCCCGTCGGCGACCTCGCCGCACATCTCGGTCATCAACTCGCCCACCGCCGCGATGAGGATCTTCGGCGAACCGTAGGGCTGGGGCTCCGGGGTGAACATCGGCGTCATCAGCCGGTGGGTATAGAAGTCCCCGTCGAAACTCAGCTTGGTGCCGTGATGCCAGCAGTCCCAGATGGCGCGCAGCGCGACGACGAACTCGCCCATCCGTTTAGCCGGCTGACTCCACGGCATGCTGAACCGCTTCTCGATATGCGGTTTGATCTGAGTGCCCAGGCCGAGCAGCAGCCGGCCTTGGGAGTACTCCTGTAGATCCCAGCCGACATTGGCCACGGTCATCGGGTTACGCGCGAATGCCACGGCGATGCTCGTGCCCAACTCGATCTGCGAGGTGTGCTCGGCGGCCAGGGTCAACGGCAGGAACGGGTCATGATTGATCTCGGCGGTCCAGCAGCCGTCGTAGCCGAGCTGCTCGAGTTCGCGGGCCGCGCCGGCGACTTCGGCGAGCCGGGTCATCACTCCGCGGTCGACCTTGAGACCGCCGCCCGACGCCATGCTGGCAGACGCTACAGTAAGCAATTCAGTATGGTCAACGCGCGCACGGTTAGGACACATCGATGGGCAACGCGCAGGACTGGCAGGACACACTGCACGACCTGAGTCGGCGGCGTCAGAATGCCCACGCGATGGGCGGCGACGAACGGCTGGCCAAGCACCACGCCAAAGGCAAACTCGACGCGCGGGCCCGTATCGACCACCTTCTCGACCCCGGCACCTTCCAGGAGTTCGGCACCCTGGTCGGAGGCGAGATCGCCGCCGACGGTATCGTCGCCGGGGCCGGACGCGTCGGCGGCACACCGGTGATGATCGGGGCCGAGGATTTCACCACCCTGGCGGGCACGATCGGCCCCGGCGGCAACGCGAAGCGCTACCGGCTGGCCGAACTCGCTTTGCGCAACAAGGTGCCGCTGGTAATGCTGTTGGAAGGGGCCGGTTTTCGGCCCAGTGGTGAGCACTATGGCCGCAGCCCCACCGACCTGATCGCCCAGGCGCAGTGTTCAGGCAAGGTGCCGACCGTCTCCGCTGTGCTCGGCCCGTCGGCCGGCCACGGCGCACTGGTGGCGCCGGTGTGCGACTTCAGCATCATGAGCAGTCAGGGCGCCATCTTCACCGCGGGTCCGCCGGTGGTGAAAGAGTCCACCGGAGAGGACATCTCGAAGGAGGACCTCGGCGGCCCCGATGTCGCCCTGCGCAGCGGCGTGATCCACAACTTCGCCGAGACCGACGAAGCGGTGCTCGACGACGTGCGCCGCTACCTGTCCTATTTCCCCTCCAGCGCATGGGCCTATCCCCCGACCCGGCTCTACGACGACTCGGCGGAACTGCGCCCCACCCCGGAGTTGCTGGACATCATCTCCCGGGACAACCGGCGCATCTACGACATGCGCACCGTTCTCGACGTGGTGTTCGACGAGCCGGACTGGCTCGAGGTGCAGCCAAAGTTCGGCCCGGCGATCATCTGCGCGCTGGCGCACCTGGGCGGCTATCCGGTGGCCGTCGTGGCCAACCAGCCGACGAAGCTCGCGGGGTCGATCGACGCCGATGCCGCCGACAAGGCAGCACATTTCATCATGGTGGCCGACTCGTTCCACCTGCCGATCGTCTTCCTGGCCGACAATCCCGGCATGCTGCCCGGCAGTGCGTCCGAGCGCAGCGGTGTGCTGCGGTCCGGCGCGCGGATGTTCGCCGCGCAGACGGCGGCCACGACGATCAAACTTCATGTGACGCTGCGCAAGGCGTTCGGTTTCGGCTCGATGGTGATGTCGCTGTTGGGTTTTGACAGCCAGGTGGCGACCTTCGCCTTCCCGGGAGCCACCATGGGGGCGATGAGCGCGGCGGCGCTGAGCCGGGCGTCGCACGCCGACGACGACGTCACCGAGATTCTCAAGAACATGGAACTCGAGGCGTCCTACCGCTCGGCGAGCAACCTCGGGTTCGACGAACTGATCTCGCCGGAAGAAACCCGCAATGCCCTACTGCTGGCCTTGCAGCGCGGTGTCTACAGCCGCCAGCAGGTCGCAGAACCGGTGTCGCGCACCGTGATCACACCGTAGCGCGGTAGGTCTGCACGACCGGTTCGAGCTCGTCGGGGGTGGCGCCGTGCAGGATCACCGCGTCGGCACCATAGTCGAATTCCTTGCGGATCCGGTCGACGCATTGTTGTGCGGATCCGGTGGCCGACGGCTCCAGCCATTCGTCCGGAATCAGCGTCGCGATGTGCTCGATCTGCTCGGCGGTGCCCTTGTGGTCGATGCCGCCACCGATGGACTGCACCACCGAGTCGGCCCGGAACCGTTCCAGCACAGCGGGATCCCAGCCGTTGGTGGTGACCAGAAGATCCCCGTAGCCCTGAAGGTAGGTGGCCAGGCGGGCCACCGTCTTCTTCAGCCGCAGCTCTTCGGGCAGGTGGTCACCGACGGTGGCGAAGCAGGACCACACGCGCACGCTGTCCGGGTCGCGACCGGCCTGCTCGGCGGCGTCCTTGACAGTCTTGACGCAGCGCTGCAGGGTTTCCGGGGTGAAGTAGGTGTGCAGGATGACGTCGTCGAAGGCGCGTCCACCGAGCTTGAGGGTGTTCGGCCCGAACGCCACCAGCGCCAGCCGGATGTCCTCCCGGAAGTCCGGATCGAGGAACAGGATCTGGTACTTCCCGAGCGGGCCGTCGTGGTTGAAGATGATCTCGCCCTGCCACAACCGGCGCATCACCTGGGCGAAGTCCTCCATCTGCGCGGTGGTGACCGCCGGAATGCCGAACGCCGAATAGATGGCGCCGATTCCGCGTCCGATTCCCAGGGTGAACCGGCCACCGGACAGTCGATGCATGGTGGTGGCCCACGACCCGGTGATCAGCGGATGGCGGGTGTTGTGATTGGTGGCGGCCGTGGCGATCTGCATCCGGGTGGTCACCGCGCACGCGGCGCCCACCAGCGACGAGGCCTCTTTGACGTTCCAGCGCTCGGAGATGAATGCCGTTCCGAAGCCGAGTTCCTCACCGCGGCGGGCCTCGTCCATCAGGGTGGCAGGACCTTCGCCGCCGGCACCGGCCAGCAGGTAATAGCCGAGTTCGTCCAAAGGTTGGTCAGTCACTTCCACTCTCCTTGTTTGTG
The DNA here is from genome assembly GCF_011694515.1 of Mycobacterium sp. DL592. Taxonomy (NCBI): domain Bacteria; kingdom Bacillati; phylum Actinomycetota; class Actinomycetes; order Mycobacteriales; family Mycobacteriaceae; genus Mycobacterium; species Mycobacterium sp. DL592. Next base: position 647,373 of record NZ_CP050192.1, on the reverse strand, counting down.
GCCGCAATTCCAGACCTCGACGATCCGGCCGTCGACGACGCGGAAAATCTCCATGCTTCCGATGCAGAGCTCGGTACCGTCGGTGAGGCGCATCGGCGACTGGTAGACCAGCGCCACGTGCTCGCCGTCGTCGCCTGCGACGATCAGGTTCAGATCGAACCGGATCTCGTCGAACATCCCCCAGGTGTCGACCACCCGTTTGACCGCCTCGTCATGGGTGAGCACATGGACCTCTCCCACCTCGTGGCGAATCACGCTGTCCCCCAGAAGTTCTTCGGCCAGCGCGAAGTCCCGCGTGTTCCAGACCACCAGGTTGTAGAGCTCGACGACCTCACGCGCTGTCCTGCCCACCGGCGCTGACGTCATTCCAGGCAACTTAGTTGTCGTGTGTTTAATATGCAAGGGTGCCCTCGCCCGAACGCGGCTTGACGCAAGTGGAGCGGGTCGAGACGTCTCGACGCCGGCTGATGGAGGCTGCCGCCGCGCTCATCGTCGAGAAGGGTTGGGAGGCAACGACCGCCGCGGAGATCGGCCGTCGCGCCGGGTACAGCCGCACCATGGTGCACGCCCGCTACGGGGGCAAGGACGCCATCCTCGACGACTTCATGCAGGCGTACATGAGTGGCCTGAACCCGGACCCGGATCCGGCCGCGACGGGTATGGAGCAGGTGCTGGCCCACATCGACCGGATCCGTGAGCTCTACGCCCGCGAACCTGACGTGTTCAGGGCGATGTACGTGGCCACCTTCGAAGCGGTCAAGACCACCTCGCCGCTGCGTGACCGGATCGCTGCCGACCTGTCGAGCGCGGCGCACAAGATCGCCGCGAGCCTTCGACACGGGATTCGCGACAAGTCGGTACGCCGCGATGTCGACGTGGACGCAGCGGTCGGCGACATCACCGCGGCGACGTTCGGCGCGGTGTTCGTCTGGATCGCCCTGCCGGGCAGCTTCGACATCGGCCGCGAACTGGCCCGCACGCGCGAACGGATCATCCACGACTACGGGCCCAGGACGAAACCGGCATAGCCGCGCTCGGCCACCTCGTCGCACCGTCTGCGGTACTCCGGGATGCCCGCCGTGTATCCCATGTACATCCTCTTCTTGCCGCGCACGTTCGCGCCGTTGTACCAGGAGTTGCAGCTCGGGTGAACCAGGACTGTCGGTGCGACAAGGGAAGTGGTGTGCTCGATCCACTCCCGCTGGGCATCCGGCAGGGCCTCGATGGTGCGAAACCCACCGTCGCGCAGATACGTGATGCAGTCCCCGATCCACTCCACGTGCTGCTCCATGGCGGTGACGAAGTTCGTCGCGGCCGACGGGCTGCCCGGGGCCTGCACGATGAACAGGTTGGGGAATCCGGCCACCGCCAGCCCCAGGTAGGCCACCGGCCCGTCCTGCGCCCAGACATCACGCAGCAACACCCCGTCGTGGCCGCGGACCTCGATGCGCGTCAGCGCTCCGGTCATCGCGTCGAAGCCGGTGGCATAGATGATCACATCAAGGTCGAAATGGCCGTTCTCGGTGTCGATCCCGGTCGGTGTGACGGTCCGCAGCGGGCCTGTGCGCAGGTCGACGAGGGTGACGTTGTCCCGATTGAACGTCTCGTAGTAGCCCTGGTCGATGATCGGGCGCTTACACCCGAAGGGATGGCTGGGCACCAGCGCGGCCGCCGTCGCGGGATCCGACACGATCCGCGCGATCGCCTGGCCGTAGAGCTCGGTGGCCATCCGGTTGGCGTCGATGTCGAAGAAGATGTCACCCCAGCTGAGTGCACCGACGATGCCGCGCACCTCGACGGCGCGGCGCTTCTCCTCCGCGGTGGCCGAGCTGATCGGTGGACAGCTGAGCATGTCGATGAGCACCGAGAAGGCGCTCAGCCGCGCCGCACCCACCGGATGTTCACGCTGCGCTCGGCGGATCTCGCCGTAGCGCGACTTCAGCTCGTCGAGTTCGCCGGGTTCGAGCGCGCGCACCGACCACGGCAGCGTGAAGGCCGGTGATCGCTGGAAGACGTAGAGATGCTCCACCGTCGGGGCGATCACCGGAATCAGTTGCACCCCGGTCGATCCGGTGCCGACCACACCGACGCGTCGGCCGGTGAGGTCGACGCCGTCGCGGGGCCAGCGGCTGGTGAACAGCGAGGTTCCGGTGAACGTCTCGATGCCGGGAATGTCCGGCTCCAGCGGAACCGACAGGATGCCCGAGGCGGCCACGACGAACGGGGCGACGTAACGCTGCCCGGATTCGGTCTGCAGCAGCCACTCGGCGGCGTCCTCATCGAATGTCATCGCCACCACGTCGGCGCCGAAGCTGATGTCGGTGCGCAGGTCGAGCCGGTCGGCGACGAAGTTCAGATACGCCTCGATCTCCGGCTGGGCAGGCATGGTCTCCGTCCACACCCACTCCTGCTGGATCTCCTCGGAGAAGCTGTAGGAGTACTCGATGCTCTCGATATCGCAGCGCGCGCCCGGGTAACGGTTGAAAAGCCATGTGCCGCCGACATTGTGCGCCTTCTCCAGCACCCGGGCGTGCAGGCCGAGCTCACGCAGCCGGTGCAGCATGTAGAGCCCGGAGAACCCCGCCCCGATGACGATCACATCGAAGCGCCCTGCTTCGGCGGTGGGGGTCATCGACTCTCAGCCGTCAGCAGTCGAGAAACGCAATAGCGTTCGGGTGAGATGCAGCGACTTGATTCGCCAAGCGCCGTCACGCTTCTCGTAGGTTTCGTGGTAGTGGCCCGCCCCGTGCAGCTGGTTGCCGTCGGGAAAGAACAACATATCCTCCATCGCCCAGATGCCGGTCGCGGTCGTCGGCGAATCGAGAGTGAGCTCCGGCGTGTGGCAGTGGTGGACGGTGGCCACCCCGTCCAGCGTTGCCAGCACCATCGGGACGAAGTTGTCCACGCCCTCGATCGGCGGACCCGTCTGCGGGTCGTTGCCACCCGTGGAGACGGCGCCGTCGAGCAGCACGGTGAGGTCGGCGCAGAACACCGCACGCCAGCCCTCGACGTCCTTGGTGTCCAGATACCGGCAGTAGCGGGCCTTGAGCTGCCGGATGGCTTCGAGTTCGTCGGCCGTCGTTGTCACTGTGCACCCTTCGGTCGCGCGTGTGGAGAGACCAACTGTAATCACCGTGATAGTCGTGGTCACCACGTCCTCGCTATTCTCATAGTCCGATATACCGTATGGTTTACAGTATCTATCGCCGGAAGTGCAACCAGAAGAATCGGAGGTCGGCATGGAGAGTCCGGTAAACCCCACCGAGACCCTGGATCTGCTGTCCGACCCGTACCCGATATTCGCCGCACGGCGCCGGGAGTCACCGGGCATCTTCGAAGGCTCGGTCATGGACTGGTCGAAGGCCGCCGAGATGCGGCCCAAGGACATGTACGCCGCGGTGTCCTTCGATGCGGTCAACCGGGTGTTCCGGGACAGCCAGGCCTTCAACTCCCAGATCTACGACTCAACCGTCGGGCTGTTCATCGGCCCGACACTGCTGGCGATGGAAGGCCGAACCCACTGGCAACATCGCAACCTGGTGTCCGCGGCGTTCAAGTCGAAGTCGCTGCAGCGCTGGGAGCCGACGATCGTGCGGCCGGTCGTCAACACGTTGATCGACGAGTTCATCGCCGACGGCCAGGCCGATCTGGTCAAGCAGTTCACCTTCGAGTTCCCCACCCGGGTGATCAGCAAGCTGCTCGGTCTGCCCGAAGCGGACCTGCCCTGGTTCCGGCAGCGGGCAGTCGAGCTGATCAGCTACCACATCCGCTACAAGCGGGCGTTCGAAGCGTCGGCGGCGCTGAAAGACTACTTCCTGCAACAGATCGAGCTGCGCCGCTCGAGGCCGACCGAGGACATCATCGGCGACCTGGTCTCCGCCGAGATCGACGGCGAGAAGCTGACCGACGAAGCCATCTACTCGTTCCTACGGCTGCTGCTGCCCGCCGGGCTGGAGACCACCTACAGGTCCTCGGGGAACCTGATCTATCTGCTGCTGAGCCATCCCGAGCAGTTCCGGGCCGTCCAACACGACCGCGAGCTGCTGGCGCCGGCCATCGAGGAGGGGCTGCGCTACGAGACGCCGCTGACCACCGTGCAACGCTCGGCCAATACCGACACCGAGATCGAAGGCGTCACGATCCCCAAGGGTGCGGTGATCGACGTGTGCATCGGGTCGGCCAACCGCGACGAGCAGCGCTGGACGGATTCGGAGAAGTTCGATATCTTCCGGAAACGACTGCCGCACATCTCCTTTGCCGCCGGTGAGCACACCTGCATGGGATTGCATCTGGCCAGGATGGAAACCCGGGTGGCACTGGAGACGCTGCTGGACCGGCTGACCGACATCGAGTTGGTGACCGACGACAACCCACGGATCTGGGGCCAGCCGTTCCGGTCACCGACCGCGATCCCGGTGACCTTCACCGCTGCGCGCTAAACCGGCCTCGGTACCCGGCAGCCGATCGTCTTGGTTTCCAGGTACTGCTGGAACCCCTCGATCCCGCACTGCCGTCCCACACCGCTGTTCTTGTAGCCGCCGAAGGGCGCGTCGGCCCCGTAGAACATGCCACCGTTGACGCCGAAGGACCCGGTCCGGATGCGGTGCGCGATGTCCATCCCGCGCTCGATCGACCGTGACATCACGGCCCCGGCCAGGCCGTAGGGGCTTTCATTGGCGATGCGCACCGCGTGGTCGTCGTCGTCGAACGGGATGACGATCAGCACCGGGCCGAAGACCTCCTGCTGGGCGATCGCGGCGCTGTTGTCCACACCGGTGATGACCGTGGGTGCAACGAAGTGCCCGCCTGCGAGTTCGGCGGGCAGATTCTCCGGCGTGCCGCCGCCGGTGGTGATCTCGGCACCCTCGGCACGCGCGGCGGCGATGGCCGTCAGCACCCGCTGTTTCTGGGCGGAACTGATGAGCGGACCGACCAGAACATCCTCCCGCACCGGGTCACCCACCGGGACAACGGAATACGCCGCGGTGATATCAGCCACCGCCTGCTCGTACAGGGAGCGGTGGATCAGCATGCGGGTGGTCGCGGCACAGGCCTGTCCGGCATGCACACACACTCCGACCGCAGTGGGAACGATGGCAGCCGGGTTCGCGTCGTCGAGCACGATCGCCACCGACTTACCGCCGAGTTCGAGGAACATCCGTTTCATCGTGTCCGCGCCCTGGCGCATGAGCAGCTTGCCCACCGACGTCGACCCGGTGAACGAGATCATGTCCACCCGCGGGTCGGTGCCCAACAGCCCGGCGACCTCATTGGACGGTGTCGGGACGACGTTGACCACCCCCGCCGGGATGTCGGTGCGCTCGGCGATCAGCCGGCCCAGCCGGGTGGCGTTCCACGGGGTGTGCGGGTCGGGCTTGAGGACCACGGTGTTTCCCGCCGCCAGTGCGGGTCCCAGTTTGTTGAGGATGACCTCGATCGGGAAGTTCGACGGCGTGATCGCGGCGACCACCCCGACCGGTTCCTTGACGACGGTGCGCACGTTGCGGTCTCCGAACAGGCCGCCGCCCTCGAGCGTGCGCTGCCACTCGAAGTCGTCGATCAGGCCGGCCGGATAGCGCAGCGCTTCGGCGAGCGGCCAATCCAGCTGAGCCGACAGTGTGGTCATCATCGGGCATCCGGCCTCAGCGACGAGTTCCTCACGCAGAGCGTCTTTTTCGGCCTCGATCGCACCCTGCAACTGTTCGAGCACGCGTTTGCGCAGCGAACGGTTGGTGGACCAGTCCGACTCGTCGAACGCGTGACGGGCCGCGTTGATCGCCCGATCCATATCGACAGCACCGGCGGCTGCCGTCGTCCCCAGCGGCAGGCCGGTGGCCGGGCTCTCGTTGACGAACTCGGCACCGGAGGCCGCCGGCACGAGGTCGCCGTCGACGAGCATCCGGGATTCGGCACACTCCGCAGCCCTGCGACCCAGTTCGATCGAATCCACGCGGCCTCCTGGTCAACTGTAATTGTTACAGTAGTTTATTCAGAACCACTGAGGAGGCGCTGGCGTGATCAAAGTGATGGATGGCTTCCGGGTACTGGAGGTCGCACAATTCACCTTCGTTCCCGCCGCGGGCGCGATACTGGCCGACTGGGGCGCCGACGTCATCAAGGTCGAGCACCCGGTGCGCGGAGACACCCAGCGGGGCTTCCTCTACATGGGCGGATTCCAGCTGAACCCCGACCGTCATCCGCTCATGGAGCATCCCAACCGCGGCAAGCGCAGCGTCGGCATCGACATCTCGACACCGGAGGGCCAGGAGGTGCTCTACGAGATCGCCAAGACCGCTGATGTGTTCCTGACCAACTACATGCCCGGTGTGCGACAGAAGAACAAGATCGACGTCGAGCACATCCGTGCGGTCAACCCGAACATCATCTATGCGCGCGGCAGCGCATACGGCGACAAAGGACCCCAGCGCGACGTCGGCGGCTATGACGGGACGGCGTTCTGGACCCGCAGTGGGATCGGGTATGCACTGTCGCCGGCAGAGCTGGGCGGCATGCTGGCCCAGGGCATCCCCGCCTTCGGCGACTCGATCGGCGGCATGAACATCGCCGGCGGCATCTCCGCGGCGCTGCTGCACCGCGAGCGCACCGGCGAGGCGCTCGAGGTCGACGTATCCCTGATGAGCACCGCCTGGTGGGCGGCCGGTGCCAGCGTGACCCAGGGCATGGACACCGGCGAGTGCATGCGGGCCGAAATGCCCAAATCGGGCGGTTCGCAGTTCAATCCCTTCCTCGGCAACTACGTCTCCTCCGACGGCGGGACGATCAACCTCTGCATCGTCAGCCCGACCGGTCTCATCCGGGACACCTTCGAACATCTCGGCATCCCGGAGGCCGCCGACGATCCGCGGTTCTCCGACGTGATGCCGCTCATCGAGAATGCCGAGGCCGCAAGCGAGTTGATCGCGGCAGCTGTCGGCGCCAAACCGTTCGACTACTGGCGCGAACACCTCAAGACCATGCGCGGCCAGTGGGCGCCCTACCAGAGCCTGGTCGACCTCGCCGCCGACGAGCAGGCGATCGCCAACGACATGATCGCGGAGGTCGAGGCCGCCGACGGCGGGGATCCGTTCAAGGTGGTCCGCGGGCCGGTCCAGTTCAACCACGAACCCCTCGAAACCACCCGCGCGCCACAGGCTTCCGAGCACACCGAGATCGTGCTGATGGAGATCGGGCTGGACTGGGACCGCATCGAAGCCCTCAAGGAGTCCGGTGCCATCGCCTGAGGTCGCCATCATCGGCGTCGGCCTGCACCCCTTCGGCCGCTTCGACGGCAAGTCTGCGATGGCGATGGCCGTCGACGCCATCGTCGCCGCGGTGGCCGACGCCGGTATCGAATGGCGCGACGTCCAGTTCGCCACCGGCGGGAGCTGGACGGTGGCCAACCCGGATGCAATCGTCGGGATGGTCGGACTCACCGGGATCCCGTTCACCAACGTGTTCAACGCCTGCGCCACCGCGGCCAGCGCCGCCAAGGCGTGTGCCGACGGGATCCGGCTGGGCGACTACGACATCGGCATCGCGATCGGGCTGGACAAGCATCCGCGCGGCGCGTTCACCGAAGACCCCGCCCTGGTGGGTATGCCGCGGTGGTATGCCGAGAACGGCCAGTACCTGACCACCCAGTTCTTCGGCATGAAGGCCAACCGCTATCTGCACGAGCACGGTATCTCCCACAACACCTTGGCCAAGGTCGCCGCCAAGAACTTCCGCAACGGTGCACTCAACCCGAATGCGTTCCGCCGCAAGCCCATCAGCGAGGACGAGATCCTCACCTCACCGATGCTGAACTATCCCCTGACGCAGTACATGTTCTGCGCGCCCGACGAGGGTGCGGCCGCGGTCGTGATGTGCCGGGCCGACATCGCCCACCGCTACACATCCAAGCCCGTCTATCTGCGGGCAGTGGAGGTACGGACCCGTCGGTACGGCGCCTACGAGGTGAACACCACCTTCGCCCCGGTCACCGAGGACGTCGCGCCGACGGTGTACGCCGCCCGGGCGGCATTCGAGAAGGCCGGTGTCGCACCGCAGGACGTCGACGTCATCCAGCTCCAGGACACCGACGCCGGCGCGGAGATCATCCACATGGCCGAGTGCGGCTTCTGCGCCGACGGCGACCAGGAGCGGCTGCTGGCCGACGGTGCCACCGAGATCACCGGTTCGATGCCGATCAACACCGACGGCGGACTGATCGCCAACGGCGAGCCGATCGGCGCCTCCGGGCTGCGCCAGATCCACGAGATCGTCCGGCAACTGCGCGGCGAGGCCGGGGACCGGCAGGTACCCGGGGAGCCGAAGGTCGGCTTCACCCAGCTCTACGGCGCACCCGGCACCGCAGCGGCGAGCGTCCTGACCCGTTAGGGCTTCGTGACCGGAGCGGCGTAGGCCGGCTTACCCAGTCCGAGGACGTACTGGGCGATCATGTTGCGGAACACTTCCAGTGTGCCGCCGTAGATCCCGGACAGCGGCGCGAAGCGATAGATGTATTCGGCGGCACCGTCGTCGGCCGCGCCGTCGCTTCCCTCCGGCAGCGCCGAAGCGGTACCGAGCAGGTCCATCAGGTCCGGTGCGATATCGCGCATGGTCTGCGCGAGGGCCACCCGGCCATAGATGCTCGGCGAACTCAATGCGGCCTCCAGCCGAGCCGAACTGCGCCCGAGCCGATACGCCACCGCCCCGTTGTCGACGGCCCGCACGCCGTTGGGATCCCGCCGGCCCACCATGGCCGCCGCCCGGTCGACCGCGGTGGCCATGAAGCCGCCCTGGTGCATCATGATCGACACGTCAGCCAGGCCGTCGGAGGCCGCCTCGACCGCGCCGTGCTCGGCGTTCAACGGCTCGCGCAGCACCGTCCAGCCGCCGTTGACCTCACCCAGCCGGTACTTGTCGTCGACCCGCACATCGCTGTAGTAGACGATGTTGGTGCGGTCGCCGTCGACAGTGCGAATGCCCTGGATCTCGATACCCGGCGTGTCCAGCGGGACCAGAAACATCGTGAGGCTCTTGTGCTTCGGAGCGCCCGGGTCGGTGTTGGTGATGAGGAAGACGTACTGGCAGTTGTGTGCGCCGGTGGTGAACATCTTGGAGCCGTTGATGATCCAGTTCTCGCCGTCACGAACAGCGCGGGTCTTGCAGGTGGCGATATCCGAGCCGCCCTCGGGCTCGGTGTAGCCCAGGCACAGCCGGACGTGGCCGCTGAACACCCCTGGCAGCACCTCGTTCTTGAGCTCCTCGGAGCCGAATCCGGCGACCGATCGCGCCACCATCGAGGTGGTCCCCCAGGTAACCCACGGCACGTGCGCGCGGCGCTTCTCGAGTTCCCAGATCCGGCGGTGCACCCGGCTGAATCCACCCTCGGATTCGGGCTTCCACTCCTTCTCGAGGTAGCCGCGGGCGCCCAGCGCCAGGTGTACGCCCTCGTGGAAGTTGTCGCCGGTCTCCCGGTCGTGGCGGATGACGTCGTCGGTGACCTGCGCGCGCAGGAAGTCGCGCACCTCGTACAGGAAAGCCTCGTCCTCGGCGGAGAGTTCGACGCGGGAGAAGTCCATAACCCTTGCCTCCTAGACTGTTTCGCGCTCGGCGATGATGCGGGCGATTCGGGTGGCGCTGGCCGCCGGGTCACCGCCGGCCAGCGCCCAGCCACGGGCCCGGACCAGATATGCCGTGGCGGCGGCCTCGGCCGACACCCCGAGACCGCCTTGGATGTGCACCGCCATGGTGGCGGCTTTGGCGGCCTCCTCGGCCATGAACACGAACGCGGAGGACGCCAGCTCGGGCCGTTCGTCGGGTTCGTTGTCGAGGAACCAGGCCGCCCGGCGAGCGAGGTTTCGTCCCCCTTCGACGGTGATCACGATGTTGGCCAGCGGGTGGGAGATGGCTTGCAGGGTCGCGATCGGAACACCCAGGGTGTAGCGGGTCTTGGCGAACTCGGCGGCGATGGTCATCGTCTCTTCGACAAGGCCGACCAGCACCGCGGCAGCCAGCAGCCGCCACTCATCCAGGGCCCGTTGGTATTCCGCCAGGGCCACCGGGCCCGAGCCGATGACGGTGCGGCTGTCGGCCGCGGCCGGGTCCACCCACGCCATCGGCAGCTTGCCGATGTTGTCGACCTTGGCCGGGCGGGTGCCGAACGTCAGCGACACCACCTCGTCGCCGTCGCGCACGATGATGCGGTCGGCGATCGACGCGGTCGGGACCAGCCGCCGCCCGGTGACGCTGTCCTGCTGGGTGTCCAAACCCACCAGGCTGGCGCCGCCGACGATATCGGCGGAGTCCAGGGCATCGAGGCGCGCGAGCAGCCGGGCCGCGCTGACGTGGTCGATCCACGGGACCGGCGCCAGCGATCGGCCGATCTCCTCGGCCACCAGCGTCAGGTCGACCAGGGTGGCGCCGTCACCGCCCGCCGTCTCGGGTAGAGCCATCGTCGTGGCGCCCATGGCGCACAGGCGTTCCCACAGGCTCTTGTCGAAGCCGGAGGCCTCGGCGGCGCGAACGGTGTCGATCGGGCAGGACGACTTGAAGAACTGGCGATAGGCATTCTGCAGGTCGGTGTGATCCTCGGTCAGGCTGTAGTCCAGCCTGCGCAGCTCGTAGCGATCCATTCAGCGCTCCTTGAAGAAGAAGTCGTGGGCGTTGTTGAACAGGTAGTCGTCGAGTACCTCGGAGGGCAGGTCGAGGGCCAGCGCTTCAGGGATGACCCGATGCATCCGCAGAACCGGCCAGTCCGAGGCGTACATGACCTTGGTCTGCCCACGGGTGCGCATGTAGTGAAGAAGACTCTCCGGCAGCCGTTTCGGCGACCACGCCGAGGTCATCAGGCGCAGGTTCTCGTACTTGATCAGCAGCCGGATGGCGACCTCCCACCACGGGTCGGCGCCGTGGATCATGCACAGCCGCAGTTCGGGGAACCGCGCGCACACCCGGTCGAGGTGGATCGGGTTCTGCACCTCACCGGGAATCGGGGGGCCGGGCAGCCCGGTGTTCAGGCACAGCGGCAGGTCGATCTCCGCGCACTTGGTGTAGAGCGGGTAGTAGACGGCGTCGCTCGGCGGATACTGCGCATCACCCCAGAAGCTGGGCCCCACAACGGCATAGACCACCGGAAGGTCAGCGGCGACGGCGGTCAGCTCGCGCAGGGTGGGCATCGGCTTGAGCAGGTTCAGACCGCCCATCGCCAGGGCGAACCGGTCTGGGCGGGCCTGGGCGAACCTGCGTGCGGTGACATGCGGTGTGGTGATGTTGTCCATCAGGACGGCTTTACGCACGCCGTGGGCGTCCATCTCGTCGAGCAGTTCGCCGAGATCCACCGGCGCGAACATCGACTGCGGACCCTTGAAGTAGTCGTCGCGGACCTTCAGCATCCAGCTGGGCTGCTGTTGCGTCTCACCGAAGTGGACGTTCACCAGGGGGTCGATGACGTTACGGGTCATGTCAGCGCACTCCCTGCTGTGCGGCAACGGCTTTCGCCCACCGATAGTCAGCCTTGCCGTTACCGAGCCGCTTGACCTGTTCGACCACGATGAACTCCTTGGGCGACTTGTACCGGGCCAACTCGGCGGTGCAGTGTGCGTGCAGGTCGCTGTGGTCGACGTCGCGGTCACGGAAGGCCACCAGCGCCACCACTTCCTGACCCCACCGCTCACTGGGGCGCCCCACCACCAGCGCGTCGGCGATCCCGGGGTGTGCCCGCAGGACCTCCTCGACCTCTTCGACGAACACCTTCTCGCCGCCGGTGTTGACCACCAGCGAGTCCCGGCCGAACAGTCGCAGCGTGCCGTCGACGGCAAGCGACCCACGGTCACCGGAGATCACGACACGCTGCCCGTCGACCACCGGGAACGTCTTCTTGGTAGCGTCGGCATCGTCGAAGTAGCCCAACGGGATTCGGCCGGTGCGGGCCACCCAGCCGACCTGGTCATCACCGGCCCGCAGGAACCGGCTGTAGTCGTCGGCGAGGACCAGGGCGCCGTCGCGCAGTTCGAAGGTGTCCTTCTCGTCACCGCGCATGCTGCGGCCGAATCCGACGTTGCCGGTCTCCGAGGAGCCGTACCCGTTGATCAGGATGATGTTGGGCAGCAGGTCCAGCAGCGCCCGTTGATGTTTCGGGTTGGTGGCGGCGCCACCGGTGGCCAGTGCGTACAGCGACGACAGGTCGTAGCTGCCGCTGCCGAGTTCGGCGACCAGTGGCCCGGCGTAGGCGTCACCGACCATCGTCATCATGCCGACCTTCTCCCGCTGAGCGGTGGCCAGCACGCGCTGTGGGTCGAACTTGGCCGAGTCGTAGAGCACCACGGTCTGCCCGTTGAGCACCCCGGCGAAGGCCGTCCAGATCCCGGCGGCATGCATCAGCGGTGACACCGCGAACCACGGCGGGCCCGGCGGGCCGAGCTTGGCGTGGATCTCGGCGACCGACTCGTGGTCGGCCCCGTTCATCGACACGGTGTAGGTGTCGCCCTGGCGCCACATCACGCCTTTGGGCCGTCCGGTGGTGCCGCCGGTGCAGATCATCAACACGTCGTCCGGTGACGGCGCGGCCTCGCGGTTGCTATCTCCCTGTGCCAGAGCCTCTTCCAGCGTCACCGCACCCGGAAGATCCGGGGTGTCACCACCGTCGTCGACGCCGATCAACAACGTGGCACCCGAGGAGGCGAGGACGTCGGCAAAGCGTGGCGCCATGCTGCGGTGGTAGATGACGGCCGTCGGTTTGACGTAGTCGAGAAGTTCGGCGACCTCGCGGGGCGTGTAGTGGTAGTTGACGTTGACCGGCACGGTGCGCGCCTTCAGGCAGCCGATGACCGCCTCGGGGTAGCGGTCGTTGTGCATGACGAGTGCGACCCGGTCCTGTCCGCACTCCCAGTTCTCGAGATCGCCGCGCTCGCAGTGGGCACCCAGGCCCTGTGCGATCAGGAAGTTGGCCAGCCGGCGGGTGCGGTCGGACGCTTCGGCGTAGGTGGTGACGCGCTCGCCGCACACCGTCATCGGACGGTCGGGCACAGCCTCGGCGACGGCGTCGAGGACCGCACCGATCGTCCACTCCGGCATGTCTCAGGCCGCCGACGACACCGAAAGGCCCAGCAGGGTCAAGGCGTTGTCGCGCATCACCTTCCGGGTGTCGGCGGCACTGAACTCGGGGAACTGCGGGATGTCGGCGGTGAAGGACATCGGGTCGGCGAGCCCTTCGCCGTGCGGCCAGTCGGAGCCGAACAGAATCTTGTCGACACCGATCGTCTCGGCCAGCAGCTTCACGTCGTCCTCGTAGTACGGGGCGATCCAGACGTTGGCACGCAGCTGCTCGACCGGATCTTCGGTGAAGTGGTACGGCGCGGTGTTGGCGGCTTTCTTGAGCCGCTTGATCAAGCGGTAGACGAAGTAGGAGCCGTTCTCGATGCTGGCCACCTTCAGCGTGGGGTGACGGGTGAAGACCTGGTGCACGATCATCGACGCCATCGCGTCGTGGATGGCACGGTCGTCGAGCAGCACGTTGTCGAGCGGGTCCCGTTTGCCGAACCCCTCGAAAGTGGCCTTGCCGCCCCACAATGCAGAGATGGCCAGATAGCCGCTGTCGGACAGATGGAAGATCACCGGCACACCCGCCTCGGCCAGCCGGGCCCACACCGGGTCGTGCAGCGGGTCGCCGAGCGAACGGGGCTTGACCACGCCGGGCACCGGGGCGGGCCGGACACAGACGATCTTGGCGCCGCGCGCCAGGACGAAGTCGACCTCGGCCGCGGCCGCGTCGGGGTCGGCCAGCGAGATGATGGGCGCCGACAGGAACCGGTGGTCGGGCCGGTCGAAACCCCAGTCCTCGTCGAGCCACAGATTGAACGCGTGCAGCGAGGCCATGGTGGCTTCGATGTCGGTCTTGAGCGCCTCCTCGACGCCGCAGGCGAAGGTCGGCAGCATGAAGACCGTCTCGAGGTTCTGCTTGTCGAGGAACCTCAGCCGGGCGTCGCGGTTCTGGTACTCGGGGTGATCGCCGAGGCGGTCGACCTTCATCAACGAGGCGGGGTCGACGCCGTCGGGGATTTCACCGCGGAACAGCAGGTCCAGGCAGCCCGGCTCGATGATGGGGTCGAAGGTGGGGTTGGGGATGAAGTGATTGACCCGGTCGCCGATGACGGCCTGGGTGCGCTTGCCGTCGCTGAGCATCTGGACGCCGCGGCGCTTGAACTTCTTGTCCAGGTGGCGGGTGAAGGCATCCAGTGGTTCGTAGTAGTGGTTGTCGACGTCGATCGCTTTGTAGTCCAGGGTCATCTGCGTCGTCCTCCGATCACGGCAGGGGCGGGAAGTTGGGGGGGCGCTTCTCGAAGAACGCGGTGATGCCCTCGATGAAATCGGGGCGCTGCATCGAGTCGTGCATGAGCCCTTCGGCCAGCTCGCTGCTCTGGGCGAGTTCGCGCAGGGCATCGCCGTAGACCTGGTGCTTGATCACCGCCAGTGAGCTGGGCGCACAGTTGGCCGCGATGTCCTCGGCGTAGGCGATCGCCCGCGCCAGCAGCTCCTCAGGTGCCACGACCTCTTTGACCATGCCGAGTTCGGCGGCCTCCTCGGCGAGGAAGACCCGGCCACTGAGCAGCAGGTCCAGTGCCGCACCCCAGCCGATGACCCGCGGCAGAATCCACGAGATCGCGTACTCGGCGATCAGGCCGCGGCGGGCGAACGAGGTGGTGAATTTGGCTCCGGCAGCGGCGAATCGGACGTCGCACATCAACGCCTGGGTGAGCCCGATGCCGGCGCAGGCGCCGTTGATGGCGGCGATGACCGGTTTGCGCAGCGTGGTCACGAAGAAGGCGTGCCGCTCGCCGACCAGCGCGGACAGGTCGGTGTCGCCGGCGCTCTTGACGGTGGCAGCACCGATGCTGTTCAGGTCGCCCATGTCGGCTCCGGCGCAGAACGCGCGGCCTGTGCCGGTTACCACGATCACCCTGACCTCCGGATCTGCCTCCGCCCGGTCGAGGCCTGCGTAGAAGCCGGCCGCCAGACCGCCGCCCCAGCCATTCATCCGTTCCGGACGGTTGAAGGTCAGCACGGCCACCCCGCTGTCGCGGACCTCGTAGAGGACCGCCGGATCACTTTGGGCGACAGCGGATTCCGATGACGGATCGGAGTCGAGATCAGTACGGCCACTCATCGGGCTGCGCACACCTCCAGATCAGTCACCACCATCGGATATGTCCATACTGTACACCTATCGGTATCGCCTTCCGCAACCGTCTTCCGGCGGCTCAGGTGAAATCGCTGCCGCCGTCGACGTTGATGTTCGCGCCGGTCATGTACGAGTTGCGCCGCGACGCGAGAAAGGCGACCACCGGCCCGATCTCCTCGGGCAGCCCGGCCCGCGGCAGATGCGCGGGATGTCCGAAATGTTCGTCGATCGCCGACATCAACGCGTAGGGGTCGGTGCCGTCGACCCCCACCGAATCGGCCCAGCCGACCAGGGACTCCGACGCGACGGTACCGGGTGAGACGACGTTGACCAGAATCTCGTCCGGAGCCAACGACAGCGACAGATTCTTGGAGATGCTGGTGACCATCGCTTTGGCGGCGGTGTAAGCGGCCAGATTCGGGCTCTGCCGTTGCGTGGACTGTGCGGAGAAGTTCACGATGCGCGCCCACGGCGCGTTGCGCAGCAGCGGCAGCGCTGCCCGCACGCAGCGCACCATGCCCATTACACCCTCGTCGACCGCGGTGTGCCACTGGTCGTCACCGAGTTGCTCGAACGATCCCCGCACGGCGGGCCCGACGGTATTGACCAGGATGTTGAGCTGGCCGCCCCACCGCTTGCCGATACCGGCAAACGCCGACCGGACTTGCGACTCGTCGGCGACATCGGCCACCACGGCCACCGCATCCGGGCTACCCCGTGCGGCCAAATCTGCTGTGGCACTGTCGAGTACGGATCGATTGCGCCCGATCAACGCCACCCGCGCACGATCGTCGGCGAAGCATCGCGCTGCCGCCAGACCCATGCCGCGGCCACCGCCGACTACGACGGCGGTGGCGTCCGTCAAACCGAGATCCATCCTGGGGCGCTCAGTTCCCGGCTGCGTCCGACACAGGCCACCTCCACGACGTGTCCGCTGTTATCGGTAAACCTACTATAGGCTTTACAGTAACTCGAAGAATCGGTCCGATCTGCGGCGGAGACGCAGTTCACACCGCACTGCCCGGTAAGTTCGGGAGCCAGTTTCAACGGAAGGTGGACCTGCAGTGGCCAAGCCAGCGACCGCGGCGAAGCGCCCACGGCGCGAGCGCGGATCGATCAACCCGGACGACATCATCGCCGGCGCCTTCGAGTTGGCCGAGCAGGTGTCGATCGACAACCTGAGCATGCCGCTGCTGGGCAAGCATCTCGGCGTCGGCGTCACGAGCATCTACTGGTACTTCCGTAAGAAGGACGACCTGCTCAACGCGATGACCGATCGCGCCCTGCGCCAGTATGTTTTCGCGACACCCTATGTGGCCGCCGACGACTGGCGCGAGACGCTGGCCAACCACGCCAGGACCATGCGTACGACATTCATGGGCAACCCGATCCTGTGTGACCTCATCCTGATCCGCTCAGCCCTGAGCCCACGGGCGGTGCGCGCCGGTGAACAGGAAGTAGAGAAGGCCATCGCCAGGCTGGTCGAAGCCGGACTGTCCCCCCAGGACGCGTTCGACGTCTACTCGGCGGTGTCGCTGCATGTGCGGGGTTCGGTTGTGCTGCACCGGCTCCACGAGAAGAACCAGGACGCCGACGAGGACGCGCATGCCCTCGAAGACACCATCCGCATCGGCGCGGCCGACGACCACAACTTCGAGTACGGGTTGCAGTGCATCCTCGAGCACGCCGAGCGACTGATCGACGAGGGCCACAAGGCCGGCACGAAGGCGCGCAAGAAGTGATCATCATTCGCGAGCAGGCGCGAAATCGCACTCGGAACACCCGAATCGTGCGATTTTGCGCCTGCTCGGCGTGAGGTCAGCTAGACCTCGATGACGACGGCGCCGCCCTGGCCGCCACCGGCGCACATCGCCGCGACACCGATACCGCCGCCGCGACGGCGCAACTCGTAGATCAGGGTGGTGATCATCCGGGCACCGGATGCCGCGATGGGGTGGCCCAGGCTGCAGCCGCTGCCGGAGAAGTTCACCAGCTCCTCGTCGAGCCCGTACTTGCGGCAGGCCGCGATCGGCACCGACGCGAAGGCCTCGTTGATCTCCCACAGCGCAACATCCGACGGCGTGAGCCCGGCCCGGTCGAGCACCTTGCCGATCACCTCGACGCCACCCAGTCCGGTGTCGCGGGGCGCGACACCAACGGCCGCCCAGGCCTTGACCGTCGCCAGGATGTCGAGGTTCTCGGCCCCGGCGTACGCCCGGTCGACCAGTGCCACGGCGGCGCAGGCGTCGTTGGTGCCGCTGGCGTTGCCTGCGGTGATCGAGAAGCCCTCGATCTCGGGGTGCAGCACCTTGAGCTGGGCGAGCTTCTCGGCGGTGGAGTCGCGGCGCGGCTGCTCATCAACACTGAAGTCGATCACCGACCCGTCGAGCTGCTGAACCTTCAGCGGCAGGATCTCGTCGAGGAACTTGCCGGCGTCGATCGCGGCGATCGCGCGCTGGTGAGAGCGGGCCGCCCAGGCGTCCATCTCCTCGCGGCTGATGCCCACCGCCTGAGCGGTGTTCCAGCCGACCGTGATCGACATGTCCTTGGTGGGTGCATCGGGTGTCTCGACGTGGGTGGGCGGCATCCAGCGCTCCTCGAACTTCAGCTCGGGGCCGATGATGCGCTGGCTCACCAGCGGGGTCATCGACAGCGACTGCACACCGCCGGCGATGAGCACGCGCTCCATCCCGGAGCCGATCTGCGCCGAGGCGTTGCCGATCGCGGTCAGGCTACCCGCGCAGTGGCGGTTCACCGACTGCCCGGGAACATGCTGGAGACCGGTGGCGTCGGCCGCGTAACGTGCGAGATCGCCACCGCCGTAATGGGATTCAGCGAAGATCATATCGTCGATGGCCGCCGGGTCCACACCCGAACGACGGATGACCTCGGGCACGATCGCGGTGATCAGAGTCTCCGGCGGGGTGTTTACCAGCGTTCCCTTGAAGGACCGGCCGATCGCGGTCCGCACAGCGCCGACGATGACTGGTTCGGGCATAGTTCTCCACCTCAGGTTTGGACGCGTCAACGACGTTACAAAAGTAGCAGATAATGTATCGGTGCTGGCGGGGGGTCTCAGTCCGGCTCCGGCACGTCGAAATGCTCGTCACGCAGGCGGAACGCCGCCTTCGTCCCGTGCTGAGCGCGGGTCTTGACGAAATTGAACTCCCCCGGCGCGAACTGCAGGTTGGTGCCGTAGGCGTGGAAGAGGTAGCTGGCCACCTCCTCGCCCTGGTAGGCCTGGCTCTGCTCGACGAGGCGGAACGCCTCCTTGGCGATCACCACGCCGTCGGCGGGCATCTTCGCCGCCTTCTGCGCCCAGTACCGCGCCCTGGCGGTCACCGCGCCGGGCTCGCAGGTTTCGGTGAAGACTCCGAGGTGCTCGACATCGGCGGCGGTGATGATGTCCCCGGTGAGCAGCAGCCGCCGCGCCAGTACCGGACCCAACCGGTGGAAGAACATGTGCAGACTGCCCAGCGCGGGGCCCAGGAATCGGGTGGCGGGCATCCCGATCCTGGTGTCCCTGGCGATCACCGAGATGTCGGTCATCAGCGCCATCTCGAAACCGCCGCCCAGCGCGTACCCGCCGATCTCGCCGACGGTGACCTTCGGGAAACCCATCAGGTTGTGGTAGAAGCCGAACGTCTTACGGTCCACTGTGAGTCGGCGCCGCTGGCTCGGTCTGGTCCTGCGTTGCTCGGCGGTTGTGTCGGCCTCGCCGTACCAGCCGTAGGCGTTGTTCATGTCGGCCCCGGTGGAGAACACCCCCTCGGCCCCGCGCAGCACGACGACGGTGATGTCGTCGTCCTCGGCCACGGTATCGAGGTGACGGGCCATGGCCTCGCGCATCGACGCGTCGTAGGAGTTGCGGTGGGCGGGATTGTTCAGCGTGATCGTGGCGATCCGCCCGTCACGATCCACCTCGAACAGGACGCGGTCGTCGGCTGTCATGGTCGGCTCCTGGGTTCTGCGCTGGAGATGAGCTTGGCCTCAATGGGTTTGTCCCGGCCGAAGGCGAGGGTGTGGCGCCGCGCTGCGGCCAGATGGTCCTGGGCGAGCCGGACCGCGCGGTCGGCGTCGCCGTCGACGATCGCCTCGAGCAGGTGCCGGTGGTCATCCAGGGCCGCCCGCATGGTCGTGCGCCGCATCGGGTCACCGTCGTCGCCCCAGACCGACGACTCGTGCGCCGACCAGATCAACTCCAGCGAGCCGATCAACAGGATCATTGGCTCGTTGCCGCACCGGGACACCAACGCCTCGTGGAAGCGCCGCGCAGTGCGCACATAGTGGGACGGCTCGTCGAGAAGCCGTTCCTGACGGTCGATCTCGGCCTGCAGATAGGGCACCACCTCGGTGGACCGGTCGGCGCGGGCGGCACACATGCCGGCGCAGATCGGCTCGAGGTGCATCAGTGCTCCGCCGACGTCGGCAGGCGTGGCCGAGCGGGACTGCAACACCATGCTGATCATGTGTGCGGTGCGCTCGGCCGACGGCAGATGCACCACCGCCCCGCCCATGTTGCCGCGCCGCACCGAGATCAGTCCGTCGGCCTCCAAGATGTGGATCGCTTCCCGTAGGGCAGGGGGACTCACCCCGAACTCGGTGAACAGGTTCTCCTGGGACGGCAGGATGTCGCCGGCCTTGATGCGGCCGGACAGGATGTCGTCACGCAGCCGCGCGGCGACGATCTCGGCGACGCGCGGCTGACGGATCCTGGCAGCGGTCATCTAGCCGGACCGCCTGCGGCCGAATCTGTTGGCCGCCAGTCGTTCCGGTGGCAGCGCGACGGTGTCTGCCGTCCCGGTGCACAACACCTCGCCGTCGAGGCTGATGAGTGCGGTGGCGGAGATCCCACGCTCGTCGTGGGAGCGCTCGATGTCGAAGCGCAGTCTGGTGTTCAGCGGGGTGGGCCGACGGTAGGTGATCGACAGCGAGCGGGTCTTGCCGGCCATCCCGGCCGCACAACTGTGATGCTGGATCACGCAGTCGAAGAACAGCCCGAGGACGCCGCCGTGCACCAGGCCCGGTGGCCCCTCGAAGACGACGGGAAACGTCACGGTTCCGGAGGCGATGGTGGGCTCAATCGAATCGAAACGGTAAGTGGGAAAAGCCGGATTGAACGACCCGACGTCGAAGGCGTGCTGCAAATACAGCCGTCGGTCGGCGCTGTCGGGGGTCATTCGGGGCTGCAGGTCGGCGGGCAGCGCAGGCTCGAGTTCGCGTTCCCAGTGCGCGAACTGGTGCAGCATGGCCTCCACCGTCGGGTGGGGAAGCTCGAGGGAAAGCAGCATGCCGGTGAGGCGGCGCAGGGCAGCGGCCGCGGCGACGGTCTGCGGCAGCGGTAGTTCACCGAACCGCCGGTCGTCGCTGTCCGCCATGAAGCCCCTAACCCGGCCCATCCTTGCTAACTTCTACAAGATAGCACTACTGTATGGCTATCAGTAACGCATCCGAAAAGGCAGGATCCGCGGTGGGCGAACAGGCCGGGCCGGCCGCCGGTGCCGTGACGTCGTCGCGGGACGGCGCCGTCCTGCACATCACGCTCGACCGCCCGAGTCACCGAAACTCACTGAGCCACAGCATGATCGACACGCTGGTCGATATGCTCGCCGCCGCTGCCCGCGACGACGAACTGCGCGCTGTGCACCTGCGCGGAGCAGGTGCGGACTTCTGCGCCGGCGTCGACTGGATCGGGTCCCACCACAGCGGGCCGCGGCCGCGCCCCGGTCACCTGGTGCGCGGCGTGCCCCATAGCGCACACCGGATCATCGACCTGGTGCACACCCTGCACCTGCCGGTGGTGTGCTCGGTGCGGGGCTGGGCCGCCGGCATGGGGTGCAATCTCGCCCTGGCCGCCGACTTCACGGTAGCCGCTTCCGACGCGGTGTTCTGGGAACCGTTCGTGGCACGCGGGTTCTCCCCCGACTCGGGCGCCACCTGGCTACTGCCGCGGCTCGTCGGGATGGCGCGCGCCAAGGAGATGCTGCTCCTCGGCGAGAAGGTGGACGGCGCCACCGCAGCAGAGTGGGGGCTGATCCATCGCAGTGTCGGCGAAGAACAGCTCGACGAGACGGTGGCCGCACTCCTGCACAGGCTGGCAACCGGACCGACCGTGGCGATCGGCCTGGCCAAGCAGGCCATCAACCGCAGCCAGCACGCCGCCCTCGGTGAGGCGATGAACCAGGAGTTGTTCGACCTCGAACTATCCTGCCGGACAGCTGATTTCAAAGAGGGGCTGGCGGCGTTCCGGGAGAAACGGACGCCGGACTTCACCGGCCGATGAGACGAAGGGACATCCAGATGGCGGCGTACCGCACCATCACCTATGAGGTTGACGCCCACACGGCCACGATCACCCTGAACCGTCCCGAGGCACTCAACGCGCTGAGCCCGTTCATGATCACCGAACTGCGCGCGGCCTACGCTGCCGCCGAGAGCGACGACGACGTCTGGCTGTTGATCGTCACCGCCACCGGCCGGGCGTTCTGCACGGGAGCCGACGTCAAGGAGATCCCCGAAGACGGCAAGGTGATCAACGAGCGTGCCTACCTGTCCAGCTACGACCAGTGGGAGGCGCCGCAGGAGGGCACGCCGCCGTTTCGGCAGATGGCCAAGCCGGTGATCGTCGCGGTCAACGGAATCTGTTGCGGCGCAGGCCTGGACTGGGTGACCACCGGCGATATCGTGATCGCCTCGGAGCGGGCGACGTTCTTCGACCCGCACGTCTCGATCGGCCTGGTCGCCGGCCGCGAGATGGTCCGCCTGTCCCGGGTGCTACCCCGGTCGGTGGCGCTGCGCATGGCCATCATGGGCAAGCACGAGCGGATGACCGCCGAGCGCGCCTACGAACTCGGATTGATCACCGAGATCGTCGAGCACGACCGTCTTCTCGAACGCGCCCGCGCGATCGCCGCCACAGTCAACCGCAATGCGCCGCTGGCGGTGCGCGGCACCCGGCTCGCCGTCATCAAGGGTCGGGAGATCCCGATGCACGAGGCCGAGATGCTGGCCGAAGCCTTCCGGGAACGCAATCTGCACACCGAGGACTCCCTGGAAGGCCCGAAAGCCTTCGTCGAGAAGCGCACACCGAACTGGCAGTGCCGATGACCGCCGCCTTCGACACCATCCTGCTGGACTTCGACCGCAGCGACCACGTCGCCACCATCACGCTGAACCGCCCCGACAAACTCAACGCGTTCAACCGCACCATGTGCGAGGAGATGGCGGCGGCCTGGCGGATCGTCAAGAACGACACGGCAATCCATGCGGTGGTGCTGCGTGCCGCCGGTGATCGCGCCTTCAGCACCGGCCTGGACGTTAGTACCCCTTATGGGCAGCCGCACAACGTCTGGAACCACGAGGATCCCGGCGAACTGCTCAGCCCCAAATGGCAGAAGATGTGGAAGCCGGTGGTGTGCGCGGTGCACGGCATGTGCACCGCGGGAGCGTTCTACTTCGTCAACGAGGCCGACGTGGTGATCTGCTCCTCCGACGCGACGTTCTTCGACTCACACGTCAGCGCGGGTCTGGTATCCGCACTCGAGCCGATCGGGCTGATGCGCAAGGTCGGCCTCGGTGAGACGCTGCGGATCGCGCTGATGGGCAACGACGAGCGGGTCAGCGCCGACACCGCCCTGCGGATCGGGCTGGTGTCCGAGGTCGTCGCACCCGACGACCTGTGGTCGCGGGCCCACGAGATCGCCGCCACCATCGCCGCCAAACCGCCGTCGGCCACCCAGGGCACCGTGAAGGCGATCTGGGAGTCCCTGGACAAGCCGTACCGCGCCGCGATGGAACAGAACCTGATCTACACCCGGCTGGGAAACCCGCTGGGGCAGGCCGAACTTGCCGCTCAGGAGGACGACGGCGGGAGCAGGCCGACACCGAGGTTGCGGTAGTGCATCCGCTGTCGCGGCGGATCGACGCGGTGCTCGACCTCGATCCGGGGGCTCGCGCGATCGAGTATGAGGGCCGATGGTCGTCGTGGGGACAACTCGCGGCCTCCGCCGCACGGGTCGCGGAGATCGTCCATCCGGGAGCCCGAGTCGGCATCCTGCTGCACAACACCCCCGGCCACATCGCAGCGATCCTAGGAGTGCTGCTCGCCGAGGGCTGTGTTGTCGTGATCAACCCGTCCCGCGGCGAGCAGCGAATCGCCGCCGACATCGCAGGGCTGCAGCTGGATACGATCCTCGACCCCTGCGCCGAACTCGGCGCAGCGCCGGTGGCCCGTGCCGGTACGGCAGCGGGCAGCACCGCGCCCGGGGTGGCGGTGCGGATGCTGACCAGCGGCACCACCGGTGCACCGAAACGAGTCGACCTCACCTACGACATGCTGGCGGTCTCGGTGCTGGGATCGCAGTTCGCCACCAGCACCGCACCAACGGCCATCAGGCGTTCCGTCGCAATCGTCAATGCCCCGCTTGTGCACATCGGCGGGGTGTACCGGGTGCTGCAGTGTGTCGTCGAGGCCAGGCCGTTCGCCCTGCTCCCCCGCTTCGAACTCGCGACGTGGGCCGATGCTGTGCGCAGGCACCGCCCGAAGGCGGTCTCGCTGGTGCCCGCGGCACTGCGCATGGTGCTGCATTCCGGCCTGGGCCGTGACGACCTCGCGGGTGTTCGGGTCGTCACCTCGGGCACCGCACCACTGTCCGCCGACGACGCCGACGCATTCACCGCGAAGTTCGGCATCCCGGTCCTGACATCCTATGCGGCAACGGAATTCGGTGGCGGCGTGGCGGGCTGGACACTTGCCGACCACCAGCGGTACTGGCAGGCCAAAAGGGGCAGCGTCGGACGTGCCAGCCCCGGGGCACAGCTGCGGGTGGTCGCCGACGACGGCAGCGTTCTCGGGCCGGGCGAGCCAGGACTCCTCGAGGTCAAACCCGGCCAGCTCGGCCCGGCCGCCGACTGGGTGCGCACCACGGATCTGGCCCGCATCGACGCCGACGGGTTCCTGTGGATCCTCGGCCGCGCCGATCAGGCCATCATCCGCGGCGGGTTCAAGGTGCTGCCCGACGACGTGCGTGCCGCGCTGGAGAGCCATCCCGCCGTCCTGGGCGCAGCGGTGGTGGGACTGCCCGACGACCGGCTCGGCCACACCCCGGCCGCCGTGGTCGAGCTTCGCCAGGGCAGCACGGTCACCGCCGCGGACATCGACGAGTATCTGCGAACACGGCTGGCGCCCTACGAGATTCCCACCGAGATCGCGATCGTCGCCGCGATCCCGCGCACACCCTCGGGCAAGCCCGATCTGACCCTGGTCCGACAACACGTCACCGGCCGTGAATACTGACACCGTCGGCGCGCTGCTGCGCGACCAGGCTGACGCCCGCAGCGACCATCCCCTACTGGTGTGCGACGCCGACCACCTCACCTACGCCGCGGCCCACGAACGCTCCGCCCAACTGGCCCGCGGCCTCGTCGGGCTCGGTGCCGGCAAGGGCACCCACATCGGTCTGCTGTTCCCCAACGGCACGGACTTCGTCGTCGCGATGCTGGCCGCGGCACGCATCGGTGCGGTCGTCGTCCCCTTCTCGACGTTCGCCACCCGCGCGGAGCTTGCCGACCAGCTGACCCACAGTGACACCGAAATACTGCTGGCCACCGCAGCGTACCGGGACCACGACTATGTGGACCGGCTGGCCGGCGTATCCGCGCCGTGCCTGCGCCACGTGGTCTTCGACAGCCGGATCGCCGCGGCGGCCGATCCCGCACACGTGAACGCTCTCGGCGCCGATGTCGACGGCTGCGACCCGCTGGCCATCATCTACACCTCCGGCTCCACCGGCAGCCCGAAAGGTGCGGTGCACACCCACGCGGTGCTGCTGGCACATCAGCGCAACCTCAACGGGATTCGCGGGCTGAGCACATCCGACAGGCTGTTCTGCAACTCGCCGTTCTTCTGGATCGGCGGATTCGGCTTCGCGCTGCTGGCCACCCTGGTCGCCGGTTCGACACTCGTCTGCTCCACCGCACCCGACCCCGGCGCCACGCTCGACCTGCTGGAGGCCGTCCGCCCGACCATGACCAACGGATTCGCCGCCGGGGTAGCCCACCTCGCCCGCCACGACAGCTTTCCGCGCCGCGACCTGTCGTCGATGCGGCGCGGGAACCTCTACCCGATCATGGCCCCCGCGAGCCGCCCCCACGATCCGGAGTTGCGCCACAACATGCTGGGTATGACCGAAGCCGGCAGCGTCGTCCTGCTCAGCGGTGACGAGACAGACCAGCCCGAGCACCGGCGCGGCTCGTTCGGAAAACCCGCGCCCGGCTTCGCCACCCGCATCGTCGACCCGGGCTCCAGCCGGCCCGTGGCGCCCGGTGACGTCGGCGAATTGTGTTTGCGCGGGCCGTATCTGATGCAGCACTACTACAAGCGCAGTCGCGAAGACTGCTTCGATCCCGACGGCTGGTTCCACACCGGCGATCTGGTGCGCACCGATCCCGACGGCTTCTACTACTTCCTCGGCCGGCGCGGGTCGATGATCAAGACCGCGGGCGCCAACGTGTCCCCCACTGAGGTCGAGAAGGCCATCGCCTCGGTGACCGGCGGGATGACGGCATACGTCGTGGGTCTGCCCGACTCCCAACGCGGTCAGGTGGTGGCGGCGGCGTTGGTCGTCGCCGACGGCCAGGATCTCGACGAGGCGACGCTGCGGGCAGACCTCAAAGATGTGCTGTCGGCCTACAAGATTCCCCGGCGCTTCGTCGCGGTCCGGCCGACCGAGGTGCCGCTGCTGTCGAGCGGCAAAGTGGACATCCGCCGTCTCACGGAGCTGTTCGATGCCTGACACCCTCGACGCGCTGATCCGCGCCCGGGCGAGCCTGGGCGACAAGCCATTCCTGATCGACACCACCGCGCGGATCGGGTATGCCGAGCTCGACGCCACGACGCGGCAGCTGGCAGCCGGATTCCTCTCGGCAGGCGTCACGAAGGGCAGCCGGGTCGGTCTGATCATGCCGAACGGTGTGCGGTGGGCACAGATCGCGTTGGCGCTCAACAGGATCGGTGCGGTTCTCGTGCCGTTGAGCACGCTGCTGGCCGGCCCGGAGCTCATCGCGCAACTCAAGGTGGCCTCGGTGCGATATCTGGTGTCGGTCGAGGAGTTCCGTGGCCACCGCTATCTCGACGAGGTTGCCCGTGGGATCGTGGACCTTCCCGCGCTGCGCACCGTGTGGCGCGCCGACGAACTGCCGTCGGGCGGGGCCCACGGTGACGCCGCCGCCGTGGCGGGCACCGTCGTAGCGGCCGATCCCCTGGTGGTGATGTTCACCTCCGGCAGCAGCGGTCCGCCCAAGGGCGTGATCCACTCGCACGGCAGTGCGCTGGCCGCGGTACGCGCCGGGCTCTCGGTTCGTCGCATCGACGAGGGCACCCGGCTGTATGTGCCGATGCCGTTCTTCTGGGTCGGCGGCTTCGGCACCGGTCTGCTGTCGGCTCTTGTCGCCGGGGCGGCACTGGTCACCGAGGCGGTCGCGACCCCGCAGAGCACGCTGGATCTGATGGCGCGGGAACGGGTCACATTGTTCCGGGGGTGGCCCGCACAGGCCGAAGCACTGGCCCGCCACGCCGCCGAACTCGGCGCCGACCTGTCGGCGCTGCAACCCGGCAGCCTGGCGGCGCTGCTGCCACCAGAGCGCCGCCCGGCACCCGGATCCCGGGCGAACCTGCTCGGCATGACGGAATCGTTCGGCCCGTACTGCGGCTATCCGATGGACACCAACATGCCGCGCTCGGCCTGGGGATCGTGCGGAAAACCGTTGCCGGGTGTGCAGCTTCGGATCGTCGACACCGACACCGGCGAGCCGGTGCCGCCCGGCAACGTCGGCACGATCCAGATTCGCGGAGCGCAGACGCTGCGCGGAATCTGCCGACGCAGCCGCGAGGAGGTGTTCACGCAGGACGGCTTCTACCCCACCGGCGACCTCGGCCGTCTCAACCGGGACGGGTTCCTGTTCTACCACGGCCGCTACGACAACATGTTCAAGGTCAGCGGTGCGACGGTCTACCCGAGCGAGGTCGAGGCGGGGCTGCGCGCCATCGACGGTGTGCACGCGGCCTACGTCACCGACGTCGACGGCCGGGTGGGCGCCGCAGTGGTGTCGGCGATGAGCGTCGACGAGTTACGGGCCGCCGCGCGCGAACAGCTCAGCGCCTTCAAGGTCCCCATGGCGTGGCTGCTGCTCGACTCCGACGAGGACGTCCCGCGTGGCAGCACCGGCAAGGTCGACGTCACCCGACTGCGTGAGCTGTTGACTGGCGCCGAACCACGGCACTAGCCAGTCGGCGGGGACTGGCTCTTTACCGTCACAGCCGGATTCGGTGGAATACACACCATGACCACCACCGGAGAACTGATCGAGATTTACCGCGTCGCCGGTGAGCATGCGCTGGCACTGGTTGCCGCGGTGCCGCCCGACCGCTGGCAGGCTCCCGCGCTCGGGTCGTGGACGGTGCGGACGCTGGTCGGCCATCTCGGCCGCTCGTTCACCACCGTCACCGACTATCTGGCGAAGCCGGCCACCGATCGCGACGTGCACACCATCGCCGACTACTACATCATCGCCCTGCAGCAGACCAACCCGTCGGCCATCGACGCCCGCGCCGAGCAGGCCGCCCGCGCGCTCGGCGACGATCCACTGAGCGCGCTGCGGGCCTTCCGGGACGCGGCCCTTACCACGCTGGGCGGCGCGGGCGATCCGCTGATCTCCACCATCGCCGGCGGGATGCTTCTGTCGGACTATCTGCCGACCCGGATCTTCGAGTTGGCGGTGCACAGCCTGGACCTGGCCCGGGCGATCGGCGCGCCGCAGACCCTGCCGGATGAGGTGTGCAGCAGTGCAACGGAATTGGCCGCGGCGATCGCCGTCCGCCGGGGCCACGGTGAGCTGGTGCTGTCGGCGCTTACCGGGCGTACCCCGCTCGGGCCGGGATTCTCGGTGGTGTGAGTCTCAGGGGCCGGCGACGCGCCGGGCCACACCCTGCTTCACCAGGTGCTCGATCAGCGGCGTCGCCCCTGCCGCCAGGTGATCGGACATCGCGGCGCGCGCACCGTCCTCGTCGTGGGCCTGCAGCGCAGCCACGATGCGGTGGTGGTCGGCAACCGAGCGGTCCGGCCAGCCCTCGATGGTGGGGAACACCGATTCCGGTGCGTAGCGGGTGATCTGGGACATCAGCTGGGCGAGTTTCGGCGAGTCCGCGGCCACGTTGATCGCGCGGTGGAACTCATGGTTGAGCCGGACCGCATGGTCGCCGGCGTTGGCCGCGTAGGCCTCGGTCAGCTCGGCGTGGATGGCGTTGAGTTCCTGCAGCTGTTCGTCGTTGATGTTGGCCGCCGCCCGAGCAGCCAGCAGACCACCGACGTAGGCCTGCAGGTTCGACACGTCGGTGATGTCGCGGTCGGTGAACGGCAGCACTACGAAACCGCGCCGGGGCAACTGGTCCAGCAGCCCCTCGCCACGCAGCTCGAACAGGGCCTCGCGCACCGGGGTCACACTGATCCCGAGCTCGGCGGCGAGTTGGTCGAGCCGGATGTACTCCCCGGCCGGGTAGGTGCCGTTGAAGATTCGCTGTCGTACAAAGCGCGCGACGTCCTCGGCCAGCTGTGGCCGCGGCGCGAAATCCGGTGCACTCATGTCAGATCCGGTAGTCGGCCAGCAGCCGCTTGCTGATGATGTTCTTCTGGATTTCGCTGGTGCCCTCGCCGATGAGCAGGAAGGGGGCGTCGCGCATCAGCCGCTCGATCTCGTACTCCTTGGAGTACCCGTAGCCGCCGTGGATGCGGAAGCTCTGCTGGGTGACCTCTGAGCAGAACTCGCTCGCCAGGTACTTCGCCATCCCGGCAGCGACGTCGTTACGTTCTCCGGAATCCTTGAGCCGGGCCGCGTTGACCATCATCAGATGTGCGGCTTCGACTTTCGTGGCCATCTCCGCGAGCTGGAAGGCGATGGCCTGATGCTCGGCGATCGGTTTACCGAACGTGCTGCGCTGCTGGGCATAGCGGGCGGCGAGCTCGAAGGCCCGCACCCCCACCCCGCAGGCGCGGGCGGCGACGTTCACACGACCGACCTCCACACCGTCCATCATCTGGAAGAAACCCTGTCCCGGCTTGGCGCCCAGGACGTTCTCGGCGCCGGTGACGTAACCGTCGAAGATCAGCTCGGTGGTGTCGATGCCCTTGTAGCCGAGTTTGTCGATCTTGCCCGGGATGGTCAGCCCGGGCGCGACTTCGCCGAAGCCGGTGGGCTTTTCGATCAGGAACGCGGTCAGGTTGCGGTGCGGCTTGTCGGCCCCTTCGTCGGTCCGCACCAGTGTCGCGACCAGCGTCGAGCTGCCGCCGTTGGTCAGCCACATCTTCTGGCCGTCGATGGTGTAGGTGCCGTCGCCGTTGTCGCGGGCCCGGGTGCGGATCGCGGCGACGTCGGAACCGAGTTCGGGTTCCGACATCGAGAACGCGCCGCGGGTCTCGCCGGTGGCCATCCTGGGCAGGAAGCGTTGCTTCTGTTCGTCGGTGCCATGCTGGCGGATCATGTAGGCGACGATGAAGTGGGTGTTGATGACACCGGAGATGCTCATCCAGCCGCGGGCCAGTTCTTCGACACACAGGGCGTAGGTGAGCAGCGACTCGCCGAGCCCGCCGTACTCCTCGGGCACCATCAGGCCGAACAGACCCATCTCACGCATCTGGTCGACGATGGCCTGCGGGTAGGTGTCGGAGTGCTCGAGGTCCTGGGCGTTGGGGATGATCTCCCTGTCGACGAATTGCCGGACCGTGGAGATGATCTCGGTCTGGATCTCGGTCAGGCCGAGAGTCTGCGCCAGTCGGGTCATACTCCCACCCTTTCGAAGACGGCGGCCAGGCCCTGCCCGCCGCCGATGCACATCGTCTCCAGCCCGTAGCGCCCGTCGCGCAGGTGCAGTTCGCGGGCCAGCGTGGCGAGCATCCGCCCACCGGTAGCGCCCACCGGGTGGCCCAGCGAGATACCCGACCCGCGCACGTTGGTGCGCTCGAGGTCGGCGTCGGTGAACTTCCACTCCCGCATCACCGCCAGTGCTTGGGCGGCGAAGGCCTCGTTGAGTTCGATGACGTCGATGTCGGCCAGTTCCAGGCCGGCCTTTTGCAGCGCTGCTGCGGTAGCCGGCACCGGGCCGATGCCCATGACCTCCGGGCCCACCCCGGCCGAGGCCCACGAGACCAGCCGGACCAGTGGCCGCAGACCCAGTTCGGCGGCCTTCTCGGGGGTGGTGACCAGGCAGGCTGATGCGGCGTCGTTCTGGCCGCTCGAGTTTCCGGCCGTCACGGTCGCGTCGGGATCCTGGTTGAGCAGAACGGGTTTGAGCTTCGCCAGCGACTCGACGGTCGTGTCGGCGCGCGGGTGTTCGTCGGTGTCGATGAGCTGCTCACCACCGCGGGTGGGCACCGTGACCGCGATGATCTCCTCGGCGAGAACGCCGCTGCTCTGCGCGGCGACCGCCCGCTGGTGCGAGGTGACCGCCAACTCGTCCTGCTCCTGCCGCGAGATGCCGTACTGGCGGCGCAGGTTCTCCGCGGTCTCGAGCATGCCGCCGGGCACCGGATAGAACTTGCCGCCTGCAGTCGTGCGGCCGCGCGCCAGCCCGTCGTGCACCGTGACACCGTGCCGGGCACCTCCCCACCGCATGTCGATGGAGTAGAAGGCGACGTTGCTCATGCTCTCCGCGCCACCGGCGACGACGAGATCGTTGTCACCCGAAGCGACTTGGAGGCAGGCCTGAATCACCGCCTGCAGGCCCGACCCGCACCGGCGGTCCACTTGCATGCCCGGCACGGTGACGGGCAGACCGGCGTCGAGTGCGACCACCCGGCCTATCGCGGGTGCTTCGCTGTTGGGGTAGCAGTGTCCGAAGATGACGTCCTCGACGGCTTCCGGGGGGACGCCGGTGCGCTGCAGCAGTCCCGTCAGCGCGGCGACTCCCAACTCGACGGCCGTGAGCGACTGGAACATCCCGCCGTAGCGGCCGATCGGTGTGCGAACCGGCTCGCAGATGACCGCTGTCGGCATCAGAGGTGCCGTCCCCCGGTGACCTCGAGGACCGTGCCCGTCATGTATGACGACAGGTCGGAGGCCAGAAACAGCGCCACCTTAGCCACCTCGGCGGGCTCACCGGCGCGCCCCATGGGCACCTCGGCGACCTTGGAGTCCCAAATGCGTTGCGGCATCGCCTCGGTCATGGCGGAACGGATCAGACCGGGCTGGATGGCGTTGACGCGCACCCCGAGGTGCGCCAGCTCCTTGGAGGCCGCCTTCGTCATTCCGACGATCCCGGCCTTGGCCGCCGAGTAGTTCGTCTGCCCGATCATGCCGACCTTGCCGGAGATCGACGACATGTTCACTATTGCTCCGCTGCGCTGCTCGCGCATGACCGAGGCGGCTTTCCGCAGACCGTTCCAGGTGCCCTTCAGGTGCACCGAGATGACCTGGTCGAACTCGTCCTCGGTCATCTTGCGCAGGGTGGCGTCGCGGGTGATGCCCGCGTTGTTGACCATGATGTCGAAGCGCCCGAACTGCTCGACGGCGGCGTCGACCAGAGCCTCGACGTCGGCGTAGGACGTCACATCGCACTTCACCGCCCGGGCGACGTCGGCACCGCCGAGTTTCTCCGCCGCCGCCTCGGTGGCCTCGAGGTTGATGTCGCCGATCACCACCCTGGCACCCTCGGCGATGAACTGCTCGGCGATCGCAAAGCCGAGGCCCTGCGCCCCACCCGTGACGACTGCCGTCTGGCCGGCCAGCAACGACATCTGATCTCCCTTTTCAGGCTGCGGACGTGAAACTTCGCCGAATCATATTTCATATATGATCCTCAGCGATACCGCCCCCACTCACGAGGAGCTCTGATGAGCCCGGTTGTAGCTGTCAGCGACGACGACTTCCGCGAGATCCTGGCCCAGACCCGCCACTTCGTCCGCTCCGCCGTCGTGCCGCGGGAGTCGGAGATCGTCGCCGAAGACAAAGTGCCTGACGACCTGCGTGACCAGGCCATGAAGATGGGCCTGTTCGGCTACGCGATCCCCCAGCAGTGGGGTGGCCTCGGCCTGGACATCACCCAGGACGTGGAACTGGCCATGGAACTCGGCTACACCTGCCTGGCGCTGCGGTCGATGTTCGGCACCAACAACGGCATCGCCGGCCAGGTACTCGTCGGCTTCGGCACCGACGAGCAGCGCACCCGGTGGCTGGAGCCGATCGCCACCGGCGAGGTCGTCGCCTCCTTCGCGCTGACCGAGCCCGGCGCGGGGTCCAACCCGTCAGGGCTGAAGACGAAAGCCGTTCGCGACGGCGGCAACTGGGTGATCAACGGCAGCAAGCAGTACATCACCAACGCACCGGTGGCTGATCTGTTCATCGTGTTCGCCCGCACCCGGCCCGCCGACGACAAGGGCGCAGGCATCGCGGTGTTCCTGGTGCCGGCCGGCACTCCCGGCGTCGAGGTCGGGGTCAAGGACGCCAAGATGGGCCAGGAGGGCGCCTGGACCGCGGATGTGACCTTCACCGACGTCCGGGTCGGCGACGACGCGTTGATCGGCGGCAGCGAGGACCACGGCTACCGGGCGGCGATGACGTCGCTGGCGCGCGGACGCATTCACATCGCGGCACTGGCGGTCGGCGCCGCACAACGCGCACTGGACGAGTCGGTGGCCTATGCCGCGACAGCCACCCAGGGCGGCACCCCGATCGGCACCTTCCAACTCGTGCAGGCGATGCTGGCCGACCAGCAGGCCGGCGTGATGGCGGGCCGCGCACTGGCCCGCGACGCGGCCCGCAAATGGCTGGACGACGAGGACCGCCGGATAGCGCCTTCGGTGGCCAAGCTGTTCTGCACCGAGATGGCGGGCAAGGTCGCCGACCTTGCCGTGCAGGTACACGGTGGCGCCGGATACATGCGCGGCGTGCCGGTCGAGCGGATCTACCGAGAGGTGCGTTTGTTGCGGCTCTACGAGGGCACCAGTGAAATTCAGCGCCTCATCATCGGTGGCGGTCTGGTCAAGGAAGCGCAGCGCAACCGGTGAGCGGCCGACTCGCCGGCAGGGTTGCCTTCATCACCGGTGCGGCCCGCGGGCAGGGCCGCGCGCACGCCGTGCGAATGGCCCGCGAGGGCGCCGACATCATCGCCGTCGACGTCGCCGGTCCGCTACCGGACTGTGTACCCTACACGCCGGCCTCCCCCGAGGACCTCGCCGATACGGTGACACTCGTCGAGGACACCGGCCGCCGGATCGTGGCGGCCACCGTCGACACCCGCGACCATCACGGCCTCAAAGAGGCTGTGGCGCAGGCTGTTGCAGTGCTGGGACGACTCGACATCATCGTCGCCAACGCGGGGATCACCGCACCCGCAGCCTGGGATGACATCACCCCGGAGGCATTCCGCGACGTGATGGACGTCAACGTCACCGGCACCTGGAACACGGTCATGGCGGGGGCGCCCAGCATCATCGAAGGCGGCCGCGGCGGCTCGATCATCCTGATCAGTTCGGCGGCCGGCATCAAGATGCAGCCGTTCATGGTGCACTACACGGCCAGTAAGCATGCCGTCACGGGGATGGCGCGCGCCTTCGCCGCCGAGCTCGGCAAGCACAACGTCCGTGTCAACAGCGTCCACCCGGGACCGGTCAACACCGACATGGGAACCGGCGACATGGTGGCAGCCCTTGGCAAGGCGATGGAGACTAATCCCGCCCTGGACAGGATGCTCACACCGTTCCTGCCGATCTATATCGCCGAACCCGAGGATATCGCCGACACCGTGTGCTGGCTGGCCAGTGATGAGTCGAAACTGATTACTGCGGAATCGATCTCAATCGATCAGGGCTCGACGAAGTACTGAGCAGGGTGCGCTGCAGGAACGCGACCTGATCGTCGGCGGCCCGGTCGAACCAGGCGTGACCGGGCCAGACGTCGAAGTGGTCACACGGGTAGTGATGCACCTGCCCGCGGGCCAGAACCGCAGTGGCGGCTACCGAGTCGGCGGGCACGTAGCGGTCGAAGTCGGCGATCTGGAACAGCGCGGGGCAGCGTAACTGCTTGGCGGCCTGCGCCGTTCGGATGCTCGCGAGTTGAAGACCCGCTGCCGCGTCGACCTCGTTGCGCCACGTCGGCCCGGCGAGTGCCGTGTAGCTCTCATATGCGCCGTCCAGTGTCAGCCCGCCGGGCTCACCGGGGCGGGCCACCAGGGGCATCATCGTGGGACGTCGGCCGCGGGTCACGTCAGCGCGGCTCTTGAGCCCGATCGCCGTCCACTTCAGTGCCGATCCGACGTCGCGGTGCGCGATGGCGGCGCGACTGGCCGCCAGGCCGCTGGTCAGCGGTGTCATGGCGATGACGGCCGCGATGTCGGGGCGTCTGGCGGCCACCTGCAGGACATGACCACCAGACATCGAGGACCCCCAGAGCACGATCCGATTCGGGTCGACGTCGGGTAGCCGTTTGGCCGCCGCGACCGCCGATTCGAAGTCGGTGATCTGCCCGGCCACCGAGACCGTCTGGCGCGGTGAGCCTTCCGAGGCGCCGAAGCCGCGGTAATCGAAGGCCAGCACGTCAATGCCCTCCTGGCTGATGCGTTCGGCGAACGGGCCCAGCCCGGAGTCCTTGGTGCCGCCGAAGCCGTGGCCCATCACCACCACCGGCCTGCCCGCAGGTCCTAGGTGGCGATCACCCTCGCCGGCGAAATGCCATCCGCTGCAGAGCACTCCGGCTGAGTCGAAGGTGATATCGGTGGGCGTCATACAGCTTCCCTGGTGCGGCGACGACGGAGTTCGGCGCGCTTGAGACCGGCGGGGAACTCGCGGGTGCGGATGTCGTGCTCGTAGTGGAAGTAGTCGACCTGCTGGGTGTGGCGGGGACGGTCGACGCAGTGGCCGACGTACTTCTTCTGGTCGGCGTCGATCACCCGCTCCATCTCGGCGACCGGCGGCAGGGCGTAGCGGCCGATGGCGTAGGCGGCCATCAGCTTGGCCTGGCACTCGATGAACGGGAACAGGGTGGGGACGGCCTGGGCGAAGCCGATGAACACCAGATTGTCCATGCCGGGGGCGAACATTCGCTTGTAGATCCGGATGTCGTTGCCCGGAGCGCTGATGAAGTCGGGGTCGAAGAACGGGAAGGTGATGTTGTAACCGGTGGCGTAGACGATCGCATCGAACACCGCGCTGGTGCCGTCCTCGAAGTGCACGGTGTCACCGTCGAGCCGTGCGACGTTCGGTTTGGGGATGACGTCCCCTGAGCCCAGACGCAGGGGCAGCTCCACCGACTGCGTCGGATGTGCTTCGAACAGTTTGTGATTCGGCGCGGGGAGACCGTAGAGGGTGGGGTCGATTCCCATCGCCGGCGCCATTAGTTGGACGGCCTTACGCTGCCATGACAACGGCAGGTACGGCGAGGTACGCCAGATCGAGTCACCGGGGCGCCCGGCGATGTACTTGGGCACGATCCAGGCGCTCGAACGCGTCGAGAGTGCGACGGTATTCTGCAGAGTCTTCGACGACAGTTCGACGGTGATGTCGGCCGCGCTGTTGCCGATGCCCACCACCAGGATGCGCTTACCGGTGAGGTTCAGCGGCGTCTGCGGGTCGATGTAGTGGTGGGAATGGATTGTCTCGCCGGTGAATTCACCTGCGAAGTCCGGATAGCGCGCATCCCAGTGATGGCCGTTGCCGACCACCAGCAGGTCGAACTCGCGGGTGTCACCACGCTGGTCGGTGATGTCCCACCCGCCGTCGGCTCGCCGGGCGGCATGCGTGATGCCGTTGTTGAACTCGATGTTGTCCAGTAACCGGAACGCCTCGGCGTAGGCGTCGAGATAGGTCTTGATGTCGCTGTGGTGCGGGAAGGAGGGGAAGTGCTCGGGGATCGGAAAGTCCTTGAACGACAACCGCTGCTTGGAGGTGTCGATGTGCAGCGACCGGTAGGCGCTGGAGAGTCCGTTGGGGTTACCGAAGGCCCAGTTGCCACCGATGCGGTCGGACAGCTCGAAGGTGGTGTACGGAACCCCGTAGTCGGTCAGCATCTTGCCCGATGTGAGTCCACTGATTCCCGCACCGATGATCGCGGTGCGCGGCAGGGCATCACCCATGTCTGCTCCTACTCGGCGCCAATGAGATCGAGGGTGCCCAGGTCGCGGATGGCCTGGCAGCCGCGGCGCAACATCGCGGCCATCATGTCATCGCCGCGCTCGGTCTCGATGGAAAACGCGCACCCCAGGGCGGAGATCAACGGCACCTGGATCATGCCGAGCAAGTAGTCCTGCCAGCAGGTCGCCAGGTCATATTCCTCGACACCCTGCTCGATCAGTGCCTCGTGATACTCGGCGACAAGGTCCTTTTCCACCGCCGCCCGGACATCGGGCTCCAGACTCGTCCCGGTGAAGTAGGCGAGGTCGCGGCCGGCAAGTCCCACGCCGAGCGTCTGCCAGTCGACCACGGTGACCCGATCGCCGTCGAAGAGCAGGTTGTCCAGCCGGTAGTCGCCGTGCAGCAGCGCAAACCGGTCGGGCGCGTGCAGCAGCCACGGCGTGACCACAGCCATCGATGAGGACAGGGTCTCGGCGTCGGCGTCACTGAGCTTGCCCGCGAGCTTGTCCCTGGTGATGCCGGCGGCCATCTTGGAGATCTCGCCCATGCCGCGGATGGCGTCCTCGCCGGTGACCGACATGGCCAGACCTTCGAAGGTCCGCCAGTGCGGGTCGCACCAGGTGGGCCCGTGCAGCCCGGCCAGGGCCCGGACGGCCAGCCGGGCCTGCTCGACGCCGCAGCCGGCGATCTGGTCGCCCTGCACCGCGGGTGCCTGGTCTGCCAGCAGGAGGGCGAAACTGGCCCCGTCGTCGGTGATCTCACAGTGGAAGCACTGCGGGATGGGGATGGTGACCCGGTCGGCGACGGACTGATAGAAGGCGCTCTCGCTGCGGTAGCCCAATGCCACGCGGTCGCGCACGGCGTCGTCACCCGAGGGCAGTTTGAGGATGAACGTCTGCGGCACGCCGTGCGGATTGGCGCTGTAGGTGGCGTTCACCCGAAAGGTGGCACCGGTCTGCCCGGTTCCGACGGGGCGCACGTCCACCGAGGTGACGTTCGTCGCCGTTCCGCGTCCGGCGAGAATCGTCGCCAGCCAGGCGGGGGTGACGTCGGAGGGATGCCGGGGAATGGTAGACACATCGCTCATAGTGTCATGTGCTGTTCGTCTGTGGAACGGCGTTGAGACATAGGCGTTGACGCGAGACCGTACCCACGACGAACTCCGAACTACCCGCGGGCGGCCACTGCCTGCCTGGCCGCCTCGACCAGATGCTCGGCAGCGCGGTTCATCCTCCTCAACTCCGCGGCCGTCAGGTTCTGATGCGTGTAGGCAGCCTTGTTCTTCAAGTTGAGCAGGGTGTTGAGATGGCGCTCGGATCCGCTATCGGCTTGCTTGAGCAAGGCGACAGCCTCGCTGTGGTTGCCCGTGTTCGAGTGCACGCCGAGGCGGACGCAGCAGAGTACATCCGACGCGGCGATACCAGCGTCCACGTACAGGTCCCCAGCGGCGTTCGGCATTTCCTCCCCCAGATGATCCGCGGCGTCGAAGAATTCGTTTGCTTTCGACATACGTCCCGCCGTAACCGCAGGGTCGCAGTTTCGCTGTCCCGCCATCAGGACTTCTTCGCCGGGCGCAGCTGGGCGTTGAACCACGCCCTCGTACCCGCGACAGTCAGTCCCTGCTTCGCTACATCACGAAGCAGTGGCTCACCAGCGGCAGCCGCCGCCTGAAACTCGACCTCGGCGTACTCAACAATTCGGCCGTCGTTTCCGGTCCACGCGGCGACCAGTCGACCGAGTTCGGTCACCTGCTGATCCCACGTGTAGTCCTCACCGGAGTCAGCGGTGCGCACCAGGAACACGTCGATGTCGCTGTCCAACCTCATCCTCCCAGTCGCCGCCGACCCGAACACCGCGGCGTACCGCAGCGTCGGCCCCCATCCGTCCAGGTGTTGTTCGAGCCGGCCGAGGAACGTGGAGTGCAGCCGCGACAGCGCCATGATGGGCTCGGCCGCGAGATGCTCGGTGTTGAGGCGGTAGGTGTGGGTCCTTCCCACTTCGTCGTGCAGCACGACGCCCTGAGCGGTCAGGCGGTTGAGCACCTTTCGGATGCCTTCCCCCGACGCGGTGGTGAGGATTCGCCGAACCTGGCTGATCGTGAAGGTGACGTCTGCGCCCGCCAGAACGGCGAGTACGTCGCCGTCCAGGGTCGGCGTAACCGTGGCGAACGGCTTGTTCAACTGCATGACCGCAACCCTCTCTAACTAAAGTTAGAGTAACACATCTATAGTTTGCGTAAGCGACAGAGTGAGACTGGGCCCGATTGGACCACGACAAGCGTGTGGGGCAAGAAACCGAGGAAGCACTTCGGGAGCCGAAAGACACAACGCGCTCCACAAACGAGAAAACCACCCGCTAAGCCGGGTAGCCCTGAAGTGGCCAGGGCCGGGATCGAACCGGCGACCTTCCGCTTTTCAGGCGGACGCTCGTACCAACTGAGCTACCTGGCCGGAAGGCACAAGTGCCTCGCCGTAATGGCGACCCTGACGGGACTCGAACCCGCGACCTCCGCCGTGACAGGGCGGCGCGCTAACCAACTGCGCCACAGGGCCTTGATGTCACTCCACGTTGCCGTGTCGTGAGTACCCCCAACGGGATTCGAACCCGTGCTACCGCCGTGAAAGGGCGGCGTCCTAGGCCACTAGACGATGGGGGCCCGGCCGAATCTCTTCGGGGTACTCGCAACGAGTCAACGTTGGAGCGTCGTTAGCTTAGGGCACCGACAGCCCAATCCCAAAACCAGGACCCCTACCCGGAGGCAGTATTCTGTCCGACGCGCCCCTATAGCTCAGTCGGTAGAGCTACGGACTTTTAATCCGCAGGTCCCAGGTTCGAGCCCTGGTGGGGGCACCACAGCCCGAAGTCGGCCGCGTTCGGCCGCCGGCGCTGCGCCCGACCGCGCCGGCCGCATCGATTCCGGTGACGTCTCCCCCGCCCGCTACCCACGCGCTCGCCGAACCGATGCTCACCGCCGTCAGCTAAAGTTCCGTCGGGAAGAATTTGAATGTTCACCGAGCACAGAAGTGAGCGCTCCGACGGATCACGAGAGTTCCCCCGAATCAGCTCGGCAACCCCAAAGGCCAAGCGCAGCAGACGACTAACGACTTTGCGACGTACACGTGCGTCAATTACATCTCCTCGGCACCGACTGGAAATGACAAATCTGCACACGTATGTGTGAGGTTTTCCAGCAACGGGTAAACACCCCCACAACTTCCGGTCGGGCACGGTCAGGAGAGCGTTATGAACAGCCCATGGGTCACCTCGACCGATGTCGTGCGCTACGCCATCGCGGACACCGTCCGAAAGCTCGGGGGCGACGAGGAAGCGATCGACGACATCGCCGTTGCCGCCACCTACGCAATGTGGTGTACGGCGTTATCGGACGGACATCACTGAGCCCGTAGGCCCGCTCTGCTACTACGCCGCAGGGCCCTTCTGGACCGGACAGCTCGCGCCCAGGTAATGGATTCCGTTGTCCCGGTGGTCGACCGGCGGAAGATTACGGTCGGGTGTGTGCAGCAGCGGCGCGTCGGCCGGGATGCGGCCGGCCGCGCGATCCCACCCGGCCCGTGCGCGCGGGTGCATCCGGCGGCGCCGCGGGACCATCTTGAACGCCAGGTTCACCGTCCGGCCGAACAGCCGATGTAGCCGCTCGTCACGCTTCGACCAGGTGTAGCCCATCAAATCCCGCACCGGTTCGTCGTAGAGCCCGACCGTCAACCACACCGCGAACGGTCCCATCACCTTGAGGTACGCAGACCACAATGGATCAGGAATCCACTGCAGCGACGGGTGTTTCGGCATGGTCGACAGGTCGAGCACCTCACGAGTGGCCCAGTTGTTCTCCAGCACGTTGCGGCACATGTGGTCCCAGTAGGCCTGGAACGCCTCCCACGTGGCCGGCACCGGCCGCATGCTCATCCCGTACATCCGGTACCAGGTGACGTGCTCGTCGAACAGCTGGCGCTTCTGGTCCTCGGTCAGCCCGTCGCCGAAATGCTCGGCGGTCAAGATGGTGCCCATGAAGAACGTCGCGTGCGCCCAGTAGAAGACATCGGGGTTCAATGCGCTGTAGCGCCTGCCCTGCTCGTCGACACCCTTGATCGGGATGTGATAGTCGCGGATCTCCGCACCCGTGGCCGGCGCACGGTCACCGTCGAACACCACGCCGCCGATCGGGTACAGCGAGCGCAGTAGGCGTGGCAACCGCTCGAGGAAGAAGATCGAATGGTCCTTGACCGCAGCTCCGAGCTGAGGATGCATGTTCTGCATCGAGCCCGCCCAGGGGCCTTGCAGAAGGCCACGCCAGTCGCCGAAGTACTTCCAGGTCAGCGAGTCGGGTCCGAGCACAGCGGGCGGCGCGTTGTAGGCGCCGGCGGTCACCGGGCAACCCGACGCGAGAGATTCATCGCCGGTGGTGTCCGGGTGCGCCGCGGACGTATCTTGACTCAACTGATGACCTTCACAATCTGACTACGTACGTTGTCATCACGAGCTTAGGAGCCATGTGACGTCGGGTCAACGACGGGGACGCTGGTCGGGCGTGCCACTGCAGGACCGCCAGGTGCTGCGCCGGGACGAACTCATCGCAGCCGGCGTGACCCTCCTCGGCGATGCGGGCGGCCCCGCCCTGACCGTGCGGGCCGTCTGCCGTCAGTCCGGCCTGACCGAGCGCTACTTCTACGAGAGTTTCAGCGACAGAGACGATTTCGTTCGTGCGGTGTACGACGACGTGTGCAGCCGGGCGATGGCGACACTCATGACGGCAACCACCCCGCGCGAAGCGGTGGAGCGGTTCGTCGCACTGATGGTGGACGACCCGGTCCGCGGCCGCGTGCTGCTGCTGGCACCGGAGGTCGAGCCGGTGCTGATCCATTCCGGAGCCGAGTGGATGCCCAGTTTCATCAGGCTGCTGCAGGGCAAGCTCACCGAGATCGACGACCCGGCGCTGCAGAACATGGTCGCCACCGGGCTGATCGGCGCTTTGACGGCACTGTTCACCGCCTACCTCGACGGTCGGCTCACAGCCTCCCGCGAGCAGTTCATCGATTACTGCGTGGAACTGCTGCTCAGTCGTGCAGCGGGTTAACCGCCGGCGACCTGCCCGGCCTGGCCGGGAACCTGACCATCCTGCAGGAGCTCGGACGACGCGTTCTGCTGGGCCTGGGCCTGCTGTTCGGCCACCTTCTCCTCGTAGTCCGCGCGCGCCTGACGGCCCTCGGGGCTACCGATCGAGTTACCCGGCACGCCGGCGGCGGCGAAGCTGTTGTTGCAGTTCAGGTACAGCAGCACCTGCCCGCTGGAGCTGGTGCCGCTGGAGTTGAGGAAGTTGGCGCTACGCGAGCCCGTAACGGTGCACTGGTCGGTGGGCAGGAAGCTGCCGACCCGCGTCGCGATCACCGCGGTCTGACCGGCATTGCTGATGGCCTGCGAGGCGTCGGCATAGGTCTGTCCGGCGTACTCGTTGACCGCTGAGGCGACACCCGAGCCGAAGACCGCGAACGATGCTGCCGCAACACCGACGGCGCCGATGCCGAGGACTAAGGGCTTCTTCACGTCTGAACGACCTCCGACTTGAGGGTTGCTGTGTGTTTCCTAGAGAAACGCTTGTGGCTTCAGAAACGGAAGAGTACTCCACTGCCCCCGTCCTCGCAGGGGCACCGACCAGGGATTTACGCCCGGAAAGTCGAATCCGGCCGAACCATCCCAGCCCGGAAGCGACTCACCGGCGGAAGCAACTTGAATGTCACTGGGATACACAGATATATTGATGCAACTACTGGAAACAGATAACTGGAGGGTTCATGTCGCAAGACCTGACCGACCTCGAACTGCTTCGCGAGCTCGAACCCGTGGCGGAGAAGCTGATCAACCGCCACATGTCGATGTTCAAGGACTGGAACCCACACGACTACATCCCGTGGTCGGACGGCAAGAACTACTACGCCCTCGGCGGCCAGGACTGGCATCCCGAGCAGGCTCAGCTGTCCGAGGTCGCCCGGACCGCGATGGTGCAGAACCTCCTGACCGAGGACAACCTGCCCGCCTACCACCGCGAGATCGCGATGAACTTTTCCACCGACGGCCCATGGGGCTACTGGGTCAACCGCTGGACCGCCGAAGAGAACCGGCACGGCATCTCGATCCGCGACTACCTGGTGGTCACCCGCAACTGCGATCCGGTCGAGCTCGAAGAGCTGCGAGTGGAGCAGATGACCCGCGGTTTCTCCCCGGGCCAGAACCAGCAGGGCGACCTGTTCGCCGAGAGCCTGTTCGACTCGGTGATGTACGTCAGTTTCCAGGAGCTGGCCACCCGCGTCTCCCATCGCAACACTGGCAAGGCCTGCCAGGAGCCAGTCGCCGAGCAGCTGTTGGCGCGGATCTCCAACGACGAGAACCTGCACATGATCTTCTACCGCGACGTCAGCGAAGCCGGCTTCGACATCGCTCCCAACCAGGCGATGCACTCGCTGCACCGGGTGCTGCGCAACTTCCGGATGCCCGGCTACACCGTGCCGGACTTCCGCCGCAAGGCGGTCATCATCGCCATGGGCGGCGTCTACGACCTGCGCATCCACCTCGAGGACGTCGTGATGCCGGTGCTGAAGAAGTGGCGCATCTTCGAACGCGAGGACTTCACCGGCGAGGCCGCCCGGATGCGTGACGACCTGGCCGACCTGATCAAGGAGCTCGAGGAATCCTGCGAGAAGTTCGAGGAATCCAAGCAGCGCAAGCTCGAGCGTGATGCACGGCTCGCCGAGAAGCGGGCCGCCAAGAAGCTTGCCGGGGCTGCGACATAGTCGACACCTCACCAGCCACCACCGGGCTGCGGATCGGGCCTTTCGCCCTCCGCAGCCCGGTCGTCTTGGCGCCGATGGCCGGGGTCACCAACGTCGCGTTCCGCACGCTGTGCCGCGAGCTGGAGCAGACCCGCGCCGGTACCGTCAGCGGCCTTTACGTCTGCGAGATGGTCACCGCCCGCGCTCTGGTCGAACGTCACCCCGTGACCATGCACATGACGACGTTCGCGCCCCAGGAGTCACCGCGCTCGCTGCAGCTCTACACCGTCGACCCGGCCACCACCTATGAGGCGGCCCGGATGATCGTCGAAGAGGACCTGGCCGACCACATCGACATGAATTTCGGCTGCCCTGTGCCCAAAGTCACACGGCGTGGCGGCGGGGCCGCTCTGCCCTACAAGCGGCGGCTCTTCGGCCAGATCGTCGCAGCCGCCGTTCGCGCCACCGAGGGCACCCCTGTCCCGGTGACGGTGAAGTTCCGCGTCGGTATCGATGACACCCACCGCACCCACCTCGACGCCGGTCGCATCGCCGAGCAGGAGGGCGCCGCCGCCGTGGCGCTGCACGCCCGCACCGCAGCTCAGCGGTATTCCGGGACGGCCGACTGGGAACAGATCGGGCGGCTCAAAGAGACCGTGCAGTCGATCCCGGTGCTCGGCAACGGGGACATCTTCGAGGCCAACGACGCGCTGGCAATGATGGCCGCCACCGGGTGCGACGGAGTCGTCATCGGCCGCGGCTGCCTGGGCAGGCCCTGGTTGTTCGCCGAACTGTCCGCCGCGTTCACCGGCTCACCCGCGCCCACCCC
Source organism: Mycobacterium sp. DL592 (assembly GCF_011694515.1). Classification (NCBI taxonomy): domain Bacteria; kingdom Bacillati; phylum Actinomycetota; class Actinomycetes; order Mycobacteriales; family Mycobacteriaceae; genus Mycobacterium; species Mycobacterium sp. DL592. Next base: position 603,486 of record NZ_CP050192.1, on the reverse strand, counting down.
GCCCACTCTCGGCGAGGTCGCCGACATCATGCGCCGCCACGGCCGGTTGCTGGCCCAGCACTTCGGCGAGGACAAGGGCATGCGCGATATGCGCAAGCACATCGCGTGGTATCTGCACGGCTTTCCGGCGGGCGCCGACTTGCGCCGCGCATTGGCGCTGGTCAAGACTCTCGACGAGCTCGACGGGCTGCTCGATCAGCTCGACCGCGAGGTGCCGTTCCCGGCGGCGGCGACCGGTCCCCGGGGCCGCCAGGGATCGGCCGCATCGGTGTCGCTTCCCGAGGGCTGGCTCGACGACCCCGACGACTGCACCGTGCCCGCGGGAGCCGACGTCATGGGATCGGGTGGCTGATTCGAGACGGTCCCGACATCTGGGCGAGCTAGCGGTCCCGCATGTTGTCTCAGTACGATAGAAACCTTGTTGTGGACCCGCTGGACTGGCGGACCCACAGCGACTCCTGCTAGAAGACAGAGGACGGTTGTGGCGCCGCACAGCGGCGATCCTCACCGAGGTGCCGAGACACACGCACCACGGCTGTGTACGCGCGACGATGCGCAATACCCCCAGAGTCGGAGGCGACTGGAACATGAGTGACGGCGATAACGCCACTCCTGGCCAGCACCGCGGTTCTGAGCCTGGCGGCAACGAACGCATCACGCGCACACCGAGACCGGCGCCGAGCGCGACCCCCTGGGAACGGGCCGCCGCCTCACACCGCTCCCCCCAGCAACCGAAGGCCGGCCCCGGCGCATCTGGTAACCACACCGAAGGCGTCGCAGTCGCCGACCTGATCGCCAAGGTGACCGGCGGATCCCCACCCGCGCCCAGCAGGCGCCGGGTGGAAGCGCCCGCAGGACCTCCCGACAACTCCGCGGACCGCACCGAGCCCATCGCGGTCGTGGCGGCTGCCTACGCCGACGAGCTGCCCGACCTCGAGGCGCTCAACCGCGCCCGTGGGACGCTGGCCGCCGACCCCAGCCCCGAGCCGGAGCATCCAGCCGATGAGCAGGGCACGCCGGCCAGGCCCACAAAGGCACGGAAAGCCACGAAGAAGACCAAACCACGCAGGCCGGTCATCCTGGCCGGGCGCTCGGCGGCAGCACTGTTCGCGGTCACCGCGCTGGCGCTGACGGGTGGTGCCTGGCAGTGGCAGTCGAACAAGAACGATCTGCTGCGCAACGTGGCCGCCCTGGATCCGAACTCGCACGACATCCTCGACCCCAACGCCCAGTTCGGCGACGAGAACTTCCTCATCGTCGGCGTCGACAGCCGCACCGGCGCCAACGGCGAGATGGGCGCCGGAAGCACCGCCGACGCCGAAGGTGCCCGCTCGGACACGATCATGCTGGTCAACATCCCGGCCAGCCGCAAACGTGTCGTCGCGGTGTCGTTTCCCCGCGACCTGGCGATCACCCCGATGAGATGTCAGGCCTGGAACTCCGACACCGGCCAGTACGGCCCGGTGTACGACGCAAAAACCGGCGAGTGGAGCGACGACTGGCGCTACACCCAGACCAAGATCAACTCGGCCTATGCCCTCGGCGGTCCGAAGTGCCTGGTCAAGGTCATCCAGAAGCTGTCCGGTCTGTCGATCAACCGATTCATGGCCGTGGACTTCGCGGGCTTCGCCAAGATGGTCGACGCCCTCGGCGGCGTCGAGGTGTGCAGTACCACCCCGCTGCAGGACTACGAACTGGGCACCGTCCTGGCCAGCGCCGGGCGCCAAATACTCGACGGGCACACCGCGCTGAACTACGTGCGGGCACGCCAAGTCACCACCGAGGTCAACGGTGATTACGGTCGCATCAAGCGGCAGCAGCTGTTCTTGTCGTCGCTGTTGCGCTCGGTGATCTCTAACAACACACTGCTCAACCTCGGCAAGCTCAACGACGTCGTCAACATGTTCATCGCCGACACCTACGTCGACAATGTGCGGACCAAGGACCTGGTCGACCTTGGCCAGTCGCTGCAGGGCATCAACGCGGGCCGGATCACTTTCGTCACCGTCCCCACCACTGGGATCACCGACGCCGACGGCAACGAGCAACCCCGCACCGACGACATCCGGTCGCTATTCGACGCGATCATCAACGACGATCCGCTGCCCGGCGAGAACGACACCAACGAGACCACCAGCCCGATGACAGCGGCCAAGAAAGCCGAACAGGCCGCCCCGAGCCCAACAGCCAAACCGCCCGCCGAAACGACCCAGACCGAGCTGGTCAACGCCGTGACGACGAACCCGGCCGATGTCACCGTGCAGGTGTCCAACTCGACCGGCAAGGAAGGACTCGGCGCCAACGCCACCGCAGCCCTCCAGGCGCATGGGTTCAACGTGCTCGAACCCAACGACTACGACGGCACCGTCAGCGGCACGACGGTGATGTTCTCGGCGGGTAACGAGGAGGCCGCCGCGACCGTCGCCGCGGCCTTCCCGAACGCGGCGATGGAGCGGGTCGACGGCCTCGGCCAAACGGTCAAGGTGGTGCTCGGCTCCAACTTCGACACCGTCGCCGCGCCACCACCGAGCGGATCTGCGGTCAGCGTGCAGGTCAGCCACGACGCCAGCAGCACCCCCACTCAGCTGCCCGAGGACCTCACCGTCACCAACGGCGCCGACGTCACCTGCGAATAACCACCCAGATTGGGTTTGTTTCCATTCACCGTTCGTTCACCGACTCAAGCCATACTCAGATGACCTTCTGAAAGTAGGGTGGACCGTATGCGGACCGCGTACCACGAGCAACTCGATGCTCTCACCAACCAGCTGGCCGAGATGTGCCGGATGGCCGGCGTTGCGATGGAGCGCGCCACCCAAGCACTGCTGCAGGCCGATTTGGTGCTTGCCGAGCAGGTAATCACCGACCACGAGGCGCTCTCCGCGGCCAGCGCCCGCTCCGAGGAAGCCGCCTTCGTGCTGCTCGCCCTGCAGGCGCCGGTGGCCGGCGACCTGCGGGCCATCGTGAGCTCGATCCAGATCGTCGCCGACGTCGACCGGATGGGCGCGCTGGCGCTGCACGTCGCCAAGATCGCCCGGCGCCGGCACCCGCAACACGCACTGCCCGAAGAGGTCAACGGCTACTTCGCCGAAATGGGTCGCGTCGCAGTCGAATTGGGCAACAGCGCCCGCGAGGTCCTGTTGTCCCGCGATCCGGAGAAAGCCCGTCGCATCCGGGAAGAAGACGATGCGATGGACGACCTGCACCGCCACCTGTTCACCGTGATGATGGACCGCGAATGGAAGCACGGTGTCGCCGCGGCGGTCGACGTGACCCTGCTGGGACGGTTCTACGAGCGTTTCGCCGACCACGCTGTGGAGATTGCCCGCCGGGTGATCTTCCAGGTGACCGGACATCTTCCCCAGGAAGAAGAGATCGCGACGTACTGACCTTCACCGAAAAGAAGGGCTGCCGCATTCCGCGGCAGCCCTTTTTCGTTCCGGACCCGGTGGTTATCCGAACCGGCCGGAAATGTAGTCCTCGGTAGCCTTCTGGCTGGGGTTGGAGAAGATCTTCTCGGTGTCGTCGACCTCGACCAGCTTGCCCGGCTTACCGGTGGCCTCGAGGTTGAAGAAGGCCGTCTGATCGCTGACGCGGGCAGCCTGCTGCATGTTGTGGGTGACGATCACGATAGTGAAATCCTGCTTGAGTTCCGCGATCAGATCTTCGATGGCCAGCGTGGAGATCGGATCCAGTGCCGAACACGGCTCGTCCATCAGCAGCACGTCGGGCTGCACGGCGATGGCGCGCGCGATGCACAGCCGCTGCTGCTGACCGCCCGACAGGCCGCCGCCCGGCTTGTCCAGCCGGTCCTTGACCTCATTCCACAGGTTGGCACCCTTGAGTGAACGCTCCGCGGTCTCGTCGAGCACCTTGCGGTTGCGCACACCCTGCAGCTTGAGTCCGGCCACCACATTGTCGCGAATCGACATGGTAGGGAATGGGTTCGGCCGCTGGAAGACCATACCGATGGTCTTGCGAACACCCACCGGGTCGACCCCGGAGCCGTAGATGTCCTCACCGTCGAGCAGCACCGAGCCCTTCACGTATGCGCCCGGGATGACCTCGTGCATGCGGTTGAGGCAGCGCAGCACCGTCGACTTGCCGCAGCCGGAGGGCCCGATGAACGCCGTGACACTGCGCGGCGGAACCGCCAGCGACACGTCGGCGACGGCGTGGAAGGAGCCGTAGTAGATGTTGACGTCTTTGAGGTCAAGCCGCTTGGCCATCAGGTATTCCTACACCTTCTTGGGAGAGAAGAACTTTGAGATGAAACGCGCGCCGATGTTGAGCACCGCGATCAGGATGACCAGCGTCAGTGCGGCACCCCAGAGCCGATCAGTGGGAACGGGATTGGCGCCGGCGCCGGCCGAGGTCTGGTCGTACATCATGCCGGGCAGCGAGCCCATGAAGCCGTTGAACATGTCGAAGTTCATGGCCTGCGAGTAGCCGACGAGGATCAGCAGCGGTGCGGTCTCGCCCATCACGCGGGCCAATGCCAGCATGATGCCGGTGACGATGCCCGACAAAGCCGTCGGAATGACAATGCGCGCAATGGTTTTCCACTTCGGTACGCCCAGGGCGTAGCTGGCCTCGCGCAGATCCATCGGCACGATGCGCAGCATCTCCTCGGTGGAGCGGACGATCACCGGGATCATCAGCAACACCAGCGCCAGCGACACCGCGAAGCCGGAGCGCGGGAAACCGAGCGTCGCCACCCACAGTGCGTAGATGAACAGCGCCGCCACGATCGAGGGCACACCCGTGAGGATGTCCACCATGAATGTGGTGATCTTGCCCAGCTTGGTGCCGCCGCCGTATTCGACCAGATAGATACCAGTGAACACGCCGATCGGGATCGAGATGACAGCGCAGACCAGTCCCTGCAACACGGTGCCGACCAGCGCGTGGTAGACGCCGCCGCCCGCCATGAACGCCGTCATCCCCTGCTGCGAGTTGGACCACCAGGTGCTGTCGAGGATGACCTTGTAGCCCTTGGATATCACCGCGTACAGCACCCACAGCAGCGGCACCACCGCGACAAGAACCGAGAGGGAAACCAGCGCCGTGGCGGTGTTGTTCACCGCCTTGCGGCGCACACTCACGCCCTGGAACGTGGGCGCCTTGACCGGTCGGTCCAGCGTCGAGGTCATCGGGCACCCCTTCCGGCAACCGCGGCGCGGGCCAGCGAGTTGACGACGAACGTCAGGATGAACAGCACCAGGCCTGCCGCGATATACGCACCGGCCTTGTACTGGTCGTTGAATTCCGAAGCGGCCGAGGCGATCTTGCTGGCGAAGGTGTAACCCGCGTCGAACAGCGACCAGCCGAATGCCTTTTGCGTGCCGCGCAGGATGATCAGCAGTGCGATCGTTTCACCGAGTGCGCGGCCGAGGCCGAGCATCGCTCCGGAGATGTATCCGGACAGGCCGAACGGAAGCACCGTCGTCCGTACAACTTCCCAGCGAGTGGCGCCCAGAGCCAGCGCCGCCTCGATCTGGCCGCGAGGTGTTTGGACGAACACCTCCCGGGCGACAGCGGTGATGATCGGCAGGATCATCACCGCCAGCACGATGCCTGCGGTGAAGATGGTTCCACCGCCGGCCACCGAGGCGTTGCCCGTCTGGAACAGGAAGAGCCAGCCGAGATTTCCGTTCAGCCACAGCGCCACCGGCTTGAGCACCGGGGCCAGCACGTAGATGCCCCAGACGCCGTAGATGATCGACGGCACCGCGGCGAGCAAATCCACCATGTAGCCCAGCGGCCCGGCCACCCGGCGCGGTGCGTACTGCGTCAAGAAGATCGCAATACCCAACGCGACGGGCATGGCCAGGACGAGGGCGAACAGCGAGACGAAAACCGTGACCTGGATGAGGTCGAAGATGCCGAAGGTCATCTTCGACGTGTCAGTGGTGATCCAGTTCCCGCCGTAGGTGAAGAAGTTCACCTCGTTGCGTTGCAACGCCGGCACCGCACGCCAGACGAGGAAGAAGCCGATCGCGGCGATCATGACGATGATCAGGACGCCCGAGCCCTCCGAGAGGCCCCGGAAGATCGCATCCCCGGGCCGCACCTTGGAATGACCCGACGGGTCCGTCGGCACCGCAGGCTTCTCGGGTATCGGCGCCGCGACAACTTCACCCGAACCCGCATCTGCCGGATTAGGCGTCGTCACGTCTACCCCATCGCTCACTGATCTCTCCATCGTCACCGCAATCGACCTACCTCGCCAGCGCTATTTACTGGATTGCGTTGACTGCGGTCAGCAGACGCTGCTTGAAGGCATCAGGCAGCGGCACGTACCCGGCGGCCGGAAGGCCGTCCTGGCCGTAGTTGGCGGCCACCGTGAGGAACGACTTCACCGCGGCGGAGGTGTCGGCGTCGTAGCCCTTCGAGCAGACGATCTCGTAAGTCGCCAGGATCAGCGGGTAGGCGCCCGCCTCCTTGGTGGCGTAGATCGAATTCAGGTCGAGCACGAGGTCGTTGCCGTCGGCCTTGAACTTCGCGGCGTCGATGGACTTCTTCGCGCTGTCGTCGGTCAGTTGCACCGGACCCGAACCGGTGTCGATCTGCGCCACGGCAGCACCGGCCTGGGTGGCGAAGCCCTTCTCGACATAGCCGATCGATCCCGGAGTCGCCTGCACGGCCTGGATCACGCCGGCGGACTTCTGCGCGCCCTCACCGGCGCCACCCTGGAACTCCTTGCCCGCACCCTTGGTCCAGCTCTGCGGGGCGGCGGCGGTCAGGTACTTCTGGAAGTTGTCGGTGGTACCCGAGGAGTCCGACCGGTAGATCGGGGTGATCTTCTGGTCCGGCAGGGTCGCACCGGAGTTCAGAGCCGCGATGGCCGGGTCGTTCCAGTTGGTGATGCCACCGCTGAAGATCTTGGCCAGCACGTCACCGTTGACGACGAGCTTGTCGACACCGGGAAGGTTGTAGGCCAGCGCAACCGGACCGAAGACCAGCGGCAGGTTCCACGCCGGGTTTCCGCCGCACCGCTTGGCGGCCGCATCCGGCTGATCCTTCGACAGCGCCGAGTCCGAGCCGGCGAAGTCGACCTGGCCGGCGATGAACTGGGTGACACCCGCGCCGGAGCCGGTCGGGTTGTAGGACAGGTTCTTGCCCGGGCACTTCTGGCCCCAGACCTGGTTGAACACCGCGATCGCGTTCTGCTGGGCGGTCGAGCCCTCGGCGGTCAGCGCGTTCTTGCCGCCACAGTCGGCGGAGGAGGCCGACGATCCCGACGCGGCGGTCGAGGAGGACTTCCCGGCGTTGTTGTCGCTTCCGCATGCGGTGAGCGCCATCCCGGTGATGGCCGTCGCTGACACCGTCACGAAGAACGCCTTGCCAAACCTGTTCAGATTCACCGATCCCACTTTCTCGAGGTTGCTCGGTCCGCCCCGGACAGGGGCGTACGCGTCATCCCGGAAGTTATGCGCCGGTGGTGGACGGAACCCGTTGAGTAGATGAACGCGGGGTGAACAGGTTGGTGAACGTGGCGTTGCGACCAGCCGGGAATCAGCTGTCGGTGTCGCCGCCGTCAATTTCGGCGGTCGAAGCCGGTGCGTAGGCGGTGTCGACGTTGCTCACGGCGAAGCCGAGCCGCTCATAGGTTTTCACCGCCGCGGTGTTGTCGGCCTCGACGTAGAGCATCACCGTCGGATCGTCATGACCGCCGAGCCGCCGTGCCAGGTGCCCGATCCCGACCAGCGTGAGCGTGCGGCCCAAGCCGCGTCCCTGCGCAGCCGGATCCACTCCGACGACGTACACCTCGCCGAGCCCCGGGTGCTCGGCGTGCACTTTGGTCCAGTGGAAGCCCAGTAGCGCTCCGGTGGCGTCGTCGAACGCCAGGAACACGCCCTGCGGGTCGAACCAGGCCTCGCCGCGGCGCTCGTCGATCTCGGCCTCACCCCAGCCGCCCTGCTCGGGATGCCAGGCGAAGGCGGCGTTGTTCACCCGCAACAATTCGGGATCGTCGGCCGGGCCTGCGTAGGTGCGGACGGTGACGCCGTCGGGGGTGACGGCGTCGGGCACCTCACGCAGTGCGCGGCGCATCTGCATCAGCTCGCGTACCGCGGTCATCCCCTGTGCGTCAGCCACCGCCTTGGCCGCAGCCAGGGTGCCGTGCGCCCAGTAGCGGATCCGCCCACCGGTGCGTTCGGTGGCCGCGCCGAGCAGTGCCGACCCGACACCGCGGCGACGGGCCCGCGGGTGCACGACCAGCTCCCCCATCGCCTCGGCGCCGTCCCGGCCGGGGGCCAGGTTGAGGTATCCGATGACGTCGTCGCCGTCGGTCGCCAGCAGGTGTCCAGTGCGGTCGTGCGGCAACTCGCGCAGCACCTGCTCACCGACGGGGGCGACGCCATCGGCTCGGGTTGCGGCGTCGACGAGCTCGCGGACCTGGTGTTGATCGCCCGCCGACAGGCTGGTCCGCCAATGCGGTCCGGTCACTGACTGCGCAGTGGGTGCAGGGCCTCGCGCACGGAGTCCACCACATCGTCGCCGTCGAGGCCGTCGTCGTCGTCCTCGATGTAGTCGGACTCCACGGCGGCCGGCCGGCCGCGGGCGGGACGAACGGCCTTGTAGCCGACGTTGCGGACCGTTCCGATCAGCGATTCGTATTCCGGGCCCAGCTTGGCGCGCAGCCGCCGGACGTGGACGTCGACGGTGCGGGTGCCGCCGAAGAAGTCGTACCCCCACACCTCCTGCAGCAGCTGCGCCCGGGTGAACACCCGTCCGGCGTGCTGTGCGAGGTACTTGAGGAGTTCGAATTCCTTGTAGGTGAGGTCTAGCGGCCGCCCGCGCAGCCGCGCGGTATAGGTGCCTTCGTCGATGACAAGTTCCCCGAGGCTGACCTTGCCCGCGCTCTCCTGGCTGGCGGCGCCGCCGCGCCGGCCGACAAGCAGGCGAAGGCGCGCGTCGATTTCGGCGGGCCCGGTGCTGGGCAGCAGGATCTCGTCCAGGCCCCAGTCGACGTTGACCGCGACCAGGCCGCCCTCGTTGACCACGGCCACCACCGGGACAGACGTGCCCGTGGTGCCGAGCAGCCGGCACAGTCCCCGGGCGGCGGCCAGATCGGTGCGTGCGTCGACGATGGCGACGTCCGCACTGCCTGCCTCCAGCAGCGAGGAAACCTCCGTCGGGGCCGACCGAACGGTGTGCGCGAGCAGCGCCAAGGAGGGCAGCACCGACTCCGGATGCGGGTCGACGGTCAGAAGCAGCAGGTCCAACAGATTCTCCAATGCTCTGGATGGGCCAACGTCGACAGCATCGTCGCGGTGACCTACCAGACTCATGGGCGACATATGGTCGTTACGACCATGGGTCGACTAACTTTAACCCGCGACCTGCCATTTAGCCGATCTGAGCTATTCGAGCGACGGGTACCTGATACCGGTAGGCCAGAATGTGCAGGTGCGGAAGCTGCTGATTGCCCTGGGCACCGCCCTCCTGGCGGTGCTCGTCGGAGCGGTCGGTGCCGATTTCGGGGCGACGATCTATGCCGAGTATCGGCTGGCCAGGACCGTTCGCAGCGTCGCGGGACTGTCCTTTGACCCGTCGGTGGCGATTCTGGGTTTCCCGTTCATCCGCCAGGCCATGCGGCACCATTACGACGAGATCGAGATCAAGGCCAACGGGGTGGACCACGCCGTCACGGGCAAGGCTTCCGTGGAAGCGACCATGCATGACATCGACCTCACCGACGCCTCCTGGCTGATCAGGCCGGACGCCGATCTCTCGGTCGGCAAGCTGGAGAGCCGGATCATCATCGACTCCTCCCATATGGGCCGCTTCATCGGCATGAAGGACCTGATGGTGGAGGCGCCGTCGAAAGAGACCAACGACGCCACCGGCGGCACCACCGAGTCGGGCATCTCGGGCAACAAAGGCCTGGTGTTCACCGGAACCCCCAAGAAGGCCGGATTCGACAAGACGGTCAGCGTGAGCGTCGACCTGTCCATCGCCGGCGCCGAGCAGACCACGTTGGTGTTTACCGCGACGGGCCTGCAGATGGGGCCCGGCACCGCCGACCAGGACGTCCCGGAGGACAAGAAGGCCGCCGTGCTGGCGGCGTTCAGCGGCAGTCTGCCCGGCCAGAGGCTCCCGTTCGGGGTTCGCCCCACTACCGAAGGCGCCCGTGGATCGGACATCATCATCGAAGGCATCACCGAGGGAGTAACGATCCGCCTCGACGGGTTCACACAACCATGACCTCTTCACTAGTAATCGCGGTCGCGGCCATCGCCGCCGCACTGGGCGTCGCCGCCATCGCAGGCGTGCTGCACAACCGCCGCTCCGGCGTGCTGCGCCACAGCGCCGACCCGGACGACATCGACACCAGCGACCTGGGCCTGTCGCGCACCGGGCCTACCATCGTGCACTTCAGCGCGGTGTGGTGCGGCCCGTGCGCCGGGGTTCGCCGGGTGGTCAACCAGGTCAGCGCCGAGATGCGTGACGTAGCTCACGTCGAGATCGACATGGACGCCAACCCGGCTGCCGCACGCAAGCTTTCGGTGCTGTCACTGCCGACGACGTTCATCTTCGACGCCGAGGGTCGTCAGCGGTACCGCACATCGGGGGTGCCGAAGGTGGCTGACCTGCGGTCGGCCCTCGAGCCTCTATTGGCCTAAGACCGGTGTCATTGGGTAGCATCACTGCCGTGTCCGCCCGCCTCGAGCTCATGCTCACCAAGCGCCGCGCAGTGGATCTGTGCCGCGTCGCGGGTTGTTGCTGTTGTTGTTGTAGCTGCTGAGTCGCCGCGCCCTTTCGCGTCGCCGCTCGGAGCAGGCCCCTTCTGGGCGTGTCTCCATCCAGCCCATCCCAGCAACAGGAGTAGACCCATGTCGACCACGACAAACACCAACACCGGCCCCGCCCAGGTGGACGTCCGCGGCCCCCGGTTCGCGGCGTGGGTGACCACCGCCGTTCTCATCGCGGTACTCGTCGTGTCGGCGGTAAGCTCCGTCGCCGCGGCGATCCTGCTCGGCCTCCAGGCCGTCGTGTTCGCCATCGGAGCGGTGGGCGGCCCGCGTAATCATCCCTACGGGCGGATCTTCGCCACGCTAGTGGCGCCCCGGCTCAGTCCGGTCACCGAGCGGGAACCGGTGCCGCCCTTGAAGTTCGCCCAACTCGTGGGACTCGTGTTCGCCGTTGCCGGGGTCGCCGGCTTCGCCCTCGGGGTTCCCCTGCTCGGTGTGATCGCCACTGCCTTCGCACTTTTCGCCGCGTTCCTCAACGCGGCGTTCGGCATCTGCCTGGGCTGCCAGCTCTACCCGCTGGTGGCCAGACTGCGCCGCGTTCCCGCATAAGCCTGCACGACACCAAAGAACCGAAAGGATCCACTTCATGGCTCGCTCCGACGTCCTGGTCTCCGCCGACTGGGCCGAGAGCAATCTCGATACCCCCAAGGTCGTCTTCGTCGAGGTCGACGAAGACGCCAGCGCCTACGACACCGGGCATATCGCCGGTGCGGTCAAGCTGGACTGGAAGCAGGATCTCCAGGATCCGGTCAAGCGCGATTTCGTTGACGCCCAGCAGTTTTCGAAGCTGCTGAGCGATCGTGGCATCGCCAATGACGACACCGTCGTGCTCTACGGTGGCAACAACAACTGGTTCGCCGCGTACGCCTACTGGTACTTCAAGCTCTACGGCCACGAGGACGTCAAGCTGCTCGACGGCGGACGCAAGAAGTGGGAGCTCGACGGTCGGCCGCTGTCGGCCGATGCAGTCCAGCGCCCCGCCACCAGCTACTCGGCCAAGGCGCCCGACAACAACATTCGCGCTTTCCGTGAGGAAGTGATCGCGGCGATCGGCACGAAGAACCTCGTCGACGTCCGCTCCCCTGACGAGTTCTCGGGCAAGATCCTGGCCCCGGCTCACCTGCCGCAAGAACAGAGCCAGCGCCCCGGCCACATCCCCGGCGCCATCAACGTGCCGTGGAGCAAGGCCGCCAACGAGGACGGCACGTTCAAGTCCGACGAGGACCTGGCCAAGCTCTACGCCGAGGCCGGCCTGGACGGCGAGAAGGAGACCATCGCCTACTGCCGCATCGGTGAGCGCTCGTCGCACACCTGGTTCGTGCTGCAGGAACTGTTGGGACACAAGAACGTCAAGAATTACGACGGCAGTTGGACGGAATACGGCTCCCTCGTTGGGGCCCCAATCGAGTTGGGAAATTGATCATGTGCTCTGCACCCAAACAAGGACAGACCCTGCCCGCCGGTGTCGACCTGGAGAAGGAGACGGTGATCACCGGTCGCGTCGTCGACGGCACCGGGCAGACCGTGGGTGGCGCGTTCGTGCGTCTGCTGGACTCCAGCGACGAGTTCACCGCTGAGGTCGTCGCCTCGGCCACCGGTGACTTCCGGTTCTTCGCCGCTCCCGGCACCTGGAAGGTGCGGGCGCTGTCGAAGCTGGGCAACGGTGACGTCACCGTCGCCCCGACCGGCGCCGGCATCCACGAAGTCGACATCAAAGTCGCCTGAGCGACTCAGGCTGACATATCGCTGACGGGACTCGGGCGGCGACGCCGCCCGAGTCCCGCGCGGTTAGAATTCCATCGTGGTTCTGTTCTACGAAGTCCTGCTGGTCGCTAACGTCGTGTTGATCACGTGGTTCGCGCTGTACGCGCTCTACCGACTGATCACCGACGAGTCGTGACCTCTGACGACATCGCCGGCAGCGGCGATCGTGCCGTCGCAGCGGCAGCCGAGCGCGCCCGAGAGACGGCCGGCCGCAACATTCCGGTATTCGACGACCTTCCGGTACCTGCCGATACCGCTAATCTGCGGCTGGGCGCCAACCTGAACGACGCGCTGCTCGCGCTGCTGCCCCTGGTCGGGGTGTGGCGTGGCGAGGGCGAGGGCCGCGGCGCCCAGGGCGACTACCGGTTCGGCCAGCAGATCATCGTCTCCCATGACGGCGGCGACTACCTGAACTGGGAAGCCCGCTCGTGGCGGCTGGATGACGACGGCGGCTACCACTCCCCCGGCCTGCGCGAGACCGGCTACTGGCGCTTCGTCGACGACCCCGACGACCCCGGTGAGTCGCAAGCCATCGAACTGCTGCTGGCCCACTCGGCCGGGTACGTCGAACTGTTCTACGGTCAGCCCCGCAGCCAAGCGTCGTGGGAGCTGGTCACCGACGCGTTGGCACGCAGCAAGTCCGGCGTTCTGGTCGGCGGCGCCAAGCGGCTCTACGGCATCGTCGAGAACGGTGATCTGGCCTACGTGGAGGAAAGGGTCGACGCCGACGGCGGACTGGTGCCCCATCTGTCCGCACGACTCACGCGGCACGTCGGCTGATGCGCCGGCTACTGCTCGTCGTGGCGGGCGCTGCGCTGCTCGCGGGGTGCTCGTCGAGCCCGACCCCGTCCGGCCCGCCCACCCCGATCAGCCCGGCGCCGACCGAGGCGACCATCACACCGGCCGAACACGGATCGCTGGCCCATTGCCTCCAGCAGCACGGCGTCTCGGAATCCGGTGGCTCGGTCGTACTCGGACCGCCCGCGGGCGTCGATCAGAAGACCTGGGACGACGCGATGCGGGCGTGCTCGCCGCTGGGCCCCGGCCCGGCGGGCTAATCGCCGCGGATACTGGTGACCCGGCGTAGGAACTGCTGGGTCCGTTCCTGCTGCGGGTTGGTCAAAACCTGTTCAGCAGAACCAGATTCGATGATCTTGCCGCCGTCGAGGAAGCATACGGTGTGGGCCACCTGCCGCGCGAACCCCATCTCGTGGGTGGCCATGACGATGGTGCGCCCGGAGGTAGCCAGTTCCCCTACCAGATCGAGCACCTCGCCGACGAGTTCGGGATCCAGGGCACTGGTGATCTCGTCGAGGAGGAGCAGCCGGGGGTCGTAGGCCAGTGCGCGCGCGATCGCCACCCGCTGCTGCTGGCCGCCGGACAGCTTGTCCGGGTAGGCGTCGGCCTTGTCCGCCAAGCCAACCCGGGCGAGCAGTTCGCGTCCGCGCTCCTGCGCTTCCCGCCGATCACGTCCGTGCACGACCCGGGGCGCCAGCGTGACGTTGTCGAGCACCTTCATGTGCGGGAACAGGTTGAACGACTGGAACACCATGCCGATGGGCCGGCGGGCGGCGTCGGCGTCGACGCGCGGGTCACTGATGTCGCGCCCGTCGAGGAAGATCTGGCCCTCGTCGATGTCTTCGAGCAGATCCACGCATCGCAACAGCGTCGACTTACCCGATCCCGACGCGCCGATGAGGACCACCACCTGGTGCTCGGCGACGTCGAGATCGACGCCGTCGAGGACGTTGCGATCGCCGTAGCTCTTGACCAGGCCCCGAACCGACAAGACCTCGGTCACAGCGCGCCCTGGCGGGTGGCGGCACGCCGCGACGCCCAGTCGGCCAGCCTGGCCGACGGTACCGCCAGGGCGACGAAGAGCAATCCGGCCACCACATACGGCGTGAAGTTGTAACTCGTGGCCACCTGGATCTGCGCGGCACGGACCGCATCGACCGCGCCCAGCACCGAGATGAGGCCGCAATCCTTTTGCAGCGCAACGAAATCGTTGAGCAGGGCCGGAGTGACCCGCCGCGCCGCCTGAGGCAGGACCACCAGGCGCATCGTCTTGCGATAGTTCAGGCCCAACGATCTGGCGGCCGCCAGCTGCGACGGGTGGACCGACTCGATGCCGGCGCGGAACACTTCGGCGACATAGGCGGAGTACACCAAAACGAGCGCCAGACCGCCCAGCAACACCGGGTTGTTGGGTATTCCGGCCAGTCGCAGACCGGGAAGTCCGAACCCGACGAGATAGAGGCAGATGATCAGGGGCAGTCCCCGGAACAGGTCGACGTAGCCGGTGGCCAGTGCGCGCACCGGGAACCACACCGGCCCGCGCAGGGTGCGCACCGCCGCCAGGCCCAGCCCGAAGGCCAGGATCAGGATCTGGCACACCACCAGCACGCGGACGTTGAGCCACAGACCGTCGAGCACGGCGGGCAGGCTGTCCCAGCCCACCCGGAAGTTGAAGAAGGACTCCCGCACCCGCGGCCAGCCCGGCGAGGACATGGCGGCGAATGCGGCCACCGTGGCGAACACCACGGTGGAGACCAGGGCGACCAGCGTGGACCGTCGTGCCCTCGACCGCCGATACGCCTGGCGCTCGACGGCCAGGATGGTCACTTCAGTACCGGCGCGCTGCCGGCTTCGGCCAGCCACTGCTGTTGCAGTTTGGCCAGCGTCCCGTCGCCCCGCAGGGCCTCGACCGCGCCTGAGACACACGCGGTCAGCTTGCTGCCCTTGTCCAAGACGATCCCGAACTGTTCGGGTTTGTCTGTCCCCGAGGGCAATTGGCCAACGATGGAGCCGTCGGTCAGCTCGCTTTGCACCTCGAACGCGGTCGGCAAGTCGAGTACCAGCGCATCGATCTGGCCGTTCGTCAACGCCGCTTTGGCGTCGTCGTTGTTGTTGTAGACGGCGATCGGGGCCTTGGTGTTCAGCGCCTTGGCCGCGTTGTAACTCGTGGTGCCGACCTGGGCGCCCAGCCGCAGGTCGCGCAGACCGTCCAGCGTGGTGACCTTGGCCGCCGGCGACGACTTGATGGTGACGACGGCCTGGGTGACGTCGAAGTACGGTGCGGAGAAGTCGACGGCGTTCTTACGTTCCTCGGTGATGGAGAATTCGTTGAGGTTGGCGTCGAAGGTCTTCGGGCCGGGCGCGATCGCGGCGTTGAACGGGACCCGCACCCATTGCACGTTCTTGGTGTCGTAGCCGAGCTTGCCCGCCACCGCATAGGCGACCGCGGACTCGAACCCCTTGCCGTTGGACGGGTCGTCGTCGACGAACCACGGCGGGTAGGCGGGTTGGTCGGTGCCGAACGTCAGCACGCCGGATTTGAGGGTGGCCAATGCACCCTTGTCGCACTTCTCGGCGCCGGTCGCCGTCGTCGATTTATCGTCGGCCGGGGCACAACCCGCCAACGCCAGCAGTGCCGTCGACGCCGCGACGGTGAACATGACCAAGCCTTTACGCATGCGCGGCATCATCGCGCACAGCGGGCCGCGGCGCCACCAATCCGGTCATCGTGGTTGCAGGGAGGTGGTGCGGCCTCATAGCAGTGCCATAGCGCGGTGCTAATCGCTGCCCAGACGGCAGCCATACGGTCGGCGGAGTTCGTTCCCGCAAGCAAGGAGAGATGACATGACTCTGCGACCGCTACACGCCACGGCCATGGCCGTTCTCGGGGCGGCTCTGATCGGCGGTGTGGTGGGCTGCTCGGCCCCGAGCGACGCCGCGCCCGCCGGTCCCGGTGGAGCGGGCGGTGCCGGTGATCCCTTCATCCAGTGCATGATCGACAACGGTGTGCCTGCGCCGCCGCAGGGTGGGCAAGGCGGTCCGGACGGGCACGGTGGGCAGCCGCCGCAGGGCGGGCCCGGCGGCCAGGGTGGCCAACCGCCGGCACCTCCGGGCGTGGATCAGGGAGTCTGGGACAAGGGTCTGCAGGCCTGCGCGTCGCTGGCGCCGCAGCCGCCCCAGCTGCGGTAGCGCATCGAGTCTGCGTCCGGCCCCGGATATGGGTCGGCCCCCGAGCCGTTCTTCCTGGTTGGACAAAACCAGGGGCTCGGGGGCCGGGTAGCTGCCTGGAATTCGCCAGCGCGCTCAGGGCGAAGGTGATTCCGGCACCTGGTGCTGCTAGCGGGCAGCCACCTCACATGTCCTAGAAGTACTGCTCAAAATTCCGGACCACCTCCTTCCTTGTGTACGGCCGACGGTACCCGTGGCGCGCCAAGGGTGGCAACCGTTTTTCGCGGTCAGCGATCGCTGAGAATCGCGGCGTCAACCAGCTCGGAGATTTCTCCTGCCAGCGGCGCGGGCGTCAGGTAGCGGCCGTCCAGTGTGTGCACACGCGCCGCGAGTGTGATGCTCGAAACCAGCCAAACACCTTGTGCGGCAAACAAATCCGCGGGCCGAAGGGCGCGGTAGTCACAGTCGTACCCCTTGCCGCGAGCCACGTCGAACAACGCCTGCTGGGTAGTTCCGCGCAGGATCGGGTACCACGGCGGCGGAGTGTAGAGACAGGGCCGCCCCGAGGAGTCCTCGCTGTCGGCGGCGATCACCACCGTCGAACGCGGGCCCTCGAGGATGAACCCGTCGGAGCTGACGAAGATCACGTCGCCGGCACCCTTGGCGGCGGCATGCCGCAGGGCGGCCATGTTCACCGCGTACGACAGCGTCTTGGCACCCGCCACCAGCCAGGGCATCGCGTCCACCCCGGAGGCCGGCAGCCCGCGTTCGAGCACCACCGCGGCCAGACCGTTGCTCCGGGTGGCCGCCACCCGGTCGGCGACCGGGTTGACCGTGAGGTACGCCGTCGGCGCCGAGCCGCTCTCCCGGCCACGGCTGTAGACCAGACGCAGGGCGCCTTCAGCCGGCGTCGCCGTGACCCACTCGCCGACGGCGACGTCGATGGCGTGCCGCCAGGCGGGCAGGTCCGGCTCGGGCAGCTCCATCGCCTTGGCGGACTGGACCAACCGCTGCAGGTGCGCCTCCACCAGACAGGCCCTGCCGTCGCGCACGAGCAGTGTCTCGAAGACCCCGTCGCCGCGCACGGCAGCCAGGTCGTCGGCGAACAGCAGAGGGGCAGCCGGATCACGCACCTGCCCGTCGAGCGTGACGACCACAGAAGACTGTCCAGGCATGAAGCCACAGCGTACTGGCCGGCTCCGTAGAGTTGACGTGTGTCTGCCGTCCCCGCCCCCGCCAATTCCCCCGACGCCGGAGCGGTCTGGCACTTCGGTGACCCGCTCGGCGAACAACGCACCGCCCAGCACGAGGCCGTCGTCGTCGACCGCTCCCACCGCGCGGTCATCACCCTCACCGGAGCCGACCGGCGCAGCTGGTTGCATTCGATCTCATCGCAGCACGTCAGCGAGCTGCCGGACGGCTCGGTCACCGAAAATCTCAGCCTCGACGGCCAGGGCCGTGTCGAGGATCACTGGGTGCAGACCGAGCTGGACGGCGTCACCTATCTCGACACCGAACCCTGGCGCGGCGAGCCGCTGCTGGCCTACCTGAGCAAAATGGTGTTCTGGTCCGACGTCGCACCTGCAGCGGCCGATCTGGCGGTGTTGTCGCTGCTCGGGCCGCATCTGGCCGACGCCGCGGTGCTGGCCGTGCTCGGTGTGCAGCAGTTGCCCGCGGAGGGGACCGCTGTCGCGGTGCCGACGGGAGGCTTCGTCCGCCGACTGCCGGCAGACGGCGGACGAATCGAGCTTGACCTGGTGGTTCCCCGCTCGGAGAAGGCCGGCTGGCTGGAGCGGCTGGGTGCCGCCGGGGTGCATCAGGCCGGGGTGTGGGCCTACGAGGCGCACCGGGTTGCCGCCCAGCGCCCCCGCCTGGGCGTCGATACCGACGAACGCACCATCCCGCATGAGGTGGGCTGGATCGGTCGCGCCGTGCACCTCGACAAGGGCTGCTACCGCGGGCAGGAAACCGTCGCACGCGTCCACAACCTGGGCAAACCGCCCCGGACCCTGGTTGTCGTGCACCTGGACGGGTCCGGCGACCGGCCCGCAACCGGCGATCCGCTGCTCGCCGAGGGCCGTACCGTCGGCAGGCTGGGCACCGTGGTCGACCACGTCGACGACGGGCCGATTGCGCTGGCCCTCGTCAAACGCGGAATCCCGGCCGGCACCCCGCTGACCACGGGCGGCGAACACCAGGTCGCCGCCGAAATCGATCCGGACTCCCTGCCGGCAGCCGAGACGGTGGGTGCGGGGCGGCTGGCTGTCGAGCGCCTCCGGAGCGGCGGCAACTGACGTTCACCGTCAGCCGAACGGGCCTGCCAGCACATCGGAGCGGGGCACGGTAAAGTGTTGGCAGGACAATAACCAACACACAGATCGGAGCCGCCTGATTTCGGGCCGCTCCGTTATTGCGCGAGGGGGTTCCCCCATGGGCCGCGGCCGGGCTAAGGCGAAGCAGACCAAGGTTGCTCGAGAGCTGAAATACAGCTCTCCGCAAATCGATGTCGATCGGCTCCGTAAGGAGCTGGCCGGTTCGGGCGGGAGCGAACCCGAGAAGTCCGACAACGGGTTCGGCGACGACCCGTGGACCGACGAGGACGACTGGCGGCCCTGAGCCGCCTTCCCTTTTTTAGAACCGTGGGTGCTGGCCCACGAGCGTCGCTCGTGGGCCGTCTTTCCCCTTGGCGACCGTTCCCAGCGTCCAGCACGTCAGGTGCCGGGCGGTAAGGATGGCCAGCGCGCGGTCGGTGTCCTCCGGCGCGACGACGGCCACCATGCCGACGCCCATGTTGAAGGTCTTCTCCATCTCGGCGCGGTCGATCCGGCCGCGCTGGGCGATCATCGTGAAAACCGGTGCGGGAGTCCATGTTCCACGATCCAGCTCGGCAACCAGACCGTGCGGGATGACCCGCTCGAGGTTGCCCGCCAGACCACCGCCAGTGACGTGACAGAACGTGCGGACCTGAGTCTCGGCGGCCAGCGCCAGGCAGTCCTTGGCGTAGATGCGGGTCGGCTCGAGCAGCTCTTCGCCCAGCGTGCGCCCGAACTCCTCGACGTGGCCGGCCAGGTTCATCCGGTCGATCTCCAGCAGGACCTTGCGGGCCAGCGAATAGCCGTTGGAGTGCAGTCCCGAGGAGCCCATCGCGATGATGACGTCGCCCGGACGCACCCGGTCGGGACCCAGCACATCGTCGGCCTCCACGACACCGACGCCGGTGGCCGAGATGTCGTAGTGGTCGGGTTCCATCAGCCCGGGATGTTCGGCCGTCTCGCCGCCCAGCAGGGCGCACCCGGCAAGCACACAGCCCTCGGCGATGCCGGAGACGATCGCGGCCACCCGTTCGGGCACGGTACGGCCGACGGCGATGTAGTCCTGCAGGAACAGCGGCTCGGCGCCACACACCACCAGGTCGTCGACCACCATGGCGACCAGGTCCAGCCCAACGGTGTCGTGTTTGTCCATCGCCTGCGCGACGGCCAGCTTGGTGCCGACGCCGTCGGTCGATGCGGCCAGCAGTGGCTCACGGTAGCCGCTGCGCAGCGCAAACAATCCGGCGAACCCGCCCAAACCACCCCGCACCTCGGGCCTGCTGGCCCGCTTGGCCAGCGGTTTGAACAGCTCGACCGCGCGGTCACCGGCCTCGATGTCAACCCCGGCCGATGCGTAGGAGATCTGGCTGTCTTCCTCGCGATCAGTCATCGGGCATAAGGCTACCGCCCGTGGACTGGCGCCGTAACGTGCCGGGGTTCACCCCACGTGCCGGGCGATCCACTCGCCCAGCGGCACCCCGGCGCGCAATGTGGTCACGACGTGCTCTTTGGCCTTCTTCGTGCCCAGCCACGCCCCGACGGGCCAGGTCTTCATCATGGCGATGCCTTTGTGGCGCAGCAGCTCGATCCTGGGGTGTTCCTTGGGATATCCCTTGGGTGCGGTCTTGAGCACCTCGTGGGCCATGATCTCGTAGCCGGCCGCGCGCAGGTCCCTGACGATCGCGGCGAGCTCGGCGCCGGACTTCGGTTTGTCCACGGCCTCGCGGTAGCGCGCCAATGTCTTCGGGTCGGGCATGTAGAGCCCGCCACCCACCGACAGCCCGTCGGCGGAGAACGACACATACCCCGATCCGATCGTCGCCGCGCAGTTGGTCTTGTACGGGGTCTTGTCGGCGCTGAACCGAACGTCGCGGTAGGGCCGGAAGATCTTGCCTGCACCGAACTCGTCGGCCAGCTCGGTCAGCAGTTGCTCCATCGGCGCCTTCACGTGGCGGTCGTAGACCGCCTTGTGCGCTGTCCAGTAGACCTTGGAGTTGTCGGCCTCAAGGCCCTCGTAGAACTCGACCGCCTCGATGGGCCATCCGGTGAACGCCATGACAGCCATTGTGGGGTGATGTCAGCTCTCCGGGCAGCCGAACGCGGGGTGCGGTCGGCAGTAGGTGCCGGTGAGTACACCGCGCGCGATGACACTGCCACTCATCACGTGAAGAAGCTCCCTAGCGGTCCGCACGTCGTCGGGCACCGCAGTGCTCAATGCGAAAAGGTGGAACCGGTAGTGGTGCGTACCGTGCCCGGGGATAGGGCGCGGGCCGAAGTATCCCCGCCCTAGAGCCGTTCGGAAGAATCGGATGCCTGGTGTACCCGGCGCCAGAGCACCCTCATCGAGGTGGTCAACCCCCGCAGTCAGAATCGCAACCGTGTGCATCAGAGGACGTGGCAACGGGACGTCCTCGTCTTCAATGACCAACACCAGGGTGGCGGCGTGCTGGGGGACGCCACACCAGGACAACGCCGGCGACATGTTGCTGCCGACCCCTCTACCTGCGTGAGCTGCCGGCATCGGGCCGCCGTCCGCAAACGCCGGACTGCGGAGCTCGAACGTGGATGGCGACGGCAGCGCTGCCAATCGGCTGCGTCGGGCGCCGGCTCGGACGGGCCGCAGCACCTTACCGACGTGTTCAACGAGACTCACGCGTCACTGCCCTGACCGGCCGCGGCCACCGCGGGTGAGCGCAGCTGATCGGCGAGTTCGGTTGGCAGGAAGCCCCGTTCGGCCAGTCTGGGCAACACACCGCCGCTGCCCAGGATGTCCAGGATGAGATCGGGCAGCACCGGGACGGCGCCTGACGCGCCCGTGGTGTCGTTTCGCCAGGTGCCGATGCGCAGGTCGAAGGTGCCGAACTCGCCGTCGGCGAATGCCTTGGTGACGCCGGGAATCGTCATGGCCGGCAGTCCGGCATTGATCGCGTTGCGCAAGAACAGCGAGTTGAACTCTTCTGCCGCCAACGCTGCGATGCCGAGTTGGTTGAAGAGCGCAGCGACGGGGCGCGAGGACCCCAGCCCGAAGTTCCTGCCGGCGATCACGATGTCGCCGGCCCGAACTTCACGCGTCCAGCCTGGACGTACGTCGTAGAAGACCATCGCTGCCGCGTCGGCGAGATCCAACTTCATCGCTTCCGCCGGGTACATGTCGTCGGTGTTCAGGTTGTCGCCGAAGACCCAGACACGCCCGGTGACGACGAGTTCGTTGCTCATCGCACGACCTCCCTGGCGTCGGTGATGTGTCCGGTCACGGCGGACGCGGCCACCGTGGCGGGTGAGGCCATGAAGATCTCGGCCTCCGTCGAGCCCATCCGGCCGGTGAAGTTACGGGTGCTCGAGGTCAGACAGACCTCACCGGGCCCGACCACACCCATGTGGTATCCGAAGCATGCCCCGCAGGTGGAGTTGGTGACCACCGCGCCGGCGTCAGCGAGGTCCTGCAGGTAGCCCAACCTCAACGCGTCGCGGTAGACCTGTTGGCTGGCGGGAGTGACGATCAAGCGGACGCTGGGTGCGACCTGCCGGCCGCGCAGAATCTCGGCGGCGATGCGAAGGTCGTCAAGCTGGCCGTTGGCGCAGGAACCGATGAAGGCTTGGTCGATCTTGCGGGGTTCGACCTGGCTGACGGGAAGTCCGTTGCGAGAAACCGTCCCGGGTCTCGCAACATAGGGCACCAGCGCCGACATGTCGACCGGACGGACCGCGGCATAGGCGGCGTCCGGGTCGGCGCAGGTGGGCTCATAACCGGTGATTCCGAGGGTCTGGAAATGCTCGGCGAGTAGGTCGTCGTAGGCGAAAGTGGAGAAGTCCGCGGAGATCTCGGCTCCCTGTGTGGCAATCGTTCGCCGGTCGTTGAGGGGGACCGAGGCAAGGCCAGGTCCGCCGTACTCCAGATTGCTGTTGGTGGCGTCGCCGTACTCGTTGGCGATGTAAAGGAACAGGTCCTTGCCGCTGACGCCGGTCGGCAGCGCCCCGGTCAGCTCATAGCGGATGGTGGGCGCAGCCTGGAACCAGGTGACCCCGGTGCACAGAATCGAGTAGATCTCGGCGGGGCCAAGGCCGCGTGCCGCGGCGTTGTAGGCGCCACCCGCGCAGGTGTGGCTGTCGGTGCAGGCCAGTATTTCTCCGGGCCGGGCGAGTCCATTCTCGGCGATGACTTGGTGGCAGATGCCGTGCCGGCCGACATCGTAGAAGCGCTCGATGCCGAACTCGGCCGCGAACCGTCTGGCCTTCGGGCCGCCGGCGGCGTCCTTTATCGTGGGCGCCGGGACCGCGTGGTCCATCACGATTGCGACTTTGGCGGGATCGCTGATCCGCAACGGCTGCATCCACATCGTGGCGAATTGCAGGTCGATCAGGACGGTCATATCCACCTCGACCGTCACGGTGTCGCCGGCCTGGACTCGGGGTCGGCCGGCCTTGCGAGCCAGGATCCGTTCGATCATCGTCATGCCCATCTCAGACCTCCGATTCGATGGCGGGTTGGTGTTTCTCGCCGAGGGCGGACCATTCGGCCATACCAACGAGGTTGAAGAACCCGTGCGGTGTGGTCGGCAGGAACTCGTCGACGGCGACACCGCGTAACTCGCATAACGCGGTCAATGCACCTATCGTTGCCCGCCCGAGCACGGCAGACGGGTGGATGGCGATGGCGAAGCCGAGTTCTTCTAACCGCTCCACAGACTGCTCGGGGGTCAGGCCGCCGATCACCAGATTGAGCAGCAGCAGCGGCGCGTTCACCTCCGCAGCGATCCGTTCGATCTCTGCGACGCTGTGCGGGGCCTCCACGAAGAGGATGTCCGCACCCGCCGCCGCGTACCGGTTGGCGCGACGGATCGCCTCGTCCAATCCCAGCGGACCCCGGGCATCGGTCCTGGCGATCACCAGCATCCCGTCGTCGGTGCGCGCGTCCAGGGCAGCGTCGAGGGTGCGAACGAAGTCGTCGCTGCTGACCAATTCCTTGTCCGGCAGGTGACCGCATCGCTTGGGAAAGGCCTGGTCTTCGATCTGGATCGCGGCCACCCCGGCGTCCTCGTATTGGCACACGGTGCGAATGACGTTGATGGGAGCGCCATAGCCGGTGTCGGCATCAGCCAGCAACGGCACGTCTCCGAGCGCACCCACGACCATCCGGGCGCGTTCGACCATCTCGGTCTGGGTCACCAGCCCGATGTCGGGAAGTCCGAATCCCGCGGCGGCGACGCCGGCACCGGTCAGGTACGCCGCGGCGTGTCCGGTGCGCTTGGCCAGCTGGGCGGAGATGCCGTCGTAAACACCGGGAGCGACGATCAGCCGCCCCGCATCGAGTAGCTCACGAAGCCGCGCGCGGGCGTAGGTCGTCATCAGTCCAGCGCCCTTCCGACAGAGCCGGCGAGGAGATCCGACAGCGCAGCCACATCGTGTGCCTCGGGCAGGCCGAGCACGGCGGATTGGATCGCCGCGGCTCGGTCGGCCGGCATCACACGTCCGACAAGACTGTGAAACTTAGCCACCACCTCGTCGTTGGTCACCGGGTCGAGTGGGTTGCCATGCGGCGCGATCACCGATGCCGACTCCGTACTGCCGTCGCCGAAGGTGAGCGTCAGGTGGGTCTGGAACCGCTCGGTGATAGACAGCTCATCGATGCTGCGGTCGAGGTGAACATTGGTGCACTGCAACAGGTTCCATATATCGTCGGCGTCCATTCGTTCAGCAGTGAACTGCTCAGGCAGCGCGGTCCCGTCGAGTAGGGTTACCGCCGCGGCATACCCAATGTTCATTTGTGCGCCGATCGCTGTCAACGGCCGCTGAGGAGTCCACCAGCCGTGGTGATAGACGACGTCACCGACGCGGATGTCGATGCGGTCGATGGTGCGACTCCCGTTGCGCTGTCGCAATATTCGGGCGGCTTCGACCACGCCGTGCAACCCGCCCATCACCGCCCACGACTTCACCATGATGACGTCGGTTTCCCAATTCTCGCCGAGTCCCCGGGTAATCGCTTTCGCGTCGGGGTCGTGCCCTTCGCCATAGACCGCCAGAAATCCGCCGTACGGGCGTTCCAGAACTTGATCGATGCCGGTGTACCCGGCCTGTGCGAGTGCGGCGGAATAGAACCCGTTACGCGCCGCGAACCCGTGCTGCATACGCTTGCCCATCGCCTCGTACTGTGCTGACATCAGTCCGGCGGATTGTGTCGCGGCGAATCCGACTGCGTCCTCAAGTTCTGCACCGTCGAGGCCCCGCAGCACGCCGCAGGCGAGAGCCGCGGCGATGCCACCAAATATCGGGCCGGAATGCCAACCACGAGAGAGCATTTCGGCTCCACCCAAGGAATGCCCAATCCGCGGACCGGTCTCGAAACCGATAATCACTGCGAGCAGCAACTCACGCCCGCTCACAGTACGGTCCAACTGTGCGGCGGTGGCCAGCAGAGCCGGCAGCAGTACCGCCGCGGAATGCAGCGGTGCCAGCGGATGAAAATCGTCGAGCTCGAAGCCCTGAATGAAGGCACTGTTCAGCAGTGCCGTACCTGCCGGTGTGGTGGTCAGGCCGGTGCCGATGACCGGCGCGCTCCCAGCACCCTCGATGGCCAGCACCGCCTCGGTGGCCACCCTCGACCACGGCAGTTGGGCGCCGATGAGAGCGCATCCGAGGCCGTCCAGAACCAGATGCGCTGCGCGCCGACGGACGGAGTCGGGTACGTCATCCCATGTCAGGGTGCGAGCCCAGTTGACCAGGCGCCCAGTCGTACCGTCGGGTGCACTCGGGGCAGCGGAGGAAACTTTCACGCGTCCCATTTACAGGCAACTCGTCGGCAATCCGCCAAACAACTTGCCGAATACGCAAGTAACATGAGTCTCGTGCCTACCGCACTGCGCGGCCTGCAGATATTGGAAACCCTGGCGGGCATGCGTCAACCAGCTGCGCTACGTGAGATTGCCGAGCGCATCGGGCTTTCGGATTCATACACCTTTCGGATCCTGCGGTCTCTCGAGCGCGAGGGCTACCTGCACCATCTCGGAAGGGACGGCTACCGCCTGGCCAGCCGGTCGATCGCGCTGGCAACGCTGATCGGTCCGCGGCCGGCATTGCTTCGGTTGATGTATCCAGTAGTGGCCCGGCTGGCCATTGTCAGCGGCGAAGCGGCAGTCGTGCACTTGCGTGCCGGTGACGCTCGAGTGCTCGTGCTAGGTGTACCCGCGCCGTCGGGGCCGATGGTCGACCCCGCGGGAGTTCTCGGGGAGCGCTCGCCGTTGGCAGTCGGAGCCAGCGGGCGGGTCATCCTCGCCCATCTGCCGACTGCTGAGCTGGCCGGCTTAGAACTCGAAGGAATTACGCCGGAACGCCTCGCGGAGATTCGCCAACGCGGCTACGAAATTTCCTGTGGGGAGAACCACCCTGGCATCAACGGCATCTCGGTTCCTCTGCTTGCTGAGGCTGACCATCCAGCGACTCAACCCTTCGTACTGGGCTCGATGACCGTCGCCGGGCCCTCGGGACGCCTGTCCTCCACCGCGCTGACCCGCCTGGTCGGACCGCTACTGGGTGCTTCCCGTGAGCTCAGCCCGCGCTTGGGCGCCTTGCTGGGCCCGAACCCCGGCGCCGCTGTCGGCGCCCTCGATCTGTAGAAGCCCCAAGGCCGGGCCCGCCGCTGTGACACCCTGACTGACTATGGCTGCAATTCAGCGGTTGGCAGTTGCGGGGGCCACGGCCGCGCTGGGCGTGCTGGCCCCGCCCGCTCCGGCCTCGGCCACCCCCGGTGACGGTGTGGACGCCGTGACGCTGTCGCAAGCGTCGCGCAACGACAAGGACTACGTCACCAAGCAGATCACCATCGCGCCGGGCGGCACGACCGGCTGGCACTACCACCCCGGCGAGGTCTTCGGTGTCATCAAGGAGGGCACGCTGACGCACTACGACAGCGGTTGCACCGTCGACGGTGTCTACGGCGTGAACCAGCCGATTACCGAGGGCAGCGGGCGGGGATACGTCCACGAGGGCCGCAACGAAGGTCCCGATCCACTGGTGATGTGGGTGCTCTACATCGACCCGGCGGGCAGTCCGCTCACCGTGGACATGCCCAATCCGGGGTGCCCGTTCTGAGTCGGGCGCAGGTGGGGGCAATCCGGAGAGGCGTCGGCTCCGAATAGCAGTCGACTGATGGGAGGGGTTTCGGTGTCGGCTGAGCAGATGAGGTGCCTGGTCACGGGTGCGACGGGGTACATCGGGGGCCGCCTGGTCCCACGACTGCTGGAAAGCGGCTTCACGGTGCGGGCGCTGGCGCGCAATCCTGACAAACTGGCAGGCGTCCCGTGGCGCAGCAAGGCCGAAGTGGCCCGCGGCGACCTCAATGACGTGGCCTCGCTGGAGGCGGCCTTCGCCGACGTCGACGTCGTCTACTACCTGGTGCACTCGATGGGACTGGAGAAGGATTTCGCCGCCGAGGAGCGTCGCGCCGCGCAGAACGTCGTGACGGCCGCCCGCTCGGCCGGTGTGCGCCGCATCGTCTACCTCAGCGGCTTGCATCCCGAAGGTGTCGAGCTCTCAACACATTTGACGTCGCGCACCACGGTCGGCGAGATCCTGATCGCTTCGGGGATCGAGGCGATCGTGCTGCAGGCCGGTGTCGTGGTGGGCTCGGGGTCGGCCTCGTTCGAGATGATCCGGCACCTCACCGATCGGCTGCCGGTGATGACGACGCCGAAGTGGGTGCATAACAAGATCCAGCCGATTGCGATCCGCGACGTGCTGCACTACCTTGTCGCGGCGGCCACCGCGACGGTGCCGAAGTCGCGGACCTGGGATATCGGCGGACCCGACGTGCTGGAGTACGGCGACATGATGCAGATCTACGCCGAGGTCGCCGGACTGGGGCGGCGGCACATGCTGGTGCTGCCGGTGCTCACTCCGCGAATCGCCGCGCTGTGGGTGGGATTGGTGACGCCGATCCCGTCCGGTCTGGCCCGGCCACTTGTCGAGTCGCTGCACTGCGACGCGGTGATGAACAACCACGACATCGACACGATCATCCCGCCGCCGGCCGGCGGGCTGACCCCGTATCGGCGGTCGGTGTCACTGGCGTTGGCCCGCATCGCCCGCGGCGAGGTGGAGACCACGTGGAACACCGGCACCGCCGCTCAGCTGCCGAGCGATCCGGAATGGGCAGGCGAGATCGTGTACACCGACACCCGCTCTCGGCACACCGCGGCGAGCCCGGACCGGCTGTGGAAGGCCGTCGAGAGCAGCGCGCCGGATCGGTGGACCGTCGAGGAGCGCGAGCCCGGAAAGGTGTTGCGGCTGCGGGCCGCCAACACCGCCCCCGGCGATCGGTGGCTGGAGATGCGGGTCACCCCGGAAGGCGACGGCAGCCGCTACGAGCAGCGGGCGATCTTCTATCCGCGCGGCCTGCTGGGACGGCTGTACTGGTACGCGGGCCGTCCGGTGCAGGCGATGCGACTTGATGCCCGGGTACGGCGAGTGACCACCGCGGCCGGCTGAGGTCTGCCGCTACGGCCGGCGCAGGGCCGAGACGTTGTCGTTGTCGGTTTGCAGCGGAATCCCGGTGCGGGCGGCGGTGGCCAGCATGTGCTCGACGACGTTCTTGCCGAGCTGGGTCTCGCCGGGCAACTCGATCGGGTAGTTGCCGTCGAAGCAGGCACAGCACAGCCGCGACGCGGGCTGTTCGGTCGCGGCGATCATGCCTTGCTGCGAGATGTAGCCCAACGAGTCTGCGCCGATCGCGTGCCGCACCGCCTCGAGCATCTCGTCCTCGTTGTCCACCGCGTTGGCGATGAGTTCGGCCGGGGTGGCGAAATCGATGCCGTAGAAGCACGGCCACTTCACCGGCGGGGAGGCGATGCGCACATGCACCTCGACGGCGCCGGCCTCCCGCAGCATCCGCAACAGTGCGCGCTGGGTGTTACCGCGGACGATCGAGTCGTCGACGACGATGAGCCGCTTGCCGCGGATCACCTCTTTGAGTGGGTTCAGCTTGAGCCGGATACCGAGCTGACGGATGGTCTGCGACGGCTGGATGAAGGTGCGCCCGACGTAGGCGTTCTTCATCAGGCCCTGGCCGAACGGGATCCCGGATTCCTGGGCGTAGCCGACGGCGGCCGGGGTGCCCGACTCGGGAACACCGATCACGAGGTCGGCCTCGACCGGCTTCTCGCGGGCCAGCCGGCGTCCGATGTCGACCCGCGCGCCGTGCACCGACCGCCCGGCGAGCGTGCTGTCGGGACGGGCGAGGTAGACGTACTCGAAGACGCAGCCCTTGGGTGTCGGGTTGGCGAAGCGGCTGGAGCGCACGCCGTCGGCGTCGATGGCCAGCAGCTCGCCGGGTTCGATGTCACGCACGAACGACGCGCCGACGATGTCGAGGGCCGCCGTCTCCGACGCGACGACCCAGCCGCGGTCCAGCCGGCCCAGCGACAACGGCCGCACCCCGAACGGGTCGCGGGCGGCGTAGAGGGTGTTCTCGTCCATGAAGGTCAGGCAGAACGCGCCGCGCACCGTTGGCAACAGTTCGAGGGCGGCCTGCTCCAGGGTGGAGTCCGCCGCGCCGTGCGCCAGCAGCGCTCCGAGAATGTCGGAGTCGGTGGTCGCCGCGCCCGGCATGTTGGGGTTGATCAGGCCGGCTTCCCGGGCGCGCCGTGCCATGTCGGTGGTGTTGACCAGATTCCCGTTGTGGCCCAAGGCAACTCCGGTGCCGGCCGCGGTGTTGCGGAATACCGGCTGGGCGTTCTCCCAGGTGGTCGAACCGGTGGTGGAGTAGCGGCAGTGACCAATGGCGACGTGGCCCGGCATCGCGGCCAGCGTCTGCTCGTCGAACACCTGGCTGACGAGGCCCAGATCTTTGAAGACCAGCACCTGTGATCCGTCGGCGACGGCGATGCCTGCCGCCTCCTGGCCCCTGTGTTGTAGGGCATAGAGGCCGTAGTAAGTGAGTTTGGCTACATCTTCGCCCGGAGCCCAGACTCCAAAGACGCCGCACTCTTCGCGGGGCTCGTTTTCCAGTTGGCCGGTCACGATATGGGCTGCTCCCTGGCGGAGGTTGTTGGCGTGAACCCAGTCTACGGTGATCGGCGCAAAACGCGGAATTGAACGACGAGTGTCGTGGGCGCGCTCAGTTGAGTTTCACGACTGGCAGAAAATGGCTCACCTCTGCGGCGCGCGATCCGGACAGCCGCAGTGTCCCGTTGCGGGCGGCGTCGGCGAGGTCGAGCCGACCGGTCGCCACCCGCAGCCAGGTTCGCGGGTCGGTCTCGACGACGTTCGGTGGCGTACCGCGGGTGTGCCGGGGACCGTCGATGCACTGGACGGCGACGAACGGCGGGATGCGCACTTCCACACTGGCGCCGGGAGCCAGTCTGGCCAAGGTGCGCGCGGTCAAGCGGACGGCCACCGCAATCGCGGACCGGTCGGGTGCCGCAGCGTTCTCGTCGCTCAGCCAGGCCGCGACCGCACGCACCGCGGCCAGCGTCGCCTCCGGGTCTGCGCTGCGGCGGGATGTCACGGCACCAGTATTTCAGCACCGCGCCAGGCATTGACATCAACCAAAGTTGAGGTCTTAGCGTGGGCCCATGACCTTCGCACCGCACGAAATCGCCTATCTGAACGCGGCCGATATCGGCAGGCTCGCCACCATCCAGCCGAACGGCACACTGCAGAACAGCCCCGTCGGCTTTCAGTACAACGACGATCTCGGCACGATCGACGTGTACGGCTACAACCTGGCGAAGAGCCAGAAGTTCCGCAACATCGCCACCAACAACACGGTGGCGTTCGTCGTCGACGACATCTTCTCGCACGATCCATGGCGCGTGCGCTGTCTGGAAATCCGCGGCACCGCCCAGCAGGCCGAGAACGCCAAGGGCGAGCCGCTGATCCGGATCACCCCGAAACGCATCATCAGCTTCGGCATCGATGACACCGACACCGAAGCCCACGACCTGGTGCCGGACAGCCGCGACGTGCCGACGACGGCGAGCTAACGTCCGCGGACGATCAGGGCGGCGACCGCACCGGCTTCGTTGATCGCGAGGTGGGCCAGCATCGGGGCCACCACGCTGCCCGACCGCTCGGCCAGCCAGCCGAACCCCCACCCGGCCAGCCCTGTCACCAGCACGGTGCCGAGCACCGGCTGGCCCGCCCTGCGGGCGTCCGGGACGTGCCAGAGGCCGAACGCCACAGCCTGCAGCAGCCGGCCGGCCGTCGGTCCGAGCCCGCGGCGCGCGGCGCCGGCCAGCGCACCGCGGAACAGTGCCTCTTCGAACCAGACTGTGCCCAAAGGGATATCGAACACCAGCCAGCGTCGTGCACTGTCGGGGACGTCGCGCTCGCGCATCGCCGTGCGCACCGAGGGCGCCATCGTCGTGGCCGCCACCCCGGCGGCGACCGCCACCGCTGCCGCGCCGCCGTGGCGCAGGCCCGACCACAGGTGCGGCGGTCGAAGGCCAAGCGGCGCACGAACGGCCAGCGCCGCGGCGGTGCCGGCCGCCGCACGCAGAACGGGACGCCAGGTCACTGGAATTCCGGGCCGCCCGCCGCCATGGCCTTGTCCAGGAACTGACGGATGCGGTCGGTGTCCTGGGCGCTCCAGCCCGCGGGTGCGGCCACGGCGACCCAGCCGTCGAGCTGGCCGTCGCCGTAGTTGTGGCCGTGTCCGATCGGCGAAGCCTGCGAGCTGGTGACGTTGCCTGCCATATCGGCGCTGACTTGCCAGAACGTGACGATCGGATACCAGCGCATCAAGGCGCTGCGGTCGAAGCCCGGCGGTTCGGCCAGCCAGTCGGGCTTCTTGAACAGCAGATCCGGTGTCCACCACACCACCGGATCCGATGGGTGCTGCAGGTAGAGCACCCGGGTGCCGCGCCATGGCGGATCGGCGGCCACCCGGGCGATCTCGGCGGGACCGGCAGCCTGGGCGAAGCGCACCGTGCGGCCGTTGTCGTAGCGGGGCTGCACCTCAGGTGTTCCCGGATCGCGCCTGGCGGTCAACGCTTTCCACAGCGCGCTGGCATTCGGCGGGCCCACCCACAGCACCGACGAGAAGTCCATGTCCACCACGTCGGGCAGATATCCGAATGCGCCCTGGCCGGCCATCGAGCCGAGACTTTCGCCGTACAAGGCCAATTGGGGCCGCCGGTCGGCGGGCCACTGCTGCCAGCGGTCGTGGATGGCGTAGACCATCGCCTTGCCAGCCTGCACCGACTTCTGCTGGTCGGCGAGGAACGAGATCCAGCTCGGCAAATAGGAATACTGCATGGCGACCAGCGCGGTGTCGCCGTTGTACATCGCCTCGATGGCGCGCGCGGCGACGGGATCGACCCAGCCGGTGCCGGTGGTCGGGATGATCACCAGCAGTTTGCGTTCGAAGGCCTTGGTGCGCTGCAGTTCGGAGAGCAGGACGGCGACGCGGCCCTCGTCGGTGTCAGCGGTCTGCAGGCCCGCATAGATGCGGATGGGCTCCTTGGCGGGCCGGCCGTTGAGCTCGGTCAGTTCGCGGGCATGCGGCCCGGTGCCGACGAAGTTGCGGCCCTGGAATCCCAGCGTGTCCCATTTCGCGAATGATGCTGGGCTACCCGATCTTTCGGGGTTCAGCGGTTGTTCGACGCCGGGTCGGGTGGTGGTGTTCTGCGGCTGGAACACCGCGCGGGCGCCGCCGATGAAGCCGCGCACCAGCACGCCGTTGACCAGGGTGATGATCAGCACGACGACGATCGCGGTGCCGACGAACATCGCAACCTCGTCGTTGATGTCCCAGCGCCGGATCATCACCCGGGCCAGCAGCTTGATCGCGTCCTTGACCACCCGTGCCACCGCGACCAGCAGCCCTCCGGCCACCACGGCGACGACCAGGATGCGCAGGTAGCCCAGGGTGTCCGGACCGTCGATGCCCATGACCGAGGCCAGCTGCCGTTGCCAGGCCGCCGCGGGGATGACCATCCCTACGCTTGCCGCGATCGCACCCACCACCGTGGCGGCCTTGAGGGCGTAGCCGATCTTCGGCTTCGGCGGCCACCAGTCGCGGTGCGAGAGGAACAGCCAGCGAAAAGCCTTGCCCACCAAGACGCCGATGCCGTATCCGATGGCGGCGTTGATGCCACCGATGAGACCGCCGGTTGCCCAGTCCCGCGGCAGCAGCGACGGGGTCAGGGACAGACAGAAGAACAGTGCGCCGAACGCGATGCCGACGAAATCGAGACGGACCAGGCTCCACGCCCAGGCCATAAGCGATTCCCGGTGCCGTCGACGTTGGGGCGAGGCCGCTGCCTCACCCGTGACGTCGTCGACCGCACTGGTCATCCGAACAGCCCGGGCAACACTTTCTCAGATGTGGTGCGCAGCTCTTCGAGTGACACGGTGAACAATCCTTGGACCTCAACGGAATCCGAGCCGGTGTCCGAGACGCCGATCCGGGTGATCGGCAGGGCGCGTGCCTCGCACATTGCCCGGAACCGGCTCTCCTCGGTGCGGGGCACCGCGACCAAGGCCCGGCCCGCGGACTCGGAGAACAGAAAGACAAAGGCGTCCCCGACTGTTTCACATTCGCTGGGAAGCACTATGCGGCAACCGGTTTCGCCGGCCAGCGATGCCTCCACGACGGCCTGGATCAGGCCGCCTTCGGACAGGTCGTGCGCCGCGGAGGCCAGCCCGTCGCGCGAGGCGGCCGACAACACCTCGGCCAGCAGCTTCTCACGGTCGAGATCGACCGACGGCGGCACACCGCCGAGGTGGTCGCCGGCGACCTGGGCCCAGATGGACCCGTCGAACTCGTCGCGGGTGTCGCCGAGCAGGAACAGCGTCTCACCGGGCTCGTTGCCCAGACCGGTGGGCAGCCGTCGGCTCACGTCATCGATGACACCGAGCACGCCGACTACCGGGGTCGGCAGGATGGCCGTCGCCCCGGTCTGGTTGTAGAAGCTGACATTGCCGCCGGTGACCGGAATGCCAAGGGCTGCACAGCCGTCCGCGAGGCCGCGGACGGCCTGGGAGAACTGCCACATGACGCCCGGGTCCTCCGGGGAGCCGAAGTTGAGGCAGTTCGTCACCGCGATCGGGGTGGCCCCGGTGACCGCGACGTTGCGGTACGCCTCGGCCAGCGCGAGCTGCGCGCCGGTGTAGGGGTCGAGCTGGGTGTAGCGGCCCGAGGCGTCGGTGGACACCGCGATGCCACGGCCGGTGGCTTCGTCGATGCGCAGGACCCCACCGTCGGCATGCTCGGCCAGCACGGTGTTGCCGCGCACGTAGCGGTCGTACTGCTCGGTGATGAACGCCCGGCTGCACAGGTGCGGGCTACCCACCAGGGCCAGCAGAGTCGAACGCAACTCCTCGCCGGTGCTGGGTCGCGGCAGCTTCGCCGAGGTGTCGGCGATCAGTGCGTCCTGCCATTCGGGCCTGGCCACCGGCCGCTGGTAGACCGGACCCTCGTGGGCCACGGTGCGCGGTGGCACGTCCACGACGCACTCGCCGTGCCAGCTGATCTGCAGCCGGTCGCCGTCGGTGACCTCGCCGATCACCGTCGCCAATACCTCCCACTTGCGGCAGACGGCCATGAACTTCTCGACGTTCTCCGGTGAGACGACCGCGCACATGCGTTCCTGCGACTCGCTGGACAGGATCTCCGCCGGGGTCATGTTCGCCGCACGCAGCGGGACCTTGTCCAGCTCGATGGCCATGCCACCGTCACCGGCGGACGCCAATTCTGATGTGGCACAGGATAATCCGGCACCACCGAGGTCTTGAATGCCGATGACCAGCCCGGCCGAGTACAGCTCGAGACAGCACTCGATGAGCACCTTCTCCATGAACGGGTCGCCGACCTGGACACTGGGCAGCTTCTTGCGGCCCGGCCCGGAGCCTTCGTCACCGCCGAAGGTGTCGCTGGCCAGCACCGAGACGCCGCCGATGCCGTCGAGTCCGGTGCGGGCGCCGAACAGGATGATCTTGTTGCCCTGCCCCGAGGCGAACGCCAGGTGCAGGTCTTCCTTGCGCAGCACGCCCACGCACAGCGCGTTGACCAACGGGTTGCCGGCGTAGGACGGGTCGAACACCGTCTCCCCGCCGATGTTCGGCAGGCCCAGGGAGTTGCCGTAGCCGCCGATGCCGCGGACCACACCGTCGAGCACCCGGCGGGTGTCGGGCGCGTCGGCCGCACCGAAGCGCAACTGGTCCATCACCGCGACCGGGCGTGCGCCCATCGCCATGATGTCGCGAACGATGCCGCCCACGCCGGTGGCAGCGCCCTGGTACGGCTCGACGTAGGACGGGTGGTTGTGCGACTCGACCTTGAAGGTGACCGCCCACCCGTCGCCGATGTCGACCACGCCGGCGTTCTCGCCGATCCCGGCCAGCATCGCTGTGCGCATCTCGTCGGTGGTGGTCTCGCCGAAGTACCGCAGATGCACCTTCGAGGACTTGTAGGAGCAATGTTCGCTCCACATCACCGAGTACATCGCCAATTCGGCATCGGTGGGCCGCCGGCCCAGGATGTCGCGTATCCGCTGGTACTCGTCGTCCTTGAGGCCGAGTTCGCGGAACGGCTGCGGGTTGTCAGGGGTGGCCGCCGCCCGGTCGACGGTGTCAACGGGCGAAACGTCGGTCGTCACAGAAGACAGTTTATGGCCTGGCGGCCGCAGCCGGTTCCACGGAAGCCCGACTCACCAGCATCGGACCCACCAGGCCGTGGATCACCACGCTGCCGAGCACCACGATGATCATCACCGTCAGCAGCGTTTCCGACGGAGCGTCGGGCAGCACGATGTAGGCAAGCAGCCCGAGCGCGATGCTTGCGGTGCCGCGCGGACCCAGACCCGCCATCAGGCTGCGCTCGGGCCACGTCAACCCGGATCTGAGCAGGACCAGCATGACCGGAAGGCCGCGGACGACGATCAACACCAAGACGCCGAACACCACCTGGCCCAACTCCACGCCGTCCTCGAGGACGTACCAGGCGACCGCGCCGAAGACGAACCACACCACCGCCGTGAGCAGGAAGGTGATGTCGTCGATGAACTCCTGTTCCCGGCTGTCGTCGATGTAGCGCCGCACGCTGTTGAAGGCGATACCGCAGACGAAGGCGGCGACGAACCCGTTGCCATGCAGACCGATGTTGACTGCGTAGGTCAGCACGGGCGCACCGACAACCAGGTAGCGCCGGGATTGCTCGGTCATGTAGCCGAGACGGTCGGCGGTGTTGGCCAGCCACGCCAGGCCGGTGCCGATCCCCACACCGAGGGCTATTGCGACCGCGAGATGGGGCAGTCCTTCCCTCAGCGCGGTCGCGATACTCTCGGCCTTGCTGTGCTCGCCGTCGGAGATCGCCAACGCGAACAGAAAAATCGGTGCGATCACGCCGTCGGAGTAACCCTCCTCAACGTTGAACAGCTGGCGTACCCGCAACGAGATTCGCGTGTCGTGCAGGAAGGAGGTCACCGGAGCGAAGTCGATCGGGACCACCACGCAGGCCACCACCAGCAGCATCGGCCATGACAATCCCGGCAGCAACCACATCCCGAGTCCGACGGCGAGTGCCAGGCTGATCGGCAGCGCCACGAACAGCAGCCGCATCGCCAACACGGTCTGTCCGCCGAAGTATCCGCCGCGAATGTTGGCAGCGTGCTCGAAAAGCACTATGGCGAGGATCATTTCGGTGATCGGTTCGATGACGTGGGCTTGGATGCCGGCTGCCAGCGCATCGTGGGTGACGAATCCGACCAACGCACCGGCGAAGACCAGTGTCATGACGGGTGTGATGCGCCATCGCTCCAGCCGGCGGGCGACCAAGGACCACACGACGATGATCGCGGCTAATCCGGCGACCGACCACACCACCGGGTGATTATCACTCGGGCACCACCACGCCGCGAGTTCGGCTCTCCCGATGACCCCGGGTCAGGAGAACACCTCTGGTGCCGTTCAGTGCGCGGCGGCAGCGACGCAGAACGCGTTGCCTGCCGGGTCGGCCAGCACCACCCAGCTGAACGCGTCCCCGAACGAGTGCCGTGCCGTCTCGGTGGCGCCGTGGGCGACCAGCCGCCGGACTTCCGCCTCGACGTCGACGGCGGCGAAGTCGACGTGCACCCGGTTCTTGCCGGGTGTCGGGTCATCGACCCGCTGGAAGCCGAGCCGGGGTCCGTCGGGTTGGGAGACC
Source organism: Mycobacterium sp. DL592 (assembly GCF_011694515.1). Classification (NCBI taxonomy): domain Bacteria; kingdom Bacillati; phylum Actinomycetota; class Actinomycetes; order Mycobacteriales; family Mycobacteriaceae; genus Mycobacterium; species Mycobacterium sp. DL592. The sequence goes on along the minus strand of NZ_CP050192.1, from coordinate 566,545 downwards.
ATGACGAATTCGCCGGGCATCACCGCGGTGGCGCTGCCCCCGACGGCACCGGCCCACCAGTCGGCCAGCCCGTCGGGGTCGCTGCAGTCGAATGTGATCATCTCCACGCCGAGAGCCATGCGGCCAGCGTAGGTCAGGCCGGTGACAGGAACGCCTGCAGCGCAGCCGCATACGACACCACGTCGGCGGCACCCATCAGTTCACGCGCGGAGTGCATGGCCAACTGCGCCGCCCCGACGTCGACCGTCGGGATGCCGGTGCGTGCCGAGGTCATCGGGCCGATCGTCGAGCCACACGGCAGGTCGGCCCGGTGTTCGTAGCGCTGCAGCGGCACCCCCGCCTGGCGGCAGGCCAGTTCAAACGCGGCTGCCGTGCGGCCGTCGGTGGCGTAGCGCAGGTTGGGCTGAACCTTGAGCACCGGTCCGCCGTTGACCGCGATCAGGTGGCCGGGCTCGTGGCGGTCGGGGTAGTTAGGGTGGGTGGCGTGCGCCATGTCACCGGAGGCCACCATCGACGCGGTCAGCCGGCGCAGGAAGTCCTCTCGGTCGCCGCCGGCGCTCAACACGATGCGTTCGAGTGTGGTGAGCAGCAGGTCGGATTGGGCGCCGTGGTCGGATGTCGAGCCGACCTCCTCGTGGTCGAACAGCGCCAGCACCGGCAGGTAGCCGCGCGGTTCGGTGGCCAGGAACGCTTCGAGCCCCGCGTAGCAGGTGCCCTGGTTGTCCAACCGCGGCGCGCTGACGAACTCCCCGTCGGCGCCGATCAGCGCCGACGGGGTCAGGTCGTGGGTCATGAGATCGGCCGAGAGCAGGTCGGCCGGATCCACACCGACCCACTGGGCGGCGTAGTCGAGGAACGAGCGCGGCGCCGAGCCCAGCCCCCACACCGCGTTGACGTGCCGCTGCGGGTCCAGCTTGACCGCGGCGCGGTCCTCGGACAGGTGGATGGCCAGCTGCGGAACCCGCAGGATCGGCTCGTCGATGAGGACGAGCAGATGCGAGACGCCGCCGTCGGCATCGGGGTCGCGGACCGACAGTCGGCCGCTGACGCCCAGGTCGCGGTCCAGCCAGGAGTTCAGCCACGCCCCGCCGTAGGGCTCGAGCGCCACGACCTGCCAGCCCGCGACCGCCCGGTCGGGGTGCTGCTTGACCCGAAGGTTCGGGCTGTCGGTGTGCCCGCCGACGATGCGGAACGGCCGGGTGGGGTCGTCGCTACTGTTCCAGGCGACCAGCGAGCCGGCCCGCACCGTGTAGTAGCGCCCCTTGCGCTCCGGCCAGCGGTCGGTCTCGGACAGTTCGGTATATCCCGCGGCGTCCAGCCGGCGAGCCGCCGTCTGGCAGACGTGGAACGGCGACGGCGACGCGTCGATGAATTCGCACAGCCCGTGTGCACTGGCCCCGGTCGACATGTTGACCATCATGTCCGACCGCGCAGCCATTAGGGTCGAACAGTGCCCTCCCCGCAGCCGCAACCGGTACTGGCGCCGCTGACACCGGCGGCCATCTTCCTGGTGGCCACGATCAACCAAGGCGGTGAGGCGGTGGTGCACGACGCGCTGCCCGACCTGGCCGGCCTGGTTCGCGCGATCGGCTTCCGCGACCCGTCCAAAAATCTGTCGCTGGTGACGTCGATCGGCTCCGACGCGTGGGATCGGTTGTTCGCCGGTGTGCGCCCTGCCGAGTTGCATCCCTTCATCGAGCTGCACGGCGGACGCCACCACGCCCCGGCCACGCCGGGCGATCTGCTGTTCCACATCCGCGCCGAGGTGCTCGACGTCTGTTTCGAGCTGGCCGGCCGGATCGCCAAGGCGATGGCGGGGGCGATCACGATCGTCGACGAGGTGCACGGCTTCAAGTTCTTCGACAACCGCGACCTGCTCGGCTTCGTCGACGGCACCGAGAACCCCGATGGCCAGGTTGCCCTGAGCGCCAGCCAGATCGGCGAGGAGGATCCCGACTTCGCCGGCGGCTGCTATGTGCACGTGCAGAAGTACCTCCACGACATGGGGTCGTGGGAGTCGCTGTCGGTCGAAGAGCAGGAACGTGTCGTCGGTCGCACCAAACTCGACGACATCGAACTCGGCGACGATGTGAAACCCGCCAATTCCCATGTGGCACTGAACGTCATCGAGGACGCCGACGGTAACGAACTGAAGATCGTCCGAGCCAACATGCCGTTCGGCGAGGTCGGCAAGGGCGAGTACGGCACCTACTACATCGGCTACTCGCGGACCCCTGCGGTCACCGAGAAGATGCTGGAGAACATGTTCATCGGCAGCCCGCCGGGCAACACCGACCGCATTCTGGACTTCTCGACCGCAGTCACCGGAACCCTGTTCTTCACCCCCGTCGCCGATTTCCTCGACGATCCGCCACCGCTGCCCGGCACTGACACGCCGGCGGCGCAGACCGCCCCTCCCCCGACTCACGACGGCTCACTGGCAATCGGCAGCCTGAAAGGACAGCCCCAATGAACAACCTTTACCGCGAACTCGCTCCGGTCACCGAATCCGCCTGGGAAGAAATCGAACTGGAGGCGACGCGCACCTTCAAGCGGCACATCGCCGGCCGGCGTGTCGTCGACGTCAGCGGTCCGGGTGGACCGGTCACCGCCGCGGTGAGCACCGGGCACCTGCGCGATGTGACCGCACCCGCCGACGGTGTCGTCGCACACCTGCGGGAGTCCAAACCACTTGTCCGGCTGCGGGTTCCGTTCACCGTGTCGCGCGACGCGATCGACGACGTCGAGCGCGGATCGCAGGACTCGGACTGGGACTCGGTGAAGGAGGCCGCCAAGAAGCTGGCGTTCGTGGAGGACCGCGCGATCTTCGAGGGTTATGGTGCCGCGTCGATCGACGGTATCCGCAGCTCCAGCTCCAACCCGGCGCTGGCCCTGCCCGCCGACCCCCGCGAGTACCCCGACGTTGTCGCGCAGGCGCTTTCGGAGCTGCGGCTGGCCGGTGTCGACGGGCCGTACTCGGTGCTGCTGTCGGCGGACGCCTACACCAAGGTCAGCGAAACCACAGAGCACGGCTATCCCATTCGCGAACACCTCAACCGGCTGGTCGACGGCGAGATCATCTGGGCGCCCGCCATCGACGGCGCGTTCGTGCTGAGCACCCGCGGCGGTGACTTCGATCTTCAGCTGGGCACCGACGTGTCGATCGGCTACCTGAGCCACGATGCCGAGACCGTGCAGCTCTACCTGCAGGAGACGCTGACGTTCCTCTGCTACACCGCCGAGGCCTCGGTCGCCCTGACGCCGTAACTGCGCATCGCCTCCCCTTTTCGCGACTGCGCGGTTTCATCCGCAACACGCCGCGAGAGGCGGATAAGAACGCACGCTCGGAATAAAGGGGCAGCCGCGCGAGATCGCCAGTGTGGTGGCTTTCCTGACCGGTCCCGTCGGGCCGCTTGATTACCGGTCGGCGCGACGGACGTGTGCCTCCACGCAGCGGATGAACGCATGGCAGGCAGCCGACCGCACCGTGCCGGCAGGCGCGATCAGGTTGACCTGTCGGTGCAGATTGGCGCCGCGCACCGGTCGCAGTGCGAGTGAGACGTCGCCACCGGCCCGCGATGTCGCCACCGACTCCGGCAACAGCGCAACGCCCAGATCTCGGCGGACGAACTGGACCACCTCGTCGACGCGGGTGACCTCGAAGGCAACGCGCCTGGGCACGCCGGTGAACCCCCGGTCGGTTTCGTGCCGTAGGCCGTAACCGGGAGGGAAGTCGATGAACGGCAGCTCGGCGAGTTCGGCAAGCGCGAGTGACGACTTCGCCGCGAGCGGATGCCCTGCCGGAAGCACCGCGATGAGCGGCTCGCTGAACAACTCGGTGTGCGTCAACCGGCCCTTCGCGCCGGCGACATTCGAGCCGACGATGGCGACGTCAAGCTTGCGATCCCGGATGGCGTCGATCAGCAGATCACTGCCGCCACTGCGCAGTGTCACGCTGACCTCGGGGTATCGGGCGTGAAATGTCGCCATCAGCGCCGCGACATCGAGGCTCTCCGAGGGCACCTCCATCATCCCGACCGTAAGCCGACCACCGATCGTTCCGCTCAGTGCCTGTGCGTCGACCGTGATCTGATCGATTCCGGCGAGCACCTGATGGACCAGGGGGATCAGCGCCTCGCCTGCCGGTGTGAGGGATACCGACCGCGTCGTGCGTTCGAACAGTTGGACGCCGAGTTCGTCCTCGAGCTTGCGGATCTGCTGACTCAACGCGGACTGCACGACGAAGGCACTCTCGGCAGCCTTGGTGAAGCTCTGCGCTTCGGCCAGGGCTACCACGTAGCGCAGCTGTTGAAGGTTCATCGCACCAATCACTCCTGATGATAGATCGCATCATATATATGAACTGGACTGGTAGGTGGGTGCCGGACAGAATTGACGCCATGTCGGTCCCCGCCTCGGTTGACGCGCCAGCTGTCCGCGTCGCGGTGCGGCCTCAGTCGCGCGTTCAGACCAACGATTGCTCGGATCCTGTTGTCGCCGCGCACGTCAACGAGGAACTGGACGCCCTGCCGTTCCTCGGCGTCCTGTCCTGCGATACCCCGTCGGTGGTGGCCGGCGCTATCGAAGAACTGATCTTCACCTACATCGTGGGCCGCTCGGGTATCGCCGACAGCGGCTGGCTCAAACTGTGCTTCCGGTATTACTCGGACTGGGACCTCCAGACGGTCGATCCGCACGGCCGCGACTACGCCTCGGCCCGCCTGGTGCACCGTTCTCGCGCCGGACGCGCGTCCGAGCAGGGGCTCGCCACCGTCGAGCACCTCGAGGTCAGATACGACGTCAAGGGTGGCGAGCGCCCCTTCCAGAAATCACTGCTGATCCACGTGGTCGATGGGTACCTGCGCCCGGGGGACATCATCGAGATCCGGTTGGGTGACCGGAGTTTCGGCGGTCCCGGCACCAGGGTGCAGACTTTCGTCGAGGACGAGTTCGAGGTCCATCTGTTCGTCGACGCGCTGGGTACATCGCGGATGGCTCATGCCGGGGTCACGAGGCTTGCCATCACACCCGGCAGGCCGGAGCGGCTGGTCGTGCACGGCCCCAGGGTGGTTCGCGCGGATGTCGACACCGCCCAGCTGCGTGCCCATCTTCAGGACCGGTGGGGCAACGTCTGCCGCGACGTGCCGGCGACGATCCATGCCGCGGTGGACAACCTGTCGGTGGCACGAGCCGCGTTCCCCACGACCGGATGGGCGTGCACAACGGTGGCGGTTCCAGCCAGCGGTGGCACCGTCGAGCTTCTCGCCGACTTGGACGCCCCCGAGCGGCTGTCGAGCACCTGCCACCTGGACATCGTCGACGAACTCCCCTCTCCCCGAGGCTTTTTCGCTGATCTGCACGTGCACTCCAACGACACCGTCGGAACCCAGGACACCCCGTGGAATCTGACGTTCGGGCGCGACGTCGGCGCTCTCGACGTATTGGGCTACACCGCCAACGATTTTCAGATCACCGATCAGGCCTGGGCCGAAGTCGTGTCGGCCTGCCGAGAGGTGACCGAAGAGGGACGGTTCGTCTGCTACCCGGGAGTCGAGTGGTGCGGCACCGCCGGCGTCGGCGGGGACCACAATGTCGTGTTCCTCGGCGACGACACCACGTTGGCCCGTTCGCTGGAGTGGCACCAGGGGATGTCGACCAATGAGCTTGCGCCACAAGCGTGGCCGATCACCCGCCTGTACGCCGCCTACGACCACGATCCCGAGTCCTATCTGTTGATCCCCCACGTGGGGGGCCGGCGTGCCGTTCTGGACTGGCACCATCCGGGCCTCGAGCGCCTGATCGAGGTGCACTCGGCCTGGGGCACCAGTCCGTGGTTCTTCGAAGACGCGCTGGCGCGCGGTCTGCGTCTGGGCGCCAGCGCTGCCAGCGACGAGCACCGGGGTCGCCCCGGCGGCGGCGCACCCGGCGCCAACATCTTCGGCGGATACGGTGGGCTCACCGGGGTGTTGGCCACCGAGCTGAACCGCGGGGAGGTCGGGCGCGCCCTGCGCTCCCGCCGGACCTGGGCCACCACCGGCGCGCGAGCGGTCGCGCTTCTGCACTCCGGTGAGCACTGGATGGGCGACGAGTTCGAGGTGGACGCCGAGCAGCTCGCGGCGGAGTACGCCCTCTACGGCAGCACCGGACTCGAGGAGCTCGAGGTACGCGACACCACCGGGCGACTCTGGCGGCGCGACCTGCAAACCGAGACAGGGCTCTCCGACGAACTGGTCCGAGTCCGCTGGGGCGGGGCGCGCCATCGAGACCGCTATCGGTGGGCAACCTGGACGGGGCGGCTACGGGTCAGCGGAACCGATATCGAAACGGTGACGCCCTGGGCCGCTACGCATCCCGAACAGCACTTCGACACTCTCGCCGACGGGCTCACCTGGCGCACGGTGACCTACGGCAGCGACATCGGCGTGGTGTTGCGGCTCTCCGCACTGGCACAGGCGCGACTGGAGCTGTCCACCACAGTGATCGAGGGCGGCCTCGAAGCAGCACTGACGATCACCGGTGAGCAACTGATGCAGTCGGTTCATCACGACATCAGCGTGGGCGGCCTGAACCTGGCGGTCAGGGTCGAGCGGATCGCGGAGCCGGCAATGCTGCCCGTGACGGCCACCGGTCGCCTCGCACTGGATCTTCCACACGGCGACAGCGCCGTCTACCTGCGGGCACGGCAATCCGATGGCCACCAACTGTGGACCAGCCCGTTGTTCCTCTCCCGGCCTGATCGGAGCCCGGCGTGACACCGGCCCTTCGGTCGCAGCTCACCAGACGCCTGCACATCGATCTGCAGCGCGTCATCGCCGCCGCCTGTTGCGGCCTGCGCGGCTTCGCCCGCTTTCGCTGAATCCTGCTGTCCTGCACTTCATCGCACCGGCCGATGGCCGGTCAACACCCATTCTCGGTACACATACTTTCCTCCAGGAGACATCATGCCTCGACGCATGTTCACTATTCAGGCGGCGGTGCTGCTGTCCGTACTCGTTGCCGGGCTGACCGGCTGCGGACAGAACGCCTCGTCGACGAGTGCGGCCCACTCCGTCACACTGCGCCTGGGCTACCTGACCCGCATCACCCACGCGTCCGCCTTGGTCGGCATCGACAAGGGGCTTTTCGGCAAGAATCTCGGGCCCGACGTCACCTTGGATGCCAAGGCGTTCGGTCAGGGCACCGAGGAGGTCACCGCCCTGTTGTCGGGCCAGATCGACGCTGCTTACGTCGGGCCCAACCCGGTGTTCAACGCTTGGCAGAAGTCGGGCGGCACCGCGATCAAGATCGTCTCCGGATCAGCAACGGGGGGAACGTCTTTCGTCGTCAAACCGGAGATCCGCACCGCCGAGGACCTGCGCGGCAAGACGCTGGCCGACCCCGCCCTGGGTGGGACACAGGATGTCAGCCTTCGGTCGTGGCTCAAGGAGAACGGCCTGCACACCAACGCCCAGGGTGGGGGCGACGTCTTCATCAAACCCACCAAGCCTGAGTCCGCCATCGTCGCGGAGTTCGCCGCGAATCAGATCGCCGGCGCGATCGAGTCCGCCCCGTACGACGTTCAGCTGGTCAAAGCCGGCGGCACGACGCTATGGACGGACCCGAACACCATCACCGTGCTGGTCGTACGCCAGGAGTTCCTCAATGCGCACCCCGACGTCGTCAGCGGTCTGCTCCGCGGACAGGTCGAGGCCAATGACCTCATCCACGACAGTCCCGACGCTGCCGCGCAGGCCGCCAACGCGACGCTGGCCAAATCGCTGGGCAAGGGGCTGGATCCGGACGTGCTCCGCGCGTCCTTCCAGGAGACGACCTTCACAAATGATCCCAACGCCGCCTCGTTGAAAGACCAGGTGCAGAAGGCGGTTTCGGTGGGCCTGCTCGAACCGATCAACCTCGACGGGATCTTCGACCTGCATCTGCTGAACGACCTCCTGAAGGCATCGGGAAAGCCACAGGTTGACGCATGACCAGCCCCGTGTGCACGGCGGCGAGTCCTCCGCACTCCGGGTCCGAGGTGGCCGTCCGGCTGACGGAGGTGTCGAAGGTCTACCGGCAGGCCCGGTCGGATGTCCAGGCGCTCGACGGCATCTCCCTGAGCGTGGAATCCGGTGGCTTCGTGTGTATCGTCGGCGCATCCGGTTGCGGCAAGAGCACATTGCTGTCGCTCGTGGCGGGTTTGGAGCAGCCGTCCTCGGGCGCGGTGTTCACCGGGAATGGCCGCCCGGCCTTGATGTTTCAGGAAGCGGCTCTGTTTCCCTGGTTGACCGCGGCACGCAACGTGGAGTTGCCGCTGCGGGCCCGCGGGGTACCCAAGCGGCAGCGGGCAGAACGTGTCGCCGAATTGCTGCACACGGTCCGGCTCACCGAATTCGCCGACGCTCGCCCCCACCAACTGTCCGGAGGCATGCGCCAGCGGGTGGCCTTGGCTCGAGCGCTGGCTCAGGACGCGAATACGCTGCTCATGGACGAGCCGTTCGGCGCCCTCGACGCGATGACCCGCGATCATCTGCACACCGAACTCGAACGGGTGGTCACCGAGTGTGGGTTGACCGTGCTGTTCGTGACGCACAACGTCGGTGAAGCGGTGCGGCTGGCTGACCGCGTCGTGTTGTTGAGCAGCAGGCCCGGGCGGGTTCTTGCCGACTTCCCGGTCCGGATCGAACGTCCGCGGCGCGTCGACACGGCCGAGGTGGCGCAGCTGGCGGCTGTGATCACCGATCGTCTGCAGTCCGGTGGCGGTGGCCATGACACTCACTGAGGTCGTGCGATCACCGCGACGCACCAACTACTCGTCCCTTGGTGTCATCCGCTCGCTGATGCCGCCGGTACTGGGAATCCTGACCGTGCTGCTGGCGTGGCAGCTGGTGTACCTCAGCGGCTGGAAACCGCCCTTCGTGCTGCCCAGCCCGGCCACGGTACTGGCCGAGTTGTGGGCCCAAGCGCACCACGCGGTCTTGTGGCAGGCCATCTGGACCACCATGGGCAGGGCGGTGTGCGGGTTCGCGCTGGCGTTGGTGATCGGGACGGCCGTTGGCGTCGTGGTGACGCGGAACCGATTGCTGCGCAGTGCGTTCGGGCCGGTCATCACGGGTTTGCAAACGATGCCGGCGATAGCCTGGTTTCCGTTTGCGATCATCTTCTTCGGCATCACCACGTCAGCGATTCTGTTCGTCATCGTGATCGGTACCGCGCCGGCGATCGCCACCGGAGTCATCGCGGGCGCCGACCACATCCCGCCGCTGCTGTTGCGCTCGGCCAAGTCGATGGGCCTGCGCGGGGTGGCGCTCTACCGGCACCTCATCCTGCCCGCGTCGCTGCCGATGTTCGTCGCCGGTCTCAAGCAGGGATGGGCGTTCGCCTGGCGCAGCCTGATGTCCGGTGAACTCGTCGTCATCGTCACCAACACCGCCTCGATCGGCGTGTTGCTCGAGAACGCCCAGAACCTGTCGGACATGCCCGCGGCAATTGCGATCATGATCGTGATCCTGATCTTGGGCATCATCATCGACGCCCTGTTCACCTTCTTGGACAGGGTGATCCGGCGCCGCTGGGGCCTGATCGACACGGCGGACTCATGACACATCAGGATCCGGCCGCGCGACCGTTTCGGCTGTGGGCCTTCGGTGACGCGCACGTCGGCACGGACAAGAAGTTCGGCCGTCGCAGTCTTGCCGAGGCCATCACCCAGTCGGAGTCCGGCGGTACCGAAGGCGGGCCCGCCTTCGGCTGGGACATCGCCGTCGATGTCGGGGACATGTCCGGCGCTCACCACGACGTGCCGGCGGACGACGAGGGCCGAGAAGTGCGCGAGCAGTTCGCGGCGCTGCGGACCCACCGCCGCGAGGACGTCTACAGCGTGTGCGGCAACCACGACCGCAGCGGCTTGGCCGAACCGGAGGCCTGGTGGTGGCAGAAGTGGATCGACCCGCTTGGTGAGCACACCGAGTACTCCGGGGTCGATGCTGCCGCACGCCGGTACCCGATCGAGGGGAGCTGGCACCGTTACTCCTTCCGGGTGGGCAACCTGTTGTTCCTGATGATGAGCGACCGAAACGAACCCTCCCAGACCGTCGGGCGCGGAACGTTGGGCGGCAACCCCGGCGGAGTGGTCGGCGGTGAGACGTTCGACTGGTTCACCCAGATGGTCGACGCCAACCCGGACGCCGTCGTCGTCGCGGCGCACCACTACGTGTTGAAGGACACCACCGTGGCTTCCGGCGAGTGGGAGGGGGTGCGCAGGAACGCGGCCGGAGAGTGGGAGGAGTACTACCACCGTCCGTTCGAGCAGGGCACGCCTCAGGGCGCGTCCTATCTGTACTGGGTGGACAGCCAACCTGATTCGGGGGCCTTCGAGACGTTCCTGGCCGAGCGCCCGGGTCGGGTGCAGATGTGGCTGGCCGGCCATACCCACACCCACCCGGAGGACAACCACGGCGGCAAGACTCACATCGAACGCCGTTGGGGGACCTGGTTTCTCAACGTCGCATCGCTGAGCCGCCACCACATGCCACGGACCACCCTGCCGGTGAGCCGGCTGCTGACATTCACTCCGGGCAGCCGCGAGGTGCGGGTGCAGTGCTATCTGCACACCAGCCAGTTCGCGCCCCAGGGCTGGTATCCCCGTGCGGAACGAACCATCGCCCTCGATCGGCCGTTCTTATGGCAGTGAACGGTCGGGCGACGGAGGCCTAGACCAGGACGGCGTCCAGCGCGGAGTAGAACAGGCCGAGGCCGTCGTCGGATGGCCCGGTCAGCGCTTCGGTCGCGTGTTCGGGATGTGGCATCAAGCCGACGACGCGCCCGTTGGCCGAGCTGATGCCCGCGATGTCGCGCATCGAGCCGTTGGGGTTGTCGGCGTAGCGGAACACCACGCGCCCCTCCCCCTCCAGCTCGTCGAGCACGGCCTCGCTGGCCACGTAGCGGCCTTCGCCGGACTTCAGCGGCACCAGCAGTTCGGCACCCCACTCGTAGCGCGACGTCCAGGCCGTGGTGATGGAGTCGACCTTGAGCCAGACGTCGCGGCACACGAAGTGCAGTCCGGCGTTGCGGGTCAGCGCCCCGGGCAGCAGGCCCGCCTCGCACAGCACCTGAAAGCCGTTGCAGATGCCAAGGACGGGCATCCCGCGGCCGGCCGCGGCCACCACCTCACCCATGACCGGGGCGAACTTGGCGATGGCCCCGCAGCGCAGGTAGTCGCCGTAGGAGAAACCACCGGGGACGACGACGGCGTCGACGCCCTTGAGGTCGGCGTCGGCGTGCCAGAGACTGACGGCCTCGGCGCCGGCCAACCGCACCGCGCGGGCGGCGTCGACGTCGTCGAGCGTTCCGGGGAAGGTGATGACCCCGACGCGCGCGCTCACGGCTTCTCCCGGGTGACCGACCAGTCCTCGATCACGGTGTTGGCGAGCAGTGACTCGGCGATCTCGGCGAGCTGCGCGTCGCTGACCGAGTCGTCTACTTCGAGCTCGAATCGCTTGCCCTGCCGGACATCTGAGATGCCGGCGTGCCCGAGCCGGCCCAGCGCGCCGACGATGGCCTGGCCCTGCGGGTCCAGAATCTCGGCCTTGGGCATCACATTGACTACCACCCGGGGCACGGAAGCTCCTCGCTGACGTCGGTGAACGGTGCGGCTCAACTGTACCGGCGCGCTACGGACACGACCCGATATAGGCGGTGCAGAGCGGCGCGGCGAGGGTGTCGAGCACGGTTTCGTCGTCCAGCGAGGGCCACGCGGTCTGCGGTGGGGCGCTCGACCACAGCGACAGTTCGGTGATCGTGCTGTTGGCCGGGTTGGCCACCAGGTACAGGTGCAGGATCGTCGGCCCGCTGACCACGGCCGCCATCCGGTCGGGCTCGAGAATGGTCACCGACGGCGACTGCGCCGGGTTGGTGCGCTGACAGGCCCGCAACACGGCGACGGCGGTGTTGAAGGTGTCCTCGGCCAGCGGTCCGCCCCGCCAGGTCTCCCCACGCCAGTGCACTACCTGGGCCTGCAACTGCCACTGGCCGTCGGGGTTGACGACGGTGGCCCGCTCGGCGACGGCGTAGGAGCGGGGGTCGGCGGGCACCGGTGGGCTGGCGCACAGTTCCTCGAACCGGAATCGCGGCGAGACGGCGGTGACAGCCAGGCCGGGCAGCCGCGGCCACACGTAGCGGGCGTTGAGCGGAATCGCCCACGGCGGGATCCAGGCTGAGTCGGGGATGCGATCACAGGCAGGCGGACAGGTCTCCGGTTCGGCGGCAGCCGGGGACGCGACGGCCAGCCCGCAGGCCACCAGCACGACAGCCAGGACCATCCGCATAGTGACGCCTCCCCTAAGCGCACAATCGTAAGCATGGAATTGACGCATTTCGGCCATTCATGCCTTCTCGCCGAGCTCGGCGGCGCCACGCTGTTGTTCGATCCGGGCAACTTCTCGCACGGCTTCGAGGGTGTGACCGGTCTGTCGGCGATCCTGATCACCCATCAGCACCCCGACCACGCCGACCGGGAGCGGCTGCCCGCGCTGGTGGAGGCCAACCCGGGTGCCGCGCTCTACGCCGACCCGGCCACCGCTGCCGAGCTCGGCGGACGGTGGCAGGCGGTGCACGTCGGCGACGAGCTGGCCGTCGACGGCCTGACCATCCGCGGGGTGGGTGGCCGACATGCCGTCATCCATCCCGAGATACCGATCATCGACAACATCTCCTATCTCGTCGGCGATGACGAGCACCCGGCCCGGCTGATGCACCCCGGTGACGCGTTGTTCGTCCCCGGCGAGCCGGTGGACGTGCTGGCCACCCCGGCGGCCGCGCCGTGGATGAAGATCTCCGAGGCGGTCGACTACCTGCGTGCCGTGGCCCCCGAACATGCCGTTCCGATCCACCAGGGCGTCGTCGCCCCGGAGGCTCGCGGCATCTACTACGGTCGACTCACGGAGATGACCGACACTGACTTCCGGGTGCTGCCCGAGGAGAACTCGGTGCGGTTCTAGAGGACGGGCTGTGCGGGCGATGTTCGACAGGTGGCGGCTGCAGCGGCGTGGCGAGCGTTGTACGGCAACGGTTCTGCATGTGCAGCAGGCCAATAAGATCGCGACCAACGACTACCGCAAGTACGACTTCGTCGTCGATGTCCATCCGGGTAACGGCGAACCGGCACGAATCGAGATCACCGATACCTTCACGGTGATGGGTCTCAAACCCGGGCCGGGTGACGTCGTACCGGTGATCTGGGACAGCGCCGGGCAGCGGGCTGTCTTCGACCTGGCCGGCGATCCCCGCTACGACATGAAAGCCCTTCGCGCCCAACAGGATGCTGAGCGGCAGAGGCTTCTCGGCCTGCCGCCGAACGGAATTGAGGAAACATGAGCGCTGCAGATCTGACCGAGTTGTTCGGCCTGTCGGGGAAGACGGCGCTGGTGACCGGCGGCACCCGCGGAATCGGCATGATGATCGCCCGCGGCCTGCTGCAAGCGGGGGCGCGGGTCATCGTCAGCTCCCGCAAACCCGATGCCTGCGAGCAGGCGGTCGAGGCGTTGTCGGCGTTCGGGGACGTGCGGGGCATTCCGGCGGACCTGTCCCAGCAGCAGGAGTGCAAGCGGCTGGCCGCCGGGGTGCTCGCCGACACCGACGCGCTGCACATCCTGGTCAACAACGCCGGGGCGACGTGGGGCGAGCCGCTGGAGACGTTTCCGGCATCAGGGTGGGACAGGGTGCTCGACCTGAACGTGAAGTCGCCGTTCTGGATGGTGCAGGAGTTGGTACCCGCGCTGCGCAAGGCCGGCACCCAAGACGACCCCGCGCGGGTGATCAATATCGGCAGCATCGACGGCATCCACGTGCCGGTCCTGCCGACCTACTCCTACTCGGCAAGTAAGGCCGCCCTGCACCAGCTCACCCGGGTGTTGGCGAAAGAACTTGGCCCGCAACACATCACCGTCAATGCGGTGGCGCCCGGGCCGTTCCCGTCGAAGATGATGGCCGCCACGCTGGATGCCTTCGGTGAGGCGATCGCCGCCGCGGCTCCGATGCGCCGCATCGGCCGTGACGACGACATGGCCGGTATCGCGATCTTCCTGGCGAGCCGCGCGGGTTCCTATGTGAACGGGGCGATCATCCCGGTCGACGGCGGGATCGCGACGACCGCTTCGGGGTCGGGTTCAAGCCGCTGACGATGCCGGCTGGTCACGTTCCCACCGGTAGACCGCCGGTGCGCAGCCGTGCATCAGGGCGAGGTTGACGACGTCGAGCATGGCCTGCCGAGGTCCGGGCTTGCGCAGTTGCCGCGCCGCGACGCCGACCCGGACCAGACCGCCGCGCCGCGCCGTCCGCTCGGCGGACAGCACCAACGTCCGGCACCACCACGGCTCGGACAGGAACCCTTCACCGATACCGAGCACCCGGCCCCGCACGGTCGATCCGCTCACCAGGTCGGTCATGCCATGGAGGTCGGCCAGCATGCGAAACCCGTTGCGCGGCAACGCAGTCACCGTTCCCGACGACACCGTCCAGCCGGGTGCGGCGAACAGCCTGGTCCTAAGCCCGACGTGCTCGAGCACCCGGTCGGCACCCATCAGGCGCAGGTTGGCCTCGTGGGCGGGCAGCGTGGCGAATTCGCCCCGGCGTTTCTTGGTCGCGGCCTCGTCGAAGCCGTGCAGTACCACCGCGTCGCCGGCGGCCCGGCGGCGCGCCAGCCAGTCGACCGTCACGGGGTCGGCTTCCAGCCGGTAGCCGTCTTTGAGCCGGGGCGCCACCAGCAGCGACACCGGTACGCCCTGGCTGTCGAGCACCGAGCAGAACTCGTCGACATCGCCGAGCGTGCGCTCGCAGATTCCGGACACCGACACGATGAGTCGTCCAGCCATGTGTGGATTCTGACAACTCCAGGTGTCCACATGGTGTCGTCCATCGAGATGTCAGACGACCATCCGGATCAGTTCGGCAGGACCGCTTCGATCGCGGCGACCACCTCGGTTGCATCCGGTTCGGTGCGCGGACGGAACCGGGCGACCACCTCGCCGCCAGGGGCGATCAGGAACTTCTCGAAGTTCCACTGGATGTCGCCGGCCTGACCTTCGGCGTCGGCGGTCTTGGTCAGTTCGGCGTACAGCGGGTGACGGTCCTCGCCGTTGACGTCGGTCTTGGCCAGCAGCGGGAAGGTCACCCCGTAGGTCGTCGAGCAGAAGGTGGCGATCTCCTCGGGGGTGCCGGGTTCCTGGCCCATGAACTGGTTGCACGGCACCCCGATCACGGTCAGGCCTCGGTCGGCGTAGTCGCGGGCCAGCTGCTCGAGGGCACCGTACTGCGGGGTGAGACCGCACTTGGAAGCGACGTTGACCAGCAGGATGGCGCGATCGGCGTAGTCGCCCAGCGAGGTCGGCGTGCCGTCGAGCGTGGTCAGCGGGATATCAGTCAGGGCCATGACGGTGACCGTACCCGGCCGGAGGCCCACCCGCCCCGCCGGTCGCGCCTGCCACATCGTCTGCTACTGAAGAGAGGGCATTTCCACGACATCGACGGAGTGATTCAGTGACGCAGACTTCCCCGGCCCGCCAGCGTCGTATCCCGGCCGCGGATCTCGAGCTGTGCGCCGATGCCTACGGTGACCCGGCCGATCACCCGGTGGTGCTGCTGCACGGGGGCGGTCAGACCCGGCACTCCTGGACGAAGACCGCCGCCGACCTCGGCACGCAGAACTGGTACGCGTTGACCGTCGACCTGCGCGGGCATGGTGACAGTGGCTGGTCCCCCGACGGCGTCTACTCCCTGGACCGCTTCGCCGACGACGTCGTCCGGATCACCGAGTTCCTCGGGCGCCCGCCTGTGCTGGTGGGGGCCTCCCTGGGCGGCATCTCGTCGCTGGCCGCGCTGGGGTTGCGGCCCGACCTCGCGCTCGGCCTGGTCCTGGTCGATGTCTCGCCGTTCCTGCAGCCCAAGGGGACCAGCAGGATTCGTGACTTCATGATGGGGCGCGCCAAGGAGGGCTTCGCATCGCTGGAAGAGGCCGGGGACTACGTCGCGGCCTACCTGTCGCACCGGCCCCGGCCGAAGAGTCTCGACGGCCTCAAGCGCAACCTTCGCGAGATCGACGGCCGGTGGTACTGGCACTGGGATCCGGCCTTCCTCGCTTCACCGGAAGATCAAGCGGTGCAACGCAACACCTTGACCGACCCGGCGTGGCTCGGGGCGGCGGCGGGCACCTTGCGGATTCCCACCCTGCTGGTTCGGGGCGGTAAGTCCGACGTTCTCAGCATCGAGGACTCGGTGCGGTTTCTGCACCTCGTTCCGCATGCCGAGTTCGCGTCGGTGGCCGACGCGCACCACATGGTCGCCGGTGACGACAACGCGGTCTTCGAGCAGGTGCTCTGGGACTTCCTGGATCGCCGGGTGCGTTCCCGGCTGGCGCTGCTCGACGGCTGAGCGCCCCTAGGCCTGCTTCCCGTAGTGCTCGCTGTCGGCGGTGGCCAGCAGCCAGGAGTACTGGAACGCCGCCTCTTTCCACCGCTCGTAGCGGCCGCTGATTCCGCCGTGGCCTGCGGTCATCTGGGTCTTGAGCAGCACCGGATGGCCGTCGGTCTTCGTGTGTCGCAGTGCGGCAACCCATTTGGCCGGTTCGACGTAGAGCACCCGGGTGTCGTTGAGCGACGTCATCGCCAGGATGGCCGGATAGTCTTTGGCCTCGACGTTCTCATACGGCGAGTAGGACTTCATGTAGAAGTAGACGTCCTTGTACTCCAACGGGTTTCCCCACTCGTCCCACTCCGTCACGGTCAGTGGCAGCGACGGGTCCAGGATGCTGGTGAGGGGATCGACGAACGGCACCTGGGCGAGGATTCCGGCGAACAGGTGCGGTGCGAGGTTGGCGACCGCGCCCATCAGCAGGCCGCCGGCGCTGCCGCCGAGAGCGACGAGGTTCTGCGGCCGGGTCAGACCGCTGTCGATCAGATGCTCGGCGACAGCGATGAAGTCGGTGAAGGTGTTGCGCTTCTCCAGCAGCTTGCCGCGCTCGTACCACAGCCGCCCCATCTCCCCGCCGCCGCGGATGTGGGCGATGGCGAACACCATCCCCCGGTCGAGCAGCGACAGCCGGGCCACCGAGAATCGCGGGTCCTCGGAGGACTCGTAGGCGCCGTACCCGTACAGGACTGTGGGAGCGGGGAATTCGATACCGGCGCGGTACACCAGGGAGATGGGCACCCGGGTGCCGTCGGCGGCGACGGCCCAGTCCCGGCGTTCGACGTAGTCCTCGCGGCGGTAGCCACCCAGGACCGGTTGCTCGCGCAGTAGGGTGCGCTCACCGGTGGCCAGGTCAAGGTCGTAGATCCGCAGCGGCGTGATGAAGGATGTGGTGCCCACCCGAAGCTTCGGCGCGATCCAGTTGGGGTTGCCTGCCAGGCCGGCCGAGGTCAGTTCCGAGTCGAAGGTGATCTCCTCGGGCGTTCCGTAGCCGTCGGGGCCGATGGGCCACAACTGGATGCGCGGCAACGCTTCCCGGCGATAGCTGACGACGAGGTGATCGCCGAACGCGTCGACACCGTCGAGCCTGACGTCGTCGCGTGCGGCGATCAGGGTGCGCTGGGCGGTCGGATCGGCGACCGGCGCCTCCACGAGGGTGAAGTTGACGGCACCGTCGTTGTGCAGGATCAGGAAGCGGTCCTCGCCGTCGACCACGGCGTGTTCCACCGAGTACTCGACGCCGTCACGGCGCGGCAGGATCGAGACGAACGGTGCTGCCGGGTCGGCGGCGTCTGCGACGAACACCTCGGAGGTGATCGCCGATCCGGCGGCGATCATCACGTACTTGTTGCTGCGGGTGCGGCCGACCCCGATCCAGAACCGTTCGTCGGGCTCGTGGAACACCTGCTCGTCGGGCTCAGCCGAACCCAGACGGTGCCGCCACACGGTGTCGGGCCGCCAGGCGTCGTCCACGGTCGTGTAGTACACGCATCCGTTGTCCGCCGCCCATGTCACGCCGGAGGAGATGCCGGCGATCTCATCGGGGTAGAGCTTGTCGGTGCGTAAGTCCTTGAACCGCAGTGTGTATCGCTCGTCACCCACGACGTCGACGGAGTACGCCAGCAGGTTGCCGTCCAGGCTCACACTGCTGGCGCCGAGCGCGAAGAAGTCGTGCCCTTCGGCAAGCGCGTTCTCGTCGAGCAGTATCTGCTCGCCGGGGATGTCGGTGTGCTCGTCGAACACCGGCGGGGTCCAGTCGTCCGGATCGGACAGCGGGCACCGGCAGTGCACCCCGTACTGCTTGCCCTCGAAGCTCCGCCCGTAGTACCACCAGTCGCCCCGGCGGGTCGGTACCGAGAGGTCGGTCTCCTTGGTTCGGGACTTGATCTCGTCGAAGATCTTCTGCCGCAGCGGTTCCAGATACTCGGTTGCCTGGTCGGCATACTCGTTTTCGGCCTCGAGGTGGGCGATGACCTCGGGATCGGACTTCTCCCGCAACCACTCGTAGGGGTCGACGAAGACGTCGTCGTGGTGGACGCGGCGGGTGTCGACGCGCTTGGCGACGGGCGGGTTCATACGGTGGGTCCGATCCAGTCGGCGAACGAGAGTCCCGAAATTCGTTCGTAGGCTTCGATATAACGGGCCCGGGTGGCCTCGATGATGTCGTCGGGAAGTGGCGGCGGGGGTACCGATCCGTAGCGGTCCCAGCCCGACTCCGGCCCGGTGAGCCAGTTGCGGACGAACTGCTTGTCGAAGCTCGGCTGCACCACACCTTGGGTGTAGGTGTCGGCGGGCCAGTACCGCGAGGAGTCTGGGGTGAACACTTCGTCGGCCAGCACCACCCGGTCGTCGGCGTCGACGCCGAACTCGAACTTGGTGTCGGCGATGATGATGCCTTTGGTCAGGGCGTGGTCGGCGGCCTGGGTGTAGATCTGCAGCGTCCGCTCCTCGAGCTGGTTGGCCCGCACCGCGCCCACGAGTTCGATGACCTGAGCGAACGAGATGTTCTCGTCGTGTTCGCCGAACTCGGCCTTGGTCGCCGGGGTGAACAGCGGGGTCTCGAACTTGCTGGCCTCGCCGAGGCCCGGCGGCAGCGGGATGCCGCAGACCGATCCGGTGCGCTGGTAGTCCAGCAGGCCCGATCCGGTGAGGTAGCCGCGGGCGACGCACTCGACGGGCACCATCTCCAACCGCCGGACCACCAGTGCACGGCCCAGCACCTCGCCGGGGATGCGCGGGTCGTCAGGCGGGCCTGCCAGATGGTTGGGCGCGTCGATGTAGTCGAAGAAGAAGACGCTCATCGCGGTGAGGATGCGGCCCTTGTCGGGGATGAGGCTGTCGAGGATGTAGTCGAAGGCCGAGATCCGGTCGCTGGCGACGAAGAGCAGGTGCTCGTCGTCGATGCGGTAGATCTCGCGTACCTTGCCGCTGGCCAGATGCTGATAGTCGCTCAGAGCGGGGCGCATCGGGTCAGCCTATCGGCCGCTGAGCGGACGCGACTGTGCTGGGATCGAGCCATGAGATCGCGGTATCTGCCCTATGCCACCACCCCGGGTCGACTGCTGGTGCAGTTGGTCACCGACCTGCTGGTCGTCCTGTGGGCGGTCCTGTGGGTCACGGTGGGTCTGGGTGTGCACTCGGCCATCGCGACCATCTCCAGCGTCGGGCGCCAGGTCAACGACAGCGCCACCGGGCTGTCGGACAATCTGCATTCGGCCGGCGACAGCGTGCACGGTGTCCCGCTGATCGGCGACACGATGTCCAAGCCGCTGCGCGCGGCCAGCGAGGCGGCGCTCGACCTGGCCGGGGCGGGCCACGAGTTGGACACCACCGCGGCGTGGCTGGCGGTGCTGCTGGCGATCGCCGTCGCCGCCCCGCCGATCCTGGCGGTCGGCATGCCGTGGCTGTTCCTGCGGATCCGGTTCTTCCGGCGCAAGCTGACGGTGGTCGCGCTGGCCAGAACGAACGCCGGGGTGCAACTGCTGGCGCTGCGGGCCCTGGCCAACCGTCCGTTGCGCAAGCTCACCGAGATCAGCCTCGACCCGGTAGGGGCGTGGCGCCACGACGACCCGACGGCGATCCGGGGGCTTGCCGCCCTCGAGCTGCGGTCGGCGGGCGTCGGGCCGCCGCGGTACTGGCAAGGCTGACCGCTAGAACTTGAGCATCGCGCCGGCGTCGACCTTGAACTGGCTGCCGGTGATGTAGCGCGACTCGTCGGAGGCCAGAAAGCACACCACCTGGGAGATGTCCTCGGGCTCGACGTAGGGAACCGGCATGGCCTGCATGGCGGGGAACACCAGCAGGGCGTCGTCGCGGGTGGGGTTCTGAAGATCGGGCCGGAACTGCTTGTACATCGGGTCGCTGTTGAGCATGTTGGTGTTGCAGTTGGTCGGGTGAATCACGTTGGCCCGGATCGACATTGGCGCCAGCTGCCCGGCGAGGTGCTTGGTGTAGGAGTCCACGAGCTGTTTGGCGTAGCTGTAGCCCGCGCCGCCGGGACCGCCGGGACCGCCTGCGCCGACAGGCTGGCTGTCGGCGATCAGCGCGGCGATGGAGCCAGTGGTGATGATCGAGGCGCCCGCTTTGAGGTACGGCAGCGCGACGTGCACGGTGTTGACCACACCGATGAAGTCGACGTCGAAGGCGTCGGCGAACGCGGTGATCGGCAGCCCGTCTCCCAGCGGGCAGATGCCGGCGTTGGCGACGACGATGTCCAGGCTGCCACCGAGTTCGGCCACCGCATTGGCCAGTTCGGTGGCCACCGCCGCCCGATCGCGGACGTCGACTTCAGCGGTGACCGCCCGCCGGCCCGTCTTCTCGACTTCCAGCCCTGCCTCTTCGAGGTCATGGGGTGTGGCCAACGGGTAGCCGTTGGTCTCGATGTCTCGGCAGATGTCGAAGAGGATCACGTCGGCGCCCTCTTCGGCCAGCTTGACCGCGTGGCTTCGGCCCTGCCCACGGGCTGCACCGGTCACCAGAGCGACTTTTCCCTGTACTCGTCCCATGGTCATGACCGCATCCTCGGTCATGGCAACCGATTGGGTGGGCGGTTTGCCGCTAGCTGTCAGTTTCCAGCGTGAGCGCGAGCTCGGGGCATGCCGCCACTCCGGCCCGGGTGGTTGCCTCGTCGCTAGGCGCCACCTCGCGATCCTCGAGGATCGAATAGCCGTTGTCGTCGATCGGGAAGAGTTCCGGATCCACCGCGTAGCACTGGGCGTGCCCCACGCACTTCGCCTTGTCGAGATGCACACGCATCTTGACACGGTATCCGCCATCATCAGCGACACGTGCCGAAAACGGCTGACGGGTGTGGAATGGGCAGCGTGGCCGACCATGACGTATTCGACGCACACTTCCACATCGTCGACCCACGTTTCCCGCTGATCGCCAACAACGGTTATCTGCCCGGGCCGTTCACAATCGGCGACTATCTCACGCGGGTCGCCACGCTGCCGGTCAGCGGCGGTGCCGTAGTCAGCGGGTCATTTCAAGCCTTCGACCAGAGCTACCTGAAAGACGCTCTGAGACAACTGGGGCCGTCATTCGTGGGTGTTACACAGTTACCCGCCGAGGTCAGCGACGCGGAGATACTCGGGCTGGATGCGGCCGGTGTGCGTGCGGTTCGATTCAATCTCTATCGGGGCGGATCAGCGTCCCTGGCCGACGTCGACACGCTGGGACGCCGCGTTAACGAGGTGGCGGGCTGGCATTCGGAGTTCTATCTCGATGCCACCGATCTCGGTGAGCTCGAGCCGATACTCGCCTCGCTTCCACAGATCAGCATCGACCATCTCGGCATGTCCGAGGACGGCACCGGGGCCCTGCTGCGGCTCGTCGAGGCGGGGGCTGTTGTCAAGGCGACCGGGTTCGGCCGGATGTCGATCGATGATCCGGAGTCGTTGATGCGCAACATTATTCGGACTAATCCCTCCGGTTTGGTGTTCGGAAGTGATCTTCCGTCGACCCGGGCCGCGACACCGTTCCAGGACAGCGATATCGACCGGGTGGCCGACGCCGTCGGTTGCGAGAATGCGGGTGCGGTGCTTGCCGACAACGCCCGCCGTCTCTACCGACTCATTCGCTGATCGTTAGAAGGCTCGTCCCGGTCGCTGTTAGGGTCCGCAGATGGCAGAGCTCACCGGCAGCGTCGCAGTGATCACCGGCGCGGCCCGCGGTCAAGGTCGAAGTCATGCGGTGGCGCTGGCCGCCGAGGGTGCCGACATCATTGCGATCGACCGCTGCGCCGACATCGAGTCGATCCCCTATCCCCTGGGCACCAAGGCCGATCTGGACGAGACGGTGGCCGCGATCGAGGCCCTCGGCCGCCGAGCGGTTCCGGTCATCGCCGACGTGCGCGACCTCGATGCTCTGACGGCGGGAGTGCAAAGCGGGATCGACCAGCTCGGTGAGGTCGACATCGTCATCGCCAACGCCGGGGTGGTCGCGATCGGAATCAAGGACCCGCTGGATGCACAGCTGTACAAGGACATCGTCGACACCAACCTGACCGGTGTCTGGCACACCATCGTGGCGACCGTGCCATCGATCATCCGCAAGGGTCAGGGCGGGTCGATCGTGTTGACCAGCTCCGCGCAGGGGCTGGTCGGCCGGGGCGGCGACGGCAGCGCAGCGATGTTCGCGTATGCCGCGGCCAAGCATGGCGTCGTGGGTCTGATGCGCTCTGCAGCGAATGCCTATGCGCAGCACAAGATCCGGGTCAATTCGGTGCATCCGACAGGTGTGGCGACGCCGATGATCATGAACGAGTTCGTCGCGAAGCGGATCCGGGAGAACCCCAACGCATCGGCACTGTCCGCCAACCTGCTTCCGGTTCCCTATGTGGAATCCGAGGACGTCACCAATGCCATCATGTGGCTGGTCAGCTCCAAGGCTCGCAACGTCACGGGTGTGACGTTGCCGGTCGACGCCGGCCACGCGGTCATGTAGGGACGATTCCTCCCGGCCACACGCGAAAGAGTGCCCGGAGTTTGGTGAGCAAACCTTAAGTGGTTGCAGTCGAGCGGCCTGTGAATCGGCCCGACAACAGAACCGTTCCGCGTGTGATGGGTGTTTAGCTGTGGTAAGGCCGGAGGCTTGGCTCGTCCGTGCGAAGTAGATGAACTTCACGACGAGCTTTCGCGCAAACCGAGCGAAAGTAACGCGTTGGTTGGATAGTTTTTGCAGAATTAACAACTGTGCGCGCCGAGTACGCGTGCTGCGTCCTGAACGGGGTCCTTTGGTGCGCGCTACTGGTCCGGATGTTGGTGGGGTTTCGCGGTCTGCCTGGTATGTAGGTCGGGTCGGGGCGTTGGCAGTGGCGTTGGGGGTCGGAATCGGGATCGCCTCGGTACCGGTCACCGCGTGGGCTGATACAGGTTCGGCGGGCTCGTCGGGGTCGACGGGGTCGGGGCCGCACTCGACCGGGCATAGCCGGCGCGCCGCGTCGGGCTCGCCTGCGACGAATGCGGTTGGGTCGGGAACTGCGTCGGCGGGAGCGACGGCCTCCCGCAGCACGACCAAAACCACCACGGCCGGGGGAGCATCGACGGGCAGCTCCACCACCACGGATTCCGCTGGGGCGACGGCGGCGGTCACCGCAGCGACCACAGCTTCCACTCCTGCGGGCTCTCCTTCTGCGGGCTCTTCGAGCAACACCGCGGTGTCGGCACGTTCGACGGGGGTGTCGGCACGTCCAGCGACACCGGCATCGGCAGCGCTGACGAGTTCGTCGGCACCGCAGACCGTCGCGTCGTCGACAGCGATCACCTCTGCGGCAGTGGGCACCGGCACCGGTCCGGGTCCTGAGATTCCGGCGGCGTATATGTGGGCGGCCGCGGCCACGGTGACCCGCCGCCAGACGACGGTAGCGGCCTCGAGTACGACGAGTGCCTCGGCAGTGGCGTCGAATCCGATCACCGACTTCATCGCGATTTTCATCTCCAATGGCACCGCCGCCCATCCTGATGCCGGTCTGCTGTTGGGTAACGGCTTTAGCTATGACGCCACCACCTGCACCGGCGGGACGGCCTGCAATGGCGGGCGGGCAGGGGTGTTCGGCAACGGCGGCAACGGGTTCAACGGCGGTAACGGCGGCGCGGCGGGCTGGTTAGGCAACGGCGGTAACGGCGGGACCGGCCTGGCGGGACAGGCCGGCGGTAACGGCGGTAACGGCGGCCTGTTCAGCGGTGCCGGTGGTGACGGCGGCGCCGGCGGTGACGCCACCACCCCCGGCGCAGCCGGTGGGGCGGGCGGGGCAGGCGGGAACACCGGGTCACTGTCACTCTTTGGCATCGGCGGTGCTGGTGGGGCCGGCGGCAAAGGCAACAACGGCACCGGCGGGGCCGGCGGGCACGGCGGCTCGGTCGCCGGGATCACCGCGTGGGGCGACGGCGGTAGCGGCGGGGCCGGCGGGGCCGGTACCACCGGCGGACATGGTGGTGACGGCGGCACCGCGGGACTGCTCCTCGGTGACGGCGGAACCGGCGGAACCGGCGGAAAAGCACTGGCCCTCAACGGGATCGGTGGCACCGGCGGCAACGGCGGTAACACCGGCGCACTTTCCGTCTGGGGCTACGGCGGGGGCGGCGGCAAGGGCGGTGATGGCGCACCCGGCGCCACAGGCAGCGACGGAACCAACCCCGGCGACTCCGGCACCCAAGGCCACACCGGCGGGGCAGGCGGCGACGGCGGCACCGGAGGTGACGGCAGCTGGGTCATCGGAGCCGGTGGTGCCGGCGGTGCCGGCGGCAGCGGCGGTACGGGTGGCGTCGGCGGCAAAGGCGTTATTGGTGCCACCCCTGGCACCGCAGGCCAGGATGGCGGTAAGGGCGGCAACGGGGGTGCCGGTGGCGACGGCGGCACCGGCGGCAACGGCGGACAGGGCGGAACCGGTCGAGCCCTGTTGCTGTTCAATCGAACCGGGCAGAGCGGGGTCGGCGGGAACGGTGGCAACGGCGGGATATCCGGCACCCCAGGAGACGGCGGAACCGGCGCAGCCGGCAACGCCGTCACCCCCACCGGTGGTGACGGCGGAGACGGCGGTAACCCCGGGGCGCCCGGCCACGGCGGCCAAGGCGGTACCGGCTCCACCCCCGGACAAACCGGCACCACGGCCACCGCGATCACTTCCGGCGGTAACGGCGGAACCGGCGGGGCCGGCTACACCCCCGCCACCGACCCCACCGCAGTCGCGGGAACCAACGGCGGCAACGGGGGCGACGGGGGCAACGGCGGAACCGTCGGCAACGGCGGAACCGGCGGGGCAGGCGGTACCGGTGCTGCCGGGGATGCCACCCACACCGGCGGCACGGGCGGCAGCGGCGGAACAGGCGGCAACAGCGGCGCCCAAGCAGGCAGCGGCGGCCAAGGCGGGGTGGGCGGCGCCGGCGGAACCGGCGGCACCGGAACAACGGGCGTCACCGGCGGGTCATCAGACCTACCGCTGACGGTGGTCGCCTCCACCATCCACGTCACATCGCCGAATACAGTCGCGGTCAGCCCCGATGGGAAGTACGCCTACGTGGCCACCGAATTGAATGGCGTATCGGTGATCAATACTGCCACCAACACGGTGGTCGCCACCGTTCCCCTCGGTGCCGGCGAGCATGCGTTCGGCGTCGCGGTCAGCCCAGTAAGCAATGGCAGATACGTCTACGTCACCAGCAGTGCGACAACTAGCGGAACGGTGTCGGTGATCGACACCACCACCAACACCGTAACAGCCACCATCGCGGTCGCGGGCTCACTCGTCGGCGCGGCCGTCAGCCCTGACGGGATGCAGGTATACGTCGCCAACTCTTACTCCGACTCGGTTGCGGTGATCGACACCAACCCAGCTCACACCGCCACCTACAACACGGTTATCGCGACCGTCGGGGTCGGAAGCGATCCACAGGGCGTGGCGGTCAGCCCCGACGGGAAGTACACCTACGTCGCCAACAGCAACGGGACCACGGTGTCGGTGATCGACACCGGCACCAACGCCGTCACGACCACCATCGGAGTCGGGCGTGCGCCGATCGCAGTGGCCGCCAGCCCCGACGGGTCTCTGCTGTATGTAGCCAACGAAACCGACAACACGGTGTCGGTGATCAACACCACCAGCAACAACAGCGTCGTCGCCACGGTCCGCGTCGGAAGTACCCCGTTCGGAGTGGCGGTCAGCCCTGACGGCAAACAGGTCTACGTCACCAATTACGGAGCAGGCACGGTGTCGGTTATCGACACCGTCACGAACAAAGTGACCAACACCATCACCGTCGGCGGATCCCCGATCGGAGTGGCCGTAACACCCGACGGCACACAGGCATATGTCACCGGCAACAACGTGGCGGTGCTCGTTCGCTCGCAGGACGGCAGCGCAGGCGGCACCGGAACAGCAGGTGGTGCAGGAGGTGCCGGTGGTTCAGGCGGAAAGGCGTTGTCGGCCAACGGCACCGGCGGTCAAGGCGGCTCTGGCGGCAGCGGCGGCGCCGGCGGTCAAGGCGGCGTCGGGGGTAACGGCGCCAACGCCACGGCGCATATCGCCGCTGGCACCGGTGGGACGGGCGGCACCGGCGGCAACGGCGGCACCGGCGGAAAGGGCGGGGCCGGCGGCACCGCAGTCACAGCCGCCCTCGCCGGAGCTGCTGGCCAAGGTGGCGCCGGCGGGGATGCCGGCAACGGAGGCAACGGCGGAAACGGCGGAAATGCCAACGCCGCCTTCACCACCGGCGGCACCGGCGGGCACGGCGGTAACCCCGGAACAGTGGGCACCGGCGGAGCCAACGGCGACGGCAGCGGCAACGGGCCCAATGGCAATCCGGCCACGTCGGGCGGCAACGGCGGAACCGGCGGAGCCGGTTATGACGCCGCCTCCGACGTGACCGCCCTAGCCGGCACCAACGGCGGTAACGGCGGACGCGGCGGCGACGGCGGCGCCGTCGGCAACGGCGGAACCGGCGGGGCAGGCGGCGACGCCGCCAAGGGTGACGCCACGCATGCCGGCGGACAAGGCGGTCAAGGCGGCGACGCCGGGAACAGCGGCACCCAAGCAGGCAACGGCGGACACGGCGGCGCCGGTGGGCAGGGCGGGGGCGGCACCACCGGAGCCACCGGCGCCACCGGTGGCTCGACAACCCTGCCTGCCACCACCATCGCCAGCACGATCAGCGTCGGGAAAAGTCCCGGTGCGATCGCGGTGTCACCCGACGGCACCCGCGCCTACGTCGCCAATTTCGGCGACGGCTCGGTATCGGTCATCGACACAGCCACGAACACTGTTGTCAAGACGATCGCCGTCGGCGAAGGGCCGGTCAGTATCGCGGTCAGCGCAGACGGTACCCGCGTGTACGTCGCCAACCTCTCCGACTCGACGATCTCGGTGATCGACACAGCCGACAACACGGTCATCGACACCTTCTACGGCGGCGATTCAGCTGTGGCGGTCAGCCCGGACGGCAACTATCTATACACAGCCCATAGCGGTCCCGGCAACGTATTGGTCTTCGACACCGCCCCCATCACCCTCGAACACACCATCTCGGTGAACGGGGAGCCCTTCGAGCTGGCGGTCAGCCCGGACGGCAGTTCCATCTACTCCGGCAACATCCTTCCCGGCACGATATCGGTCATCGACACCAGCACCTACAACGTCAAGCACACCATCGCCATCAACACGAACGCTAAGGGGATGGTGGTCAGCCCGGACGGCAAATACCTGTATGTCGCCACGAATCTCGACGCTGGCGGCGCGGTGCTGGCCATCGACACCACCACCTACGCCATTGTGCACACCATCACCGTCGGTGGCTCCGCCACCGGGCTGGCGATCAGCACAGACGGCAAATATCTCTATGTAACCAACGGCGGCAACGTAACCGATAGCGGTAACTCGATATCGATCGTCGACACCACCACCAACACTGTCCTCCAAACTGTCGCTTTTGGTACCCACACTTCCGGGGTGGCGGTCAGTCCCGACGGCAACTCTGTCTACGTCGCAGAGGGATCGGCCAAGTCGGTGTCAGTGCTCGTCCGTTCGCAGGCCGGTGGCACGGGCGGGACCGGCTCCGGTGGCGGCGCCGGCGGAGCGGGTGGCGCCGGTGGTAAGGCTTTATCGGCCAATGGCATTGGCGGTACCGGCGGTGCTGGCGGTAACGGTGGCGATGGTGGAACCGGCGGCACCGGCGGCACCGGGGCCGACGCCACCAGCTACGTCGCGGCGGGCACCGGCGGCCAGGCCGGCACCGGCGGCAGTGGCGGCGCGGGCGGGGTTGGCGGTGCCGGTGGTGATGCCAGCGGCGGAACCAACGGAATCGGCGGCCAGGGTGGAACCGGCGGTAGTGCCGGCAGCGGCGGCAACGGCGGCACCGGCGGCACCGGAAATGCGACCTTCCCGACCGGCGGAAGTGGCGGCGGCGGTGGTGAGGCTGGCTCCCCGAGTGCGGGCGCACAGGGCGGTGCCGTCGGAACCGGCGGCAGCGGGGGCGGCCCCGGCTCGCAGGGTGGAGACGGGCAGCCTGCCGCTCCGGGCACGCCCGGCCTGAACGGGGCTAACTACACCAGCCCTGGTGGTGACGGTGGCTCCGGCTCGGCCTGACCAACGTCCTTGACCAACTGGCTCAGCTGAATTCGACGACCATGTGCCGGATGCCGGTGTGCCGGTTGCTGCGTGCCCACTCCACCGGCTTGGTCACACGGATCTCGTCGAACCTGCCCAGCAGCTCTTCGTAGAGCACCCGTAGTTCCAGCCGGGCCAGGTTGGCACCCAAGCAGTAGTGCACACCCTGCCCGAAGCCCAAGTGCGGGTTGGGTTTACGGCCCACATCGAAATAGTCCGCGTCGGCGAACACCGCCGCGTCGCGGTTCGCCGAACCCTCCCACACCAGGACCTTGTCCCCTGCCTTGACGGTCTGCCCACCGAGTTCGGTGTCGCGGGTTGCGGTGCGCCGCTTCGACGGTGACGGCGAGGTCCAGCGGATCATCTCCTCGATCGCCGTCGGCAAGAGCTCAGGATCGTCCTGGAGGCGCCGATACTGGTCGGGGTTCTGCGCCAGCGCCAGCAGACCGCCAGCCACCCCGTTGCGGGTGGTCTCCGCGCCGGCACTGAACAGCAGGGAAAAGAACATGTACAGCTCGAGGTCGGACAGCGACGGCGCCTCGGCATCGTCGACGGTGGCGTTGGCCACCACCGAGAGCATGTCGTCGGTCGGCTGGGCACGCTTGGCGGCGATCAGCTCGGTGCCGTAGGCGAACATCCGCGAACCGGCGTCCTCCACCGACTCTGCCTTTTCGAACGACCGGGTACCCACGTCGCCGCGACGGGAGTCGCCGAAGTCGAACGTCGGCTCGATCGCCTGGAACAACCAATGCCGTTCGGTTTCAGGCACTCCCAGCAGGATGCAGATCATCTGCATCGGCAGTTCGGCGGCGACGTCGACCAGGAAGTCGAACGCCACCCCCGGCTCGACAGCATCCAGCAGGGCCCGGGCTCGGGCACGCAGGTCGTCCTCCACGCGGCGGATCATCCGCGGGGTCAGGCCGGAGCTGACCAGCCGCCGGATGTAGGTGTGGCGCGGGTCGTCCATCATGTTGAGCACCTGCCCGGCGACGGGCAAATCCTGCAGCAGTGTGCCGCCGTAGGGCCGCTCTCCCCCGGTCACCGACGAATAGGTGTCCGCATCACGCAGCACCACAAGGGTTTCCGGATGGGTGGCCACCGACCAGAAACCCTCGCCGTCAGGGGTGTGCTCGGTGGGCTCGTGCCAGTACACCGGCGCCTCGCGGCGATGGATCGCGAACAGGTGGTGTGGGAAGCCCTCGGCGAAGTTGTCCAGGTCGGTGAAGTCGATGTCCTTGAGTGACATGGTGTTACAGGATCGCGCCGGGGGCGTACTTGGCGGCGTCGGGATACGCGCTGACCAACTCGTCGACTGCGGCGATCACCTGGTCGACCTGGCTGGCGGCTGCCCCGGTGAACGCCTTCTTGTCGGCCAGGGCGGCATCGAGTGCGGCCCGGTCCAGCGGTAGCCGGGCGTCGGCGGCCAGCCGGTCCAACAGGTCCGGCTCGACACCCTGCTCGCGCATCGCCAGCGCGACAGCCACCGCGTGCTCCTTGATGACTTCGTGTGCGGTCTCGCGTCCCACCCCGGCACGCACTGCGGCGATCAGAACCTTCGTGGTGGCCAGGAACGGCAGGTAGCGGTCGAGTTCACGCTGGATCACCGCCGGGTAGGCACCGAACTCGTCGAGCACCGTCAGGAACGTCTCGATCTGCCCGTCGACGGCGAAGAAGGCGTCCGGCAACGCCACCCGGCGCACCACCGAGCAGAACACGTCGCCTTCATTCCATTGCGCCCCAGCCAGTTCCGCGGCCATCGAGCCGTACCCACGCAGCACCACCTGCAGGCCGTTGACCCGCTCGCAGCTGCGGGTGTTCATCTTGTGCGGCATCGCCGACGAGCCGACCTGCCCAGGCGCGAAACCCTCGGTCACCAGTTCGTGGCCTGCCATCAGCCGCACGGTGTGCGCGAACGACGACGGACCGGCACCGAGCTGTACCAGCGCGGAGATCACGTCGTGGTCTAGTGACCGCGGGTAGACCTGGCCGACGCTGGCGAAGACGGTTGAGAATCCCAGGAATTGGGCGACCCGGCGTTCCAGTTCGGCGAGCCGGTCGGCGTCGCCGTCGAACAGATCCAGCATGTCCTGGGCGGTGCCCATCGGGCCCTTGATGCCGCGCAGCGGGTAGCGGTCGATCAGCTCACGGATGCGGGTCAGTGCGAGCAGGGTTTCCTCGGCGGCCGAGGCGAACCGCTTGCCCAGCGTGGTGGCCTGGGCGGCGACGTTGTGACTGCGCCCGGCCATCACCAGATCGCGGTAGGCGGCCGCCCGCTCGGCCAGCCGGGCCGCCACCGCGACACCGTGGGCGTGCACGAGTTCCAAGGACCGCCGGATCTGCAGCTGCTCGACGTTCTCGGTGAGGTCGCGGCTCGTCATGCCCTTGTGGACGTGCTCGTGGCCGGCCAGCGCATTGAACTCCTCGATGCGGGCCTTGACGTCGTGGCGGGTCACCCGCTCGCGGGCGGCGATCGAACCGAGGTCCACCTGGTCGAGCACCCGCTCGTAGTCCTCGATCACGCCGTCGGGCACGTCGACGCCGAGTTCCTTCTGCGCACGCAGCACCGCAAGCCACAGCCGCCGTTCGGCCACGATCTTGGCCTCGGGCGACCAAATCGCCACCATCTCGGCACTCGCGTACCGGTTGGCCAGGACATTCGGGATCGTCACAACGCATTAGCTTACGGTTTGCGGTTATGCACTATGTCGGGGTCGACCTCGCCTGGGGTCAGCGCAACCCGACCGGCCTGGCCGTCCTCGACGCCGCGGGGGCGCTCGTGCATGTCAGCGCCGCCGGTGACGACGACGACGTGCTGGCCCAGCTGGCGCCCTATGTCGCCGGGCCGTGCGTGGTGGCGATCGACGCGCCGCTCGTGGTCGTCAACCCGACCGGCACCCGGCCGTGCGAGACGGCGCTGAACCGCGACTTCCGCCGCTTCGACGCCGGGGCTCATCCCGCCAACACCGGCCTGGCCTGGTTCGCCGACGGCGGCCGTGGCGCGCGGTTGTGCCGAACCCTGGATCTCGATCTCGACCCGCGCTCGGCCGCGCCACGACGCGCACTCGAGGTGTATCCGCATGCCGCCGCTGTGGTGCTCTTCGGACTCGACCGCACCCTGAAGTACAAGCAGAAGTCCGGCCGCGACTTCGCACAACTGCAGTCCGAGCTGACCCGGTTGGTCGGCTACATCGAGGGCCTGCGCCCTCTCGAGGTGAACCGTCACCCCGGATGGCAGCAGCTGGCGGAGTCGGTACGCTCGGCGACCACCAAGGCCCAGCTGCGCCGGGCCGAGGATCCCGTCGACGCGGTGTTGTGCGCCTACGTCGCCCGGCTGGCCGCCGAACACCCCGAAGACGTGACGATCTACGGGGAGCCGGACACCGGATGCATCGTCACCCCCACGCCGAGATCGACGTAATGGCGCTGCGCACTTGATCTTTCGCGCCCATTCGTTGGTTTGGGCGCAGTGGGGTCAGGCGCGCAAGCCGGTCCACTCCTCCGCGGTGCCGGTGAGCCTGCTGACCTGTTCAAGGAAGCGGCGCACCTTGGCAGGGTTCTCGTGCCGCTGCCAGCCGAACGTCGTGGGCCGCTGCACCCGGTCATGCCAGAAATGTCCCGGCGTGGACTCGGGCCGGGTGGCCACCAGCCACACCGCGGTGTCGGCGCCGTCGGCGAGATCGCGCAGCAGCGGCTTGGTGATCACCCGAAAGCGCGGCAGGTACTCGGCCACACCGGGGGTGTCGACCCAGCCGGGGTGCATACTCTCCACCCGCACGTCGGTGCCCGCCAGCCTGCGCGCCCACGAGTCGGCGAGCACCACCTGCATCTTCTTGGTGCGCGCATACGCCCGCACGCCGTTGTAGCCGCTGCGGTACTCCAGGTCCTCGACCACCAGCGGCGAGCTGTACATCCCACCCGAGGACACGAAGACCACCGACGAACCACGGGCCGCGCGCAGCAGCGGCAACAGCTGCTCGGTCATCAGGTGCGGCCCCAACACGTGGGTCGCCAGTTGCACCTCGTGGCCCTGCGCGGTGAGCCTGCGGTCCTTGGGCATCAGCCCGGCGTTGTGCACCA
>NZ_CP050192.1:183539-233831 GCF_011694515.1 Mycobacterium sp. DL592 | reverse complement strand
GTAGGTAGGGCCTTTGAAAAGACTGTGAATGACCGATTGCGGTCTGCCTGGCCGTTCCGGCACGCAACCCGTTGCCGACGCGCTATGAAGCATGGATGACCAAGCTGCTCACCTCCCTGACCGAGGCCGAGTTCCTGTTGATCCGTGAGACCGAGCCTGCCGCGCTGACAGACCTCGACGAGGACGCGCTGCTGGAACTGCACCGCAGGATTCGGCGGGCCCGCAATAAATACGTCAAGCTCTACCGCCGCAAGGGTGCGGCCAAGGTTCCCGCGAAAGGCGCGCGTGGTGCGGCTCGATCCGCCAACGAGCGCAACGGCGCAAAGGCCGAGATCTTCGAAGGTGCGCTGGGGCGAGTGAGCAAGCAGCTCGGTATCGCCGCTGCGCGCAGCGCCCGCGAGCTCAAACAGGAGCGCCTCGAGCGCGCCCGTCAGGAAGGCTCGCCACTGGCTCCGGCGCCGCCGGCGAAAAGCAAGGGCAAGGTGGCCACGAAGGGCCGGATCCGGGCGGACGAGACCCGCAAGTCCCCGGGCCGCAAGAAGCGGGAGGCCGGATCGAAAGCAGCCGGTGCGCGACGGCAGGCCAAGCGCGACAGCCGCTGAACCTCAGCGCGCAGGACCCAGAACACCGGGCGCGACCACACCCAGCACCAGGTGCGCCACCTCGAGGGAGAGCACCAAGACCAGCAATCGGAACACCCACTTGGCGGCATGCGGTCCGAGTGCCAGCCGGGCACCGAGGAACGCTCCCACCACGCTGCCGAGGGCGAGGAATCCGGCCACTTGCCAGTCGATTTCACCTTTGCCGGAGAACACGGCGAGCGACACGAGTGCCGCTGCACCGAGTGCGGTCACCTTGATGGCGTTGGCTTCCCGGATCGGAAAGCGCCCGACCAGGACCAGGGCCGCCAGGGCGTAGGTGCCCGAGTCGACGGCGATCAACCCCGCCCACAACCCGACCAATCCGATCAGCCCCAAGACCAGCGGGCCCCGGTTCGGTGGCCGATCCGTGCGGTCGGCCGCCAACCACTTCGCCGGGTTGGCAAACAGCAACAGCAGTGCCACCACCACCGCGACGATGACGAGGTTCGTCGTGCGGACGTCGTCGAACACCGACGCCAGCGAGGCGCCGATGAGAGCGCCGAGCGCCGCCGGGATGGCGAATCGGGAGGCGTCCCGCCACGGCAGGTGCCCGGCGCGGTGGAACGCCCAGATCGCCGTGGCGCAGCCGATCACAATCGGAAGCCGGTTGGAGGCGTTCGCCACGATGGGTTCGACGCCCAGCATGATCATGATCGGGATAGTCACTGCCGACCCGCTGGACGCCGCGGTGTTCAGGAACGCTGCGGCGAGGCCAGCAAGGATCAGGATCACCGAATCCGTCACGAGCGCAACCGCCCGCCGGCAACCATGCCCCTTTTATTAACACACGGGTCAATCTGCCGCCGGGTGTTAGCGGTGAGCGATTCTCACATGTCCCAGGGCTTGAACGGGTTCACCGCGAACTGCAACACCCGATACGGCGCGCGGTCACGTGGCGCGGTATTCCACTGGCTGACGAACACCCGCACCTCGTCGAGTGTGGACCCCGGTGAGATGTAGCCGCCGTAGGGCTGCGCCAGCTGGTTGTCGTCGGGCGCCGGCAGGGCGTCGGCCGGCTCGGGCCACTGGCCCGCCCGCACCACCGTCGTCACCGGCGCGCCGCCCAGACCGGTCGGGTCGTAGGCCACCCGGACCTCCATGTTGCCGGTGCTGGCATTGAAGTAGGACAGAACCGTCTTGCCGTCGATCTGACGGATGCTCAGCTCCCCCACCCGGTCGGGCCACAGCGGTGTCGGGGGCTTGTTCCAGCCGGCTCCGGCCGACCAGCCCTGCCAGCGGCTCCGGTCGGTAAATGACTGTGGCGCAACACGATAGAGCACCGCTGGCCCGGTGCGGTCGAAGTTGTTGGCGACGATGTAGACCCAACCGGTCTGCGACTCCGGGGTGGGGATCGGGTCGTAGTAGCCGCTGATCTGGGTCTGCCTGCCGTCGGCGTAGGCCGCCTTGCGGACCGATCCCGGCACCGTCTGCCAATCGCCGCGGCCGGCTTCGGCTTTCACCAGTCGGGAGGTTTGCGGCACCAGGTTCTTGGTGGTCGTCACCAACAGATAGTTCTGCCGGTTGATCGTGACGACGCCGGCGGGCAGCTGTGAGGATCCCGGCGCGGTGGGGTCGGCCAGCAGCGGCTTGTCCACCCCGGTGACACCGGTGTAGCGCACCCCGTCGGGGTCGTCGACGGAGTCACCGGCCACATGCAATGCCACCGGCGAGAACCAGCCGCCGAAGCCCACCCCCTGGCCGGCGAAGCTGTCACCGCAGATCTGCAGCAGTTCGGTTGGAAATTCCATGAATTCGCAGAGATCGGTGGCGCCGATACCGTAGTCGCGCGTCGGTGTACCCGTACCCGCTGTCGGGCCGATGAGCACCACCTCGCCCAGGGCCAGAGGCGCCAAGATGGGGTTCGGCACCGGGCTCGGCGGGTCGGCGGCCGCGACGGGAGCCGCCACCAGCATCAAGATCGACGAAATGGCGCACGCCACTCGCAGTTTCACGCCCAAACTCCCGCTTCGGCGTGGTGAGGTCAAAGCTGTGCGGCCAGCAGCTCGGCGATCTGGATCGTGTTGAGCGCCGCGCCTTTTCGCAGGTTGTCCCCGGAGAGGAACAGCGCAAGACCACGACCGTCGGGCACCCCGGGGTCGCGGCGGATCCGGCCCACCAGGGTGTCGTCCACCCCTGCGGCGGCCAGCGGCGTCGGCACGTCGACCACCGTCACACCCGGCGCACCGGTAAGCAGCTCCGTGGCGCGCTCAGGCGAGATCGGTTGGGCGAACTCGGCGTTGATCGACAGCGAGTGACCGGTGAACACCGGAACCCGCACACACGTCCCGCTGACGGCAAGGTCGGGGATGCCGAGGATCTTGCGGCTCTCGTTGCGCAGCTTCTGATCCTCGTCGGTCTCACCCGAGCCGTCGTCGACCAGCGAACCGGCCAGCGGAACCACATTGAAGGCGATCGGGGCGACGTACTTGTTCGGCGGCGGGAAATCCAGGGCGGAGCCGTCGTGCACCAGCTGCTCGGCGCCATCAATCACCGCGCGGGCCTGCGAGGCCAGCTCTTCGACACCGGCCAGGCCACTGCCCGAAACCGCTTGATACGTCGAGGCGATCAGGCGCACCAGTTGAGCTTCGTCGTGCAGCACCTTGAGCACCGGCATCGCGGCCATGGTGGTGCAGTTCGGGTTGGCGATGATGCCCTTGGGTCGATTACCGGCGTCGCGCGCGAAGTTGACCTCGGAGACGACCAGGGGAACGTCGGGGTCCTTGCGCCATGCCGAGGAGTTGTCGATCACGACCACACCGGCGGCGGCGAACCGCGGCGCCTGGACCCGCGACATCGTCGCACCCGCCGAAAACAGGGCGATATCAAGGTCACTGGGGTCAGCGGTCTCGGCGTCCTCGACCTCGATCTCCTGACCGCGGAACGGCAGCTTCTTGCCCGCCGACCGCGCGGAGGCGAAGAACCGCACGCTGGTCACCGGGAAGTCGCGTTCCTCGAGCAGGGTGCGCATGACCTGGCCGACCTGGCCGGTCGCCCCGACCACTCCGATGTTGACCACGGTTACCGTCCCGTCCCGCCGTACACGACGGCCTCTTCTTCGCCGCCGAGCCCGAACGCCTCGTGCAGTGCCGCGACGGCCTTGTCCAGTTCGGAATCTTTGACCAGCACCGAGATTCGGATCTCGGAGGTGGAGATCAGCTCGATGTTGACGCCGACTTCGGCCAGCGCCTCACAGAAGGTGGCGGTGACGCCGGGGTGGCTGCGCATGCCGGCGCCGACCAGGGACACCTTGCCGATGTGGTCGTCGTAGAGCACCTTGGTGAAGCCGATCTCGCTCTGCAGCGAGGCGAGCTTCTCCACCGCGGCTGGGCCGGCGTCGCGCGAGCAGGTGAAAGTGATGTCGGTCTTGCCGTCCTCGACCTTGGAGATGTTCTGCAGCACCATGTCGATGTTGATGTCGGCGTCGGCGACGGCGCGGAACACCCGGGCGGCGTAGCCGGGCACGTCGGGCAGACCGACGACGGTGACCTTGGCCTCACTGCGATCGTGGGCTACTCCGGTCAGGATGGCGTCTTCCATGGGGATGTCCTCGATAGATCCGGTGACGATCGTGCCGGGCTTGTCGGAGTACGACGACCGGACATGAATCGGAACGTGGTAGCGGCGGGCGTATTCCACGCACCGCAGCATGAGCACCTTGGCGCCGCACGCTGCCATCTCGAGCATTTCCTCGAAGCTGACGGTGTCCAGCCGGCGGGCATTGGGCACGATGCGGGGGTCGGCGGTGAAGATGCCGTCGACGTCGGTGTAGATCTCGCAGACGTCGGCGTGCAGTGCGGCGGCCAGGGCGACCGCGGTGGTGTCCGATCCGCCCCGACCCAGGGTGGTGACGTCCTTGCTGTCCTGGCTCACGCCCTGGAAGCCCGCGACGAGGACGATCTGGCCTTCATCGAGCGCGGCGCGCAGCCGGCCCGGGGTGACGTCGATGATCTTGGCGTTGCCGTGGGTGCCGGTGGTGATGACTCCGGCCTGCGATCCGGTGAAGGAGCGGGCGTGCGCTCCGAGTGACTCGATGGCCATGGCGACCAGGGCGTTGGAGATGCGCTCGCCGGCGGTGAGCAGCATGTCCAGCTCGCGCGGCGGCGGTGCCGGACAGACCTGGCGAGCCAGATCGAGCAGTTCGTCGGTGGTGTCGCCCATGGCGGACACCACGACGACGACGTCGTTGCCCTGCTTCTTCGTCTCGACGATGCGCTCGGCCACCCGGCGAATCCGCTCGGCGGACGCCACCGAGGATCCGCCGTACTTTTGCACGACGAGCGCCACTGTCTGCCCTTCTGTAAAACGTGGGGTTCGCCCACAAGGATAAGGGGTACGCACACCTGCTTTTCCCGCCGAGATCGGCGGTAACGTCCCAGCGGTGCCTGATCAACCCTCCGACCGCCACGCACACACCCGGGTGCCGGTGCACCCGCCGATCGCTACCCGCTGGAGTCCGCGGGCCTTCGACCCCGACGCCGTCGTCACCGACGAGGAGCTGACAGCCCTGCTGGAGGCGGCCCGATGGGCGGCGACGTGGGGAAACGTCCAGCCGGTGCGCTTCGTGGTCGGCCGGCGGGCTGGGGGTACCGCCCAGCCGGAGGCGAGGGGGAGAGCGCAGCGACCCGGGGAGATACCGGGCCGGGCTGGAGCGCAGCGACCCGGGGATATACCGGGCCGGGTGGATAGCGCCTTCGAGGCGTTGTCGGGCCTGCTCAGGCGGGGCAACAGCTACGCGAAAGCCGCCGGTGCGCTGATCCTGCTGTGCGCCGACGAGGGCGAGGACGAGCGCACGGCGCTGTACTCCGCGGTCGATGCCGGGGCGGCGGCGGCCAACCTGGCGATCGAGGCGGTGGCCCGGGGGTTGATCGCTCATCCGATGGCCGGTTTCGACGTCGAGGCCGCACCCGAGGTGTTGGGTCTGGCCGCCGGGCTGCGGCCGCTGATCATGGTCGCCGTCGGCACGCTCGGCGACTACGGCGAGATGGCGCCGGAGATCCTCGAGCGCGACTCCCGGCCAAGGGAGCGGCTGGCCCTGGAGGACGTGGTGCTCAACTGGTCAGGAACAGGTCTTTGACAGCTGGTTGGTCAGGCCGGTGATCTGGTCGCTCAGCGCCTGCATCTGGAAGACGATCACCGGCGCCGGGGCACCGGGTGCCCGGGAGTCCTTCTCGGCGCGGACCTTGGGCAGATCCGTGACGAACTCGTTGGCCAGCTGCGCCAGCTGGGTGGCCTGAGCCGCCAGTTCGGGGTCGTTGACCTTCTGGGCGCGCTCGGCCATCCCGTCGGCCCACTGCTGATAGAGGAGGTCCTCGGCGGCGGTCGGGGGGCCGGAGCCGCCCTTGGACTGGATGAGCTCCGACTGGCTCTTGTTGAAACTCAGCATGTCGATCACCGGCTTGCACTTCTCCGGCGGCTTGTCGAAGTATGTCCAGATGGCGAACCCGGCCGCGATCACGAGCACGATGACGGTGAGGGTCCAGCGGGGCGGGCGGCGCATGATCGATCAGCGTAACGACTGCCAGGTCACGCCGTCCGACACCAGGTCGACAACGCCGCCCGGCTCGATGGTCACGGTGGGAGTGATGCCGGCCATGGTGACGTCCCCCGCTCCGACGTTCTTCACCGTGTAGCGACTGGTGTTGTTCAGAGCCGGAGGCATTTTCGGCTGTGATCCGGCGGCGAGGAAGTAGACGTAGTCGGTGCCGGGTTCCGAGGCCAGGGTGAGCGGACCGGCGACGGTGGCCACCACCCGTGCCCCGATATTGGCCGAGGTGTTGCCGGCCACAGCCAGGTTGCGCCCGCCGCCGAGCACCGCCGCGGTGGCGAATCCGCCGTCGTCCCATTGGTTTCCGGAGATCGACAGGTCGTCAACGTGTTCGGCGGCCACCGCATGCGACCAGCCGGCGCCGTCGTCTTCGCAGGCGAACAGATTGCCGGTGATGTTGAACCCGCGAATCCGGTGGGCGGCGTCGCGGGCGTAGATACCGATGGCCGGACAGGCGTCCGGTGATCCCTTGCCGCCGTTGGTGATGTTGTTGCCGACGATCTGCACGTGCGGTGCGTCGGTGTCGAGCCAGGCTGGCATGGTGTAGACGATTGCTTCGTGCCGAGCGCCCTCGCAGATGTTGGCGACGATGGTGATGTT
The DNA here is from genome assembly GCF_011694515.1 of Mycobacterium sp. DL592. Taxonomy (NCBI): domain Bacteria; kingdom Bacillati; phylum Actinomycetota; class Actinomycetes; order Mycobacteriales; family Mycobacteriaceae; genus Mycobacterium; species Mycobacterium sp. DL592. The sequence goes on along the minus strand of NZ_CP050192.1, from coordinate 227,045 downwards.
CTTGTTGCCGCGCAATTCGATGTTGTGCGTTGGGGTTCCGTTGAGGTGGTTGGCGATGATGCGCAGCGGCCCGCTCTCGACCGACAGGTTCGGCCCGGTGGAGCCGACGTTGTTGTTGACGATCCACGAGTCGTAGAAGTGGTGGGTGGTGTGGATGCCGTAGCCGTTGCCCTGCTCGACGAAGTTGTCGTCGATCCAGTTCAGCAGCCCGTCGGTGGTCGGGTTGAGCCGAATCCCGAACTGCGTCCAGCCCTTGATGAGGCAGTGCCGCAGATAGCTCTTGTCCAGCTCGACGACCAGGCCCGGGGATCCGTGGCCGCCGGCGTCGATGACGAGGTTCTCGATCCGCGCCTGCGACCACAGGCCGGTGATGGGCGCGAAGTTGCCGGTCGCCCTGATGGTCGAGGCCCGCTCCCCGTCGCCGGTCAGGCAGACCCGGGCCAGCCCTCCGGCCTCGCCCAGCGGGGCCGATACGCAGTACACCCCGGCGGGCAGGAAGACGGTGGCGCCGCCGCTGTCGTGGGCGGAGCGCAGGGCCGCCGCGAGGGCCGCGGTGTCGTCGGTGCGGCCGTCACCGAGCGCGCCGCGGGATCGGACGTCGATCACGAAGTCACGCTAGCGGTAGAGGCGGCCGGAAAACCCGGGCTTTGGCCTGGTGACGCATCGGGAGTACAGTACGACCTTGTGCAGCGGGTGCTCCTCCTCGGACGCCGCGACGGGGTCTGATCCAGACTGGCTTCCCGTCGCGGGTGTTTGCGATGCGCCGGTCTGAAATCCAAACCAGAACTCCCGGAGCCCAATCGTGACCACCCACATCTCGTCCGATTCGCTGGATGCCTACGTATCAGCTCGGACCATCAAGACCCCAGCCGGACCCCGCCAGGACGGCCAGCCGGCGTACAACACCCAGCGCAACACCGCGATGCCGGTGTTCCGCTACCGGCCCTTCGCCCAAGAAGTCGAATCCGTCGCCCTGCCCGACCGCACCTGGCCGGACAAGGTCATCGACCGCGCCCCGCTGTGGTGTGCGGTCGACCTGCGTGACGGCAACCAGGCCCTGATCGATCCGATGAGCCCGGCCCGCAAGCGCCGCATGTTCGAGCTGCTGGTCAAGATGGGCTACAAGGAGATCGAGGTCGGCTTCCCGTCGGCCAGCCAGACCGATTTCGACTTCGTCCGCGAGATCATCGAACAGGGCGCTATCCCCGACGACGTCACCATCCAGGTGCTGACCCAGTGCCGTGACGAGCTGATCGAGCGGACCTTCGAGGCCTGCGACGGCGCACCGAACGTCATCGTGCACTTCTACAACTCGACGTCGATCCTGCAGCGCCGCGTGGTGTTCCGGGCCGACCGCGACGAGATCAAGAAGATCGCCACCGACGGCGCACGCAAGTGCCTGGAGGAGGCGGCCAAGCACCCGGGCACGCGCTGGCGCTACGAGTACTCCCCGGAGTCCTACACCGGCACCGAGCTGTCGTACGCCAAGGAGGTGTGTGACGCGGTCTCCGAGATCATCGAGCCCACCCCGGACTGGCCGCTGATCGTCAACCTGCCCGCCACCGTCGAGATGGCCACCCCGAACGTCTACGCCGACTCGATCGAGTGGATGAGTCGCAACCTGAACCGCCGCGACTCCATCATCTTGAGCCTGCACCCGCACAACGACCGCGGAACTGCTGTTGCCGCAGCCGAATTGGGCTATCAGGCCGGGGCGGACCGCATCGAGGGCTGCCTGTTCGGCAACGGTGAGCGCACCGGCAACGTCTGCCTGGTGACGCTGGGTCTGAACCTGTTCTCCCGCGGGGTGGATCCGCAGATCGACTTCTCCAACATCGACGAGATCCGGCGCACCGTGGAGTACTGCAACCAGCTGGGTGTCCACGAGCGCCATCCCTACGGCGGCGACCTGGTCTACACCGCGTTCTCCGGCAGCCACCAGGACGCCATCAACAAGGGCCTGGACGCCATGAAGGTCGCCGCCGACGAGGCGGACTCCGACGTCGACGACATCCTGTGGCAGGTGCCGTACCTGCCGATCGACCCCAAGGACGTCGGGCGCACCTACGAAGCCGTGATCCGGGTGAATTCGCAGTCCGGCAAGGGCGGCGTGGCCTACATCATGAAGGCCGACCACGGCCTGGTGCTGCCGCGGCGGCTGCAGATCGAGTTCAGCAAGGCGATCCAGCAGATCACCGACGGTGAGGGCGGCGAGGTGTCACCCAAGGAGATGTGGGACGCGTTCGCCGACGAGTACCTGGCGCCGATCCGGCCGCTGGAACGCATCAAGCAGAAGGTGATCGGCTCCGAGGTCGACGGCGGCATCGACGTCATCGAGGCCACCGTGAAGATCGACGGCGTCGAGACCGAGATCCGCGGCGAAGGCAACGGACCGCTCGCCGCGTTCGTCGACGCGCTGAGCACCCAGGGCATCGACGTCAGCGTCCTGGACTACTCCGAGCACGCCATGTCGGCCGGTGAGGAGGCCGCCGCGGCGGCCTACGTCGAAGCCTCCGTCGGTGGCCGCACCGTGTGGGGTGTCGGGATCGCCACGTCGATCACGACCGCGTCGCTGCGCGCCGTGGTGTCAGCCGTGAACCGGGCAGCCCGGCAGGGCTAGGCTTACGGCGCACACTTCGAGGGGAGTACGCCATGGACTGGGGTTCCACCTGGGACTTTCTCTGGCATTTCTTGATCATCTTCGCCTGGATCGCCTACCTGCTGGTGCTGTTCCAGATCCTCACCGATCTGTTCTGGCGGGACCACACGACCTCGGGCTGGGTCAAGGCGGTGTGGACGATCTTCCTGATCGTCTTCCCGTGGATCACCGCGCTGATCTACCTGATCGCGCGCGGTCAGGGCATGACGGAGCGGGCCCGGGAAGCCGCCCAGAAGGCCAAGAGCGAGACCGACGCCTACATCCGCGAAGCCGCGGGACGCTCTCCGGCTCAGGAGATCGAGCACGCCAAGCAGCTCCTGGATTCGGGTGCCATCAGTGCGGCGGAGTTCGAATCGCTCAAGGCCAAGGCCCTCGCCTAAGGCCGACGGCCCGGACACGCCGGGCCTCGGCAACACGCCGTGCCGGGGCGATCGGGGTCGGTGCCGTCGCTTATCTTTGACGGTCCGATGACTAATCAGGAAGCCAAGGAGACGGCCTAGGTGGACGACGCCACGCTGTCCACCGCCGAGCTCGCACAATCCAACCGGGACATCCAGGCCTCACCCACCATCCGGCTGCTCGCCGCGCTCAACATGAGCATGTACGCCACCCTGATGGAGCGGCACCTGAGCAGCGGGGTGGCGGTGGAGACCGAGCTGGTGGTCGCCCTCGAGCGTGACCTCGACGACCTCGACCGGCCGGAGGGTTTGTCGGGCTTGGCCCTGATCAAGGTGTGGGCGAGCCAGGGCTGGCTGCACCGGGTCGCCGACACCCGCAGCGGCTACGAGCGCAATCTCTGCTACCTCACCCAGGAAGCCCGCCGGGCGCTGGACTTCCTGCGCGGCATCCGGCGCCAGGACACCATCGCCACCGGCGGGTCCATCAACGGCATCGCCTCCCGGCTCAAGCAGGTCGCCATCCGCGTCGGTACCGACCCGGACCGGATTCGCGCCGGCATCCAGGCGCAGATCGCCGCATTGCAGGCCGAACTCGACCAGCTCGACCAGGGCGTGAGCCGGGTGAACGACGACGTCGGCGACTCCTATGACGAAGCCCACGCGATCGCGCTGCAGATGGAGCGGATGATCACCGACATCGGCCAGTACGGGACGATGATCGAGCAGGCCACCGCGGCCCTCGACGAGCCGATCGACAGCAATCTCGAATACCGCGACCGGCAGCGCCAGATGTACGCCGACTACCAGGCCGCGTGGGACTCCCAGGGCCGCGACTCGCACCGCGCGTTCCTGGCGATGGTCAACGACCCCGACCAGCGCGCCGAGTTCGAGGCCGACGTGGCCGCGGTCGCCGACGCACTGCCGTCGCTGGATCCGGCGTTGCGCAAGGTGATGACCGGGTTCTTCGAGCTCGTCGGCCAGCAGATCGACGAGGTCGAACGCATCCAGCAGCGCTGCGCCCAGCGGGTCAAGCGATTCACCGCGTTCGGCACCCTCGAGCAGAGCCGGGGTGTGGCCCGTCAGCTCAACACCGCCATCGCCGCCGCGCGCACGCTGCTCAAGGAGTCGCTGACCGATTCGCGCCTGGACCTCGAGCTGCCGCTGGCCCGCCACGCCATCAGCTCCGTCGGGGCGCTGAGCTTCCGGATCAGCGACCTGTCGGCGCCCAAGCCTGCGCAAGCCGCCGACAGCACCGTCGATCTGGCCAGCTTCGCCGCGCTGACCACCCAGGTCGACGCCCCGGGAATGTCGGAGATGATCAACAGCGCCGTCGCGCGGGGGCCGCTGTCGCTGCCCGAGGCCGTGTCCATGCTCGACTCGGCGTACCTCGGTCATGTGATCGTGCTGTGGTCCTGGGCGCTCAAACAGCCGCGCACCGACGGCGCGGACGCGTCGACGACAGTCCGCTTCCAGTCCCTCGACGGACGTGACCGCGAGATCGAGGTCCCGCTGCTGATGTTCACCGAACCGATCTCCACTCTGCAGGGAGCCGCGCAGTGACCACCGAACCTGCCATCGACTTCTCGTCGCTGCCCCAGGTCAACAAGACCTCCCGGGTGCCGCAGGAACGCCGGCCGCGCTTCGACGGCGATGTCGGCGAGCTGCCCGACCGAGCCTGCTGGGCGTTGCAGCACCTGCTGACCCGCCGCTACATCAGCGCCGAGTCGGACCGCGAGCTCTACGGCTGGGTGGTCGAATACCGCGACCAGCTCAGTATCCGGCTGTCGGAACTGGACCTGCTGCTGCGCATCGTCGAGGGCGTCGAGGTCGCGTTCATCGAACAGGCACGCTACGAATCAGCAAGGGGCGTCAAGCTTTTGCGCCGCGAACCGCTCGGCACCTACGATTCGATCCTGGCGCTGCACCTGGCGCAGATGATGCGTGCGGCCAGCGACCACACCGTGCTGATCTCACGCGACGAGATGCACGGGCTGTTCGCCGGGGTGCTCAACGACACCGACCGCGACACCGTCACCTTCGCCGCCCGGATCGACGGCGCGATCGCCCGGCTGGCGTCGCTGGAGATCCTGCGGCGCAGCCGCGACGACGAGGACAGCTACACCATCAGTCCGGTGATCACCGCGGTGATGACGGCATCGGTGATCACCGAGTTGCAGCAGCAGTTCGAACTGCTGCTCAGCGGTGGCGCGCCGCAGGAGCAGGAAGAGGTCGACGTCGATGCCTGAGCAGTTCCACCTGGCCCGCCTTCAGGTCGTCAACTGGGGTGTGTTCGACGGCTACCACGACATCGCGTTCACCGAAGGCGGGGCGCTGATCGCCGGTGCCTCCGGAAGCGGTAAATCCTCACTGCTGGACGCCATTTCGCTGGGGTTCCTGCCTTTCAACCGCCGCAACTTCAACGCCTCCGGTGACCATTCCGCCGCCGGGTCCAATGCCGGGCGGCGCACCGTCGACAAGTACGTGCGCGGCGCCTGGGGTGAGCGCACCGACGGCGGCACCAGCCGGGTGATGTACCTGCGCGGCGAGGGCACGGCCTGGTCAGCGGTCGCGGTGACCTATGCCAGCAACACCGGCCGCGCCGTCACAGGTCTGGTGCTCAAGTGGCTGGTGGGCGAGTCCCGCTCGGACTCCTCGAGCCGGTTCGTGCTCGCCGACGGCGACCGCGACATCGAAGAGGTGTGCAACCGTTGGGCCGCAGGCCGTTTCGACAGCAATGTCTTCAAGGACGACAATTGGCGGTTCTCCACCAAGGTCGAATCCCAGTACCTCGCCCAGCTGTATGCCACCATCGGCATCCGCGCCTCCGATGCCGCTCAGCAGCTGCTCGGTAAGGCCAAGTCGCTGAAAAGCGTTGGTGGACTTGAACAGTTCGTTCGCGAGTTCATGCTCGACGAACCGGAGAGCCTGGCCCGCCTGCCTGAGGCGCTCAAGCAGATCGACCCGCTCGTCGAGGCCCGCGAGCTGCTGGCCGTCGCGCAGCGCAAGCGCAAAATCCTCGGCGACATCGAGGCCATCCAGCAGCGCTACGCCTCGGAGTCCTCGGATCTGGGCATCATCGACCTCGTCGACCTGCCGACGGTGCGGGCCTACACCGATCACGTGCGTCTGGCCCAGTGCCCGGCGCAGATCGAGGCGCTCGACAGCACCATCGACCAGCTCGGCAACGAGTACGAGGACGTCACCCGCACCCTGAATCTTGCCAAGGCGGAATCGGATTCGCTCAACGCACAGATCAACGGGTCGAGCTCCACGGTCGGGCCGCTGCAGTCACAGGTCGCCGCCGCCGAGGCCCAGGCCGACGAGGTGTCCCGGCGCTGGGCGGCCTACGAGGCGATGGTCGAGGCGCATGACCTCGACGTCCCCGACACCGCAGACGACTTCTGGAACCTGCGCGACGATCTGACCAAGCAGGCCACCGAACTGCTGGCCCGGCTCGACCGCGGCCGCGAGGCCTCCACCGATGCCGAGTACGCCCAGAAGGTCGCGCGGCTGGCCCGCGACGAAGCCGCCAAGGAACTGCGCCGCGTCGAGCACGTCGGCTCGGCCCTGCCCGAGTCGGCCATCACGATGCGCGAAGAGATCTGCGCCGCAGTCGGTGTCGACCCCGGCGAGCTGCCCTACATCGCCGAGTTGATGGACCTGCGGCCCGAGCAGAGCCGCTGGCGGATCGCCGTCGAGAAGGTGTTGCGCGGTGTCGGGCTGCGGCTGCTGGTACCCGATCAGCACTATGCCGCGGTGCTGCGGTTCGTCAACGAGACCAACATGCGGGGCCGGCTGCAGCTGCACCATGTCCGGGCCTCAGCCAGTGGCCGCGAGGCGGAGCCGAACACGTTGGCGGGCAAGCTTTTCGTCGTCGATCCCACGCACCCGTGCGCTGCCGAAGCCGCCGACATCGTCGCCGCGGCCGGTGACCACATCTGCGTCGACACCCCTGACGTGTTCCCCCGGTTCCGGCGGGCCGTCACCGACACCGGGCTTTACAAGGACTCCGAACGGCTGGCCATCAAGGACGACCGGCGCGCGCTGCGACCCTCCGAGTACATCTACCAGGGTGACGTCGGGGCCAAGATCGACGCGCTGACAGTCGATCTCAGCAGCGCCGAGGAGGCTTATCGGCAGGCCCGCCGGGTCGCCGACGACATCGCAGCCGAACGCCAGCAGTGCCGCGACCGCGCAGCGGCCTACAAGGCGATCTGCGAACAGTTCCCGCAGTGGAGCCACATCGACACCGAGACGGCCGACAAGCACGCCGACCGCCTGCGCGAGCAGTTCGAAATCCTGCTGGCCGACCATCCGAACATCGAGGCCCTGTCGGCGCGGGCCGAGGAGTGCTGGACCGAGATCCAGACCCTGATGACCCGCCGCGGCGCCATCCAGACCCGGCGCGACGACCTCGACGTGCGGCGGACCCGGCTGCTGGAGTTGCAGGAACGGCTGACACCGGCGTTCGTGAGCGAGCCGTTGACGGAGCTGCTCGACCGCTACTCGGCGGATCTGCCGGTGGTACTGGAGCTGCTCGATCCCGAGCCGCACCGCGAGGCGCTGTTCACCGCGATCCGCCGCGAGCGCGAGCAGCTTAGGGAAAGCAGGCGTCGCTCCTATGACGAACTGGCCCGCATTCTCAACACGTTCGACACCGCGTTCCCTGATGCGATCCCCAACGACAGCGACGTGTTCGACGAGCGGGTGCACGACTACGTCGCGCTGTGCAAGCACATCGACGAGCGTGAACTACCCGAGGCCTACGAGCGGATGATGCGTCTGGTCACCGAGCAGGCACCCGACGCGATCCTCACCTTGCACCGGGTGGCCGAGCAGGCGGCCCGCCGTATCAGCGATCAGATCACCAGGGTCAACACCGGTTTGGGTTCGGTGGAGTTCAACCGCGGCACCCGGCTGACGCTGCGGGCCACCCCGCGGCAGCTGGCCGCGGTGTCGGAGCTGACCGAGATCGTCAAGGCCATCTCGGGCCGCATCGCCGAGGTGGGCCTCGGTGACAACCAGGCGATCCTGGACCAGTACGCCGACATCATCCGACTGCGGAACCGGTTCGCCTCCAGCACCCCTGAGGACCGGGCCTGGACGCGTGACGCACTCGACGTGCGCAACCGGTTCACCTTCGACTGCGCCGAGTGGGACGTGCACAGCGACGAGCTGATCCGCACGCACAGCAACGCCGGCGACAACTCCGGCGGTGAGCAGGAGAAGCTGATGGCGTTCTGCCTGGCGGGCGCGCTGAGCTTCAACCTGGCCAGCCCCGACAGTGTGGACAACCGGCCGATCTTCGCGCAGTTGATGCTCGACGAGGCGTTCTCGAAATCCGACCCGCAGTTCGCCCAGCAGGCGCTGCAGGCCTTCCGCAAGTTCGGGTTCCAACTCATCATCGTGGCCACCGTGCAGAACGCCACGACGATCCAGCCCTACATCGACAGTGTGGTGATGGTGTCCAAGACCGACGCCAACGGCCGAAATGCCCGGCCGGTGGCCACGGTGGCGACCAAGACGATCTCGGAGTTCTCCACGCTGCGCAAGCAGATGAGTGCGCCGACGGCCAAGGTTCCCGTCGAGGTCTGACCGGCTCAGAACAGGGCGAACTGCTGGCCCTGGTCGACCGAGGCCTCGAACTCGTCGACTCCGGTGCCGTTGGCCACCGATGCCACCGAGTCCATGAACTGGCGGTCGGAGACGGTCGGGACGCCCAGCTCGCGCGCCTGGTAGCCCTTGCCCTGCTCGGGCCGCGGCTCGTTGCAGATCACCAGTGACGTCTCGGGGTCGACCGCGTCGGTGTAGGCCAGGCCGGCATGCAGGATGCGCTCGACGAGTTCTTCGTGAGTGCGGTTGACCTCGGCCGACAACGCCACCCGCATGCCCTGCACCAACCGTCGGCCGTCGTAGCGGCCGGGGTTGAGGTACGGGCACGGCATCCGCGAGGCCAGCATCTTCAGCGGGCGCAATTCCTCATGGGTGATGCGGCCGTTCGGCCAGCGCCTGCGATTGGCCGGACGCACCGGCAGCCAGACACCGTTGTCGCGGGCACGCTGCAGCGCCGGGGTGAGCACCCGGGAGAGCACCAGCGCATCGTCGAACGCGTCGTGGGCGCGGGTCTGGGCGACATCCCAGTGCCGGGCCAGGGTCTCCAGCCGCAGGTTCTCCAGGCCCAGGTCGAGGCGGCGAGCCAGCTCGACGGTGCACATGACGGTGTCGATCGGCAGCACGGTCTCGGCCATCTCGGCCTCGGTGGTCAAGAACGCGTAGTCGAAGGCCACGTTGTGGGCCACCAGGGTGCGCCCGTGCAGCAGGTCGACGACGTCGCCGGCGATATCGCCGAAGGTGGGCTGGTCCTCGAGCATGTCCGCGGTCAGGCCGTGGATGTGGGTAGGGCCGGGGTCGACACCGGGGTTGAGCAGGCTGACCACCGAATGTTCGACCCTGCCCTCAGGGTCCAGCGCGAGGGCGGCGAGGCTGATCACCCTGGCATGACCAGGGCGAAAGCCGGTGGTCTCGACGTCGACGACGACCCACCCGTCCCCCGGCTCGGAGGCTGGTCTGCCCCAGGTGTGGCTCACACAGTCAGAATGGCACGCACCCCCGACAGCGCCCGGTACATCGAACCGTGTCGGGCCGCACACCTCTGCGCCGCATAAACTGCGTCCGATGCCCAGGCCGACGATGACGATCCGGGGGCGCACCGCGCTCGCCGCCGGCGCCGCCGCGCGCTGGGCGTCCAGGGTCACCGGCCGCGGGGCCGGCGCCATGATCGGCGGCCTGGTCGCGATGACGCTGGACAAGTCGATCCTCGACCAGCTCGGGGTGGGGCGGCGCTCTGTCGTCATCACCGGTACCAACGGCAAGTCGACGACCACCCGGATGACGGCCGCGGCGCTGGGCACGCTGGGTGCGGTCGCGACCAATGCCGAGGGCGCGAACATGGACGCCGGGTTGATCGCGGCGCTGGCGGGCGCACCGGAATCGCCACTGGCCGCACTCGAAGTCGACGAGATGCACGTGCCGCACGTCTCCGATGCCGTGCATCCGGAGGTGATCGTGCTGCTGAACCTCTCGCGCGACCAGTTGGACCGCGTCGGGGAGATCAACCACATCGAGCGCACGCTGCGTGCGGGGCTGGCCCGTCACCCCGATGCGTTGGTGGTGGCCAACTGTGACGACGTGCTGATGACGTCGGCGGCCTACGACTGCCCGAACGTCGTGTGGGTGGCCGCGGGCGCCGGGTGGGCCAACGACTCGGTGAGCTGCCCGCGCAGCGGCGAGGTGATCGTGCGCGACGGGTCGCACTGGTATTCCACCGGAACGGATTTCAAACGCCCGAGCCCGCAGTGGTGGTTCGACGACGTGAACGTCTACGGGCCTTCCGGGCTCGAGTTGCCGATGCGGCTGTCGCTGCCCGGCCGGGTCAATCGGGGCAATGCCACGCAGGCGGTCGCGGCCGCGGTCGCGCTCGGCGCCGATCCGGCCGCCGCGGTGGCCGCGGTGTCGACGGTCGATGAGGTCGCCGGGCGGTACCAGACCGTGCCGATCGGTGAGCACACCGCGCGAATCCTGTTGGCCAAGAACCCGGCTGGCTGGCAGGAGGCGCTGTCGATGGTGGACACCACCGCGGCGGGCGTGGTGATCGCGGTCAACGGTCAGGTGCCCGACGGGGAGGACCTGTCGTGGTTGTGGGACGTCAACTTCGAGCACTTCGGCGATGAGCGTCTCGCGCAAAGAGCATCGGGATCAGCCGTGCCGGTGGTGGCCGCCGGTGAGCGCGGCACCGATCTGGCGGTGCGGCTGGGGTATGCCTCGGTGCCGCACACCTTGGTGCACAACACTATTGACGCGATCACGTCGTGTCCGGAGGGGCACGTCGAGGTGGTGGCCAACTACACGGCGTTCTTGCAGTTGTCCCGGACGTTGGGGCGAATGCGATGAGTGATGTCGTGCAGATCGGGCTGGTGCTGCCCGATGTGATGGGCACCTACGGCGACGGCGGCAACGCGGTGGTGTTGCGACAGCGGCTGCGACTGCGCGGTATTGCCGCCGAGATCGTCGAAATTACGCTGGCCGATCCGGTGCCCGACTCGCTGGATCTCTACACCCTGGGCGGCGCCGAGGACTACGCGCAGCGGTTGGCCACCAAACATCTTCTGACACATCAGGGTTTGCAGCGGGCGGTGTCGCGCGGCGCGCCGGTGCTGGCGATCTGCGCGGCTATCCAGGTGCTGGGTCACTGGTATGAGACCTCGGCCGGTGAACGGGTCGAGGGGGTCGGCCTGCTGGATGTGACCACGTCGCCGCAGCCGGCGCGCACGATCGGCGAGGTGGTGTCCAACCCGGTGATCGAGGGCTTGTTTCAGCCGTTGACCGGCTTCGAAAACCACCGCGGCGGAACGGTTTTAGGCCCGGATGCCCGCCCCCTGGCCGCGGTCGTCAAGGGTGCCGGCAACCGCGACGGGGACGGGTACGACGGCGCGGTGCAGGGCAGCGTGGTGGCGACGTATCTGCACGGGCCCTGCCTGGCCCGCAATCCGGAGTTGGCCGACCTGCTGCTGTCCAGGGTGGTCGGCCCGCTGGAGCCGCTACAGCTGCCCGAGGTAGACGACTTGCGTCGCGAACGCCTAGCAGCCCCCCGCCGCATGTGAACCTCTTTCCCCGAGATTGAACTCACGCAGACAATCTGCGAGTGGACCTCTGCGTCACGTCAATCTCGGGGCGCCAACCCCGCGACATCAGCGCATCGTGAACGCGACTGACGACGTCGATCGGGTTGTCTTCGTTGATCACCCGTACTGCCTCCCAGCCCAGTTCGGCAACGAGACGGGACCGCCTCTGATCCCAGACGTAGCGGCCTCGGTCGGTCCGGTGCTGGTCACCGTCGTATTCCGCCGCAACCATGAACTCCTCCCACCACCATGAAGTGCAGCCGCAGCGGCAACCGCGTTCGACCTCGGGAGGTGCTTGCCACCGGCGATCACCGCCCGCCGCTTGGACCACAGCCACGCCGCGACAGTGCGGCCCCGCAGCGTCGGCACCAGGCCGCGCGGCAGGTAGACGTCGGGCAGAAGTCTGGTGTGGAACCTTTGCAGCTCGTACCGCGTGAGCTTGCCGCTGGCGATCGCCTCAGTCCCGATGAACACCTGATTCATGCCGACCAGCATGAGAACACCCACTGACATCTCCGCGAGATTGAACTCACGCAGAGGAAGTGCGAGTAGACCTCTGCGTGAGTTCAATCTCGGCGCGGAAGAGGCGGCGTACCTAGACCATCTGGCGGCGGCCGGACAGGGCGCGGCCCAGGGTCAGCTCGTCGGCGAACTCCAGGTCACCGCCCATCGGCAGACCCGAGGCGATCCGCGAGACCGTCAACCCCGGGATGTCGCGCAGGATGCGCACCAAATACGTTGCGGTGGCTTCACCTTCGGTGTTTGGGTCGGTGGCGATGATCACCTCGGTGATGTCCACGCCGTCGACTCGTTCACCAATCCTGTTGAGCAGCTGACGAATTCGCAGCTGATCCGGACCCACGCCCGACAGCGGATCCAGCGCGCCGCCCAGCACGTGGTAGCGCCCACGGAATTCGCGCGTGCGCTCGACGGCCTGCACGTCCTTGGGTTCCTCGACCACACACACCTGTGTGCCGTCGCGGCGGGCGTCGCTGCAGATCCGGCAGCGCTCGGCGTCGGAGACGTTGCCGCACACCTCGCAGAACTGCACACCGTCGCGAACCCGGGCCAGCACCGCGGTCAGCCGGTCGATGTCGGGCGGCTCCACCGACAGCAGGTGAAACGCGATCCGCTGGGCACTCTTGGGCCCGATACCCGGCAGCTTGCCGAGCTCGTCGATCAGATCCTGGACGGGGCCTTCAAACATGAGGCAGCGTCAGACCTGCGGAAGCCCGGGTGTGCCGAGCCCGCCGACGCCCGGAAGACCGGGCGGAGTCTGGTTCGCCAGCGGCCCCAGGTGGGTCTGCGCCAGGATCGTGAACTGCCGCGACGCGTCGGCGATGGCACCGACCACCAGGTCCTGAAGCGTCTCGACGTCATTGGGGTCGACGACCTTGGGATCGATGCGAACCCCGACCACCTGCCCGCTGCCCTTCATGGTCACCTGCACCAGCCCGCCACCGGCCTGCCCGTGCACCTCCGCGGCGGCCAGCTTCTCCTGGGCTTCCATCAGCTTCTGCTGCAACTCCTGCGCCTGGGCCAACGCAGCCTGCAGGCCCGGCATCAGCTGATCGCGCACCTGCTCGGCGCGTTCACGCAAGCCCTCGAGGTCGGGCACTTCTCCGGGCTGCATGACAGTCTCCTTGCGTATTGGTCTCGACTTGGTTGCGCCTGGGGATTACGGCGCTTACCGACTTCAAGCCTAGACGCCGAAGAGTTACGGTGACGCGCGTGCTTATGTCCGTTCCCAGGCGTGTCGCCACCGCAGTCTGCGCCAGCTTGCTGATCGCGGCCTACCCGCTGGCGACCCCGGTCACCCAGGCCGCGCCCGCGAACATCGCCGGAATGATCGTGTTCCTCGACCCGGGCCACAACGGCGCCAACGACGCCTCGATGACCAAGCAGGTTCCCACCGGCCGCGGCGGCACCAAGGATTGTCAGACCAGCGGGACAGCCACCGACGATGGCTTCCCCGAGCACACCTTCAACTGGGACACCGTGCTGCTGATCCGGCAGGGCCTGACCCAGCTCGGGGTGCGCACCGCGATGTCGCGCGGCAATGACGACCAGGTCGCGGCGTGCGTCGACGAGCGCGCCGCGATGGCCAACTCGTTCGCCCCCAACGCGATCGTGTCGATCCACGCCGACGGCGGCCCGGCCACCGGCCGCGGCTTTCACGTCAACTACTCCAGTCCACCGCTGAATCAGGCTCAGGCCGGGCCTTCGGTACAGCTCGCCCGCGTCATGCGCGACACCCTGGCCGCCTCGGGCATCCCGCCGGCCACCTACATCGGGTCCGACGGCCTCTACGGCCGCGCTGACCTCGCCGGGCTCAATCTGGCGCAGTATCCGGCGGTGCTCGTCGAACTCGGCAACATGAAGAATCCGGTGGACTCGGCGTTGATGGAAAGCGCTGACGGCCGCGAGAAGTACGCGGCCGCCGTCGTCCAGGGCATCGCGGCGTTCCTGGCCACCCAGCCGCCCAGAACCAGCTAGGGGTTCTCGACGGCCTTCTTCAGGTTGGCCAGCACCTCGCCCTGAATGCGGCGCAGGCCCAGCGGCGCGAACGTCTTCTCGAAGAAGCCCTTGACCCCGCCGGCCCCGGTCCAGGTGGTCTTGACCGTGACGCTGGAGCCCGGCCCGGCCGGGGCGACGGTCCAGTTGGTCACCATCGAAGAGTTGGCGTCCTTCTCGATGACGGTGTGGCCGGCGACATCGACATTGGCCTGTACCTCCCGCACCCGCGACTTGGTGGCCTGCAACTTCCACTTGGCTACGGTGCCCTGCCCCTGGCCGCCCTGCAGAACCTGGTAATCGCTGTACTGCGGCGAGAGGATCTTCGGACGCACGCCCTGGTAGTCCGCGATCGCGTCGAGCACAGTGGCGGGTTCGGCGTCGATCAGAATGGTGCTGTCCGCGCTGACCTGTCCCATCAGGAAAAACTCCTCGTGTGGCGGTGATGTACCGGTGTGCCGAACAGCCGTGCGGTCGCATCGGCTGGGGCTGGCGACTAGCGTAGTCGTGTGGCTGTTGACGCAGCACTGACCACTTACCGGCGGGGAGTTGACCGACTCCTTGCCAGCTACCGCGCTATCCCTGCCACTGCCTCGGTGCGGCTGGCTAAGCCGACGTCGAACCTGTTCCGGGCCCGCGCCAAACGCGACGCACCGGGCCTGGACACCTCCGGGCTGACCGGCGTCCTCAGCGTCGACCCGGACACCAAGACGGCCGACGTGGCCGGTATGTGCACCTATGAGGATCTCGTCGCGGCGACACTGCCCTACGGGCTGACCCCGTTGGTCGTCCCCCAGCTCAAGACCATCACCCTCGGTGGTGCGGTGACGGGCCTGGGCATCGAGTCGGCCTCGTTCCGCAACGGCCTGCCGCACGAGTCGGTGCTGGAGATGGACATCCTCACCGGTTCGGGCGAGGTGCTTACCGCGACTCCCGAACACCACCCCGACCTGTTCCGCGCTTTCCCGAATTCCTATGGGACGCTGGGCTATTCCGTTCGACTGCGGATCGAGCTCGAGACGGTCAAACCGTTCGTCAGCCTCCAGCACATCCGGTTCAACACGTTGGCCGAGCTTGTCGCAGAGATGGACCGCATCGTCGACACCGGCGGATACAACGGGCAGCCGGTGGACTACCTCGACGGCGTTGTGTTCAGCGCCGACGAGAGCTATCTGTGCCTAGGCACCCAGACCGCCACCCCTGGCCCGGTCAGCGACTACACCGGCGCCGACATCTACTACCGGTCGATCCAGCACGCCGCCGGGATCAAGGACGACCGGTTGACGATCCACGACTATCTGTGGCGCTGGGACACCGACTGGTTCTGGTGCTCAAGGGCTTTCGGCGCACAGAACCCGACCATCCGCCGGCTGTGGCCACGGCGCCACCGGCGCAGCAGTGTCTACTGGAAGCTGATCGCCTACGACCAGAAGTTCAACATCGCCGACCGGATCGAGGCGCGGCACGGCCGGCCACCTCGCGAACGAGTGGTGCAGGACGTGGAGGTACCGATCGAGGGCGTCGAGGAGTTCGTGTCCTGGTTCCTCGACAACGTCCCCATCGAACCGATCTGGCTGTGCCCGTTGCGGCTGCGCGATCAGGGCGGCTGGCCGCTGTACCCACTGCGCGCCCACCACACCTATGTCAATGTCGGGTTCTGGTCATCGGTGCCGGTCGGCCCCGGCCCCGGCGGGCAGGAGCGCAGCGACCCGGGGATCAGCAGAGGCCACACCAATCGACTCATCGAGCGAAAAATCAGTGACCTGAACGGGCACAAGTCGCTGTACTCAGACTCTTTTTACAGCCGGGAGGAGTTTGACGAGCTCTACGGCGGAGAAACCTACAGGACCGTGAAGAAGATCTACGACCCCGATTCGCGGCTGCTGGACCTGTACGCAAAGGCGGTGCAACGACAATGACGACCTTCAACGACCCGACCGAAGCGCCAGGCCGGCTCAGCCTGGCCGAGATCCTCGAATCCTTCACCGCCGGTGGGGAACTGCCGCTCAAGTTCAGCGCATACGACGGCAGTAGCGCCGGCCCCGAGGACGCCCAGCTGGGCCTGGAACTGCTGACGCCGCGCGGCACCACGTACCTGGCCACCGCACCGGGCGATCTCGGCCTGGCCCGCGCCTATGTCGCCGGCGACCTGGGTGTGCAGGGCGTGCACCCCGGTGACCCGTACGAGTTGCTCAAGGCCCTCGGCCAGTCGATGGACTTCAAGCGCCCGCCGGCCCGCGTGCTGGTCGACATCGTCCGGTCCCTCGGGATCGAGCGCCTCAAACCGATCGCACCGCCCCCGCAGGAGGCGTTGCCGCGCTGGCGACGGATCGCAGAAGGCTTGCGGCACAGCAAGAAACGCGACGCCGAGGCCATCCACCACCACTACGACGTGTCCAACGCCTTCTACGAGTGGGTGCTGGGGCCGTCGATGACCTACACCTGCGCGTGCTACCCGAACCCCGAGGCGACGCTGGAAGAGGCGCAGGACAACAAGTACCGCCTGGTGTTCGAGAAGCTCAACCTCAAGGCCGGTGACCGGCTGCTCGACGTGGGCTGTGGCTGGGGCAGCATGGTCCGCCACGCCGCGCGCAACGGGGTGAAGGCCATCGGCGTGACGCTCTCGCGGGAGCAGGCGGCGTGGGCGCAGAAGGCGATCGCCGACGAGGGCCTGGCCGACTTGGCCGAGGTGCGCCACATGGACTACCGCGACGTGCTGGAGAGCGGGTTCGACGCGGTGTCCTCGATCGGGCTCACCGAACACATCGGGGTGGCCAACTACCCGTCCTACTTCGGCTTCCTGAAGTCCAAGCTGCGCACCGGCGGGTTGCTGCTGAACCACTGCATCACCCGCCACGACAACAGGACCGGTCCCAGTGCTGGTGGGTTCATCGACCGCTACGTCTTCCCCGACGGGGAGCTCACCGGTTCGGGCCGCATCATCACCGCGGTGCAGAACGTCGGCCTCGAGGTCATCCATGAAGAGAACCTTCGTCAGCACTATGCGCTGACCCTTCGGGACTGGTGCCGCAACCTCGTGGAGCACTGGGACGATGCGGTCGACGAGGTCGGGCTGCCCACCGCCAAGGTGTGGGGCCTGTACATGGCCGGGTCGCGGCTGGGTTTCGAGACCAATGTGGTTCAGCTGCACCAGGTTCTGGCCGTCAAGCTGGACCACAACGGCGGCGACGGGGGCCTGCCGCTGCGGCCGTGGTGGAACGCCTAGGCTGACGCCTCAGGCACGGGTGCGGTGAGGCCGTCCACCGGCCGGCGGGTGCGGCCCGCCGCCGTCTCGATCGCCAGGCCTTCGCGGGCCCAGTACTCGAACCCGCCGATCAGCTCACGGACGCGGGTGTAGCCCAGTTCGGTGAGCAGCAGCGCCGCGCGGGTCGAGCCGTTGCAGCCCGGCCCCCAGCAGTAGACGACGATGTCGGCGTCGCGATCCGGCAGTTCGGCGTCGGCCCGCTGCCGCAGCTCGCCACCCGGGATGTGCAGCGCATCGGGGATGCGACCCTGCCCCCACCCGGTCGTCGACCGGGTGTCGACGACAACCGGCGACTGCCCGGCCTGACGGGCCGCGACCAGGTCCGCGGGGTCGGTTTCGAAGGCGAGCTTCGCGGCGAAGAACTCGCGAGCAGTCACTGGCATCCTCTAATCGAACAACGGCTCGCACGGCGGAGGAAGGGCTGATCAACGCAAATCAGGGAGAACGTCCGTGGAATCGGTGGCATTATTCGCCTCATGCCGAACGATCGACGGGCCGCACTTGATCGCACCGACGCGCTGATCCTCGACACGTTGCAGTCGGACGGCCGCGTCAGCATGGCCGATCTGGCCCGGACGGTCGCGCTGTCACCCAGTTCGGCTGCCGACCGCGTTCGGCGGTTGGTGGACGCCGGGATCATCACCGGCTACACCGCGACCGTGGATGCCGCCGCGCTGGGCTACCCCATCACCGCTTTCGTGCGGCTGGCCTTCCCGTCGGGCAACTACAAGCCCGTTCACGACCTGCTCGAGGTGGTGCCGGAAGTCGTTGAGGCCCATCACGTCACGGGCAACGACTGCTTCATCATGAAGGTGTTGGCGAGGTCGATGACCGACCTCGAGCGCATCACCGGAAAGCTCGCCGCGCTGGGCAGCATCACGACCAGCGTGGTGTACTCGAGTCCCCTGCCCAGGCGACGGATCGCGCCGGCGTGAGCGTCAGAACGGGCCGGGTGCGCCCGAATCTCCGCAGCGAGTCTTGATGTCCAGCAACGGTTGTCGAATCCCAGCGATATCGGCCTTCACATCGGGGTTGGCGGCCATATAAGCCTTCACCTTGGCCAGCACCTGGGCGCGCGGCAGCCCGCCGAGGCTGCTGAAGAAGGCGTTCACGTCGGGATGGGTGAACAGGTACGCCGAGGTCGCGAACTGCACACCGGTGCGCACACCTTCGAGGTCGGCGGCAGTGCAGTTCGGTGGCGGGTCGGCGGAGGCGGCCGGCGCTACACCCACCAGCGCCAGCGTGAACGCACCGAACGCCGCGGCCGTGAGCCGCCGGGTCAGAAGAGTCGTGGGCATCGCCGATTCGTTCCGTTCTGCCTCCGGGCGCGGCCCGGGGGCGGACCGCATGTGTGGTCGACAGTAGGGGGCATCGGGGCGTTCCGCACGCCGGGGATGGCCGATCTCAGCGACCACACAGCGAATTCGCGTTGTCAGCCGTCGATGCGGCGGGCGCCCAACTCGGTCTGCAGCAGTTCCAGAGCCACCTCTTCGGGGTCGCGACGCGGTGCGGCGTCCTCGTCGCGGCCGACCTCGGCGATCATGCTGTCTTCTTCGGCGCGTTGCGCCTCGACCGGATCGGGTGCCGGCTCGGGCGGCAGTGGTTCGGCGGCGGCGGCGACGGGCTGGCCCGCACCGACCTCGCAGCGGATTCGCCAGTCGACCCCGAGGGCGTCTTTGAGCGCGTCGCGGATGACATCGGCATTGCGCTGCTCGGCCAACCGCTTTGCCAGCGGCGCCGATTCGTGGGCCAGGACCAGGGTGTCGCCCTCGACGGCACGGACCACCGCACCGGCCAGCATCACCTCGGTGGTGCGGCTGCGCTGACGGACCTTCTCGCGCACCGTCGACCACATGCTGCGGACCGCCGCCGCCCCGGGCTCACCGGCTGCCGCAGCCGGGGCAACAGGCTCGGGCCGGGACACCGGTTCGATGACGGGTTCCGGCGGGGCCACGGGTTCCGGTGCGGCAACAGGTTCGGGCTCGGCGACGGGCTCGGGCCGGACCACCGGCTCCGGCTTGGCGACCGGGGTCGGCTGAGGGGCCGATGGTGCGGCGGCGGGTGCCGCCTCGACGGCAGGTGCCTGCGTCTTGCGCACGTATTGCTTGGCGGGCGGGGCCGCCGCCGCACCCATGGCTGCTTCGCCCGCCGGAATCGAGATGTCCAACCGGGTTTCGATGCGCTCGATGCGCTGCAGCAGCGCTGACTCGGTGTCGCTGGCCGACGGCAACAGCAGCCGGGCGCACACCACCTCCAGCAGCAGCCGCGGCGCCGTCGCGCCACGCATCTCCCCCAGCCCGGCATGGACGACCTCGGCGTAGCGGGCCAGCGTGGCCGGGCCGACCCGCTCTGCCTGGTCCCGCATCCGCTCCAGGACGTCATCGGGGGCGTCCACCACACCACGGCTGGCGGCATCCGGAACCGCTTGCAGCACAATCAAATCGCGGAACCGCTCGAGGAGGTCGACGGCGAATCGGCGCGGGTCGTGGCCGGCGTCGATCACCGACTCGACCGCACCGAACAGGGCGGCCGCGTCACCGGCCGACAGAGCGTCCACCGCGTCGTCGATCAGCGCGACGTCGGTGGCACCGAGCAGCCCCAGCGCCCGCTGGTAGTGCACCCGGTTGTCCTGGGCCCCGGCCAGCAGCTGGTCGAGGACCGAGAGGGTGTCGCGTGGCGAGCCGCCACCGGCCCGGATCACGAGCGGGAAGACGGCGTCGTCGACCTCGACGTCCTCGGAGGCCAGGATGCGCTCGATCAGCGACCGCATGGTGCGCGGCGCCAGCAGCCGGAACGGATAGTGGTGGGTACGCGAGCGGATGGTCGGCAGCACCTTCTCCGGCTCGGTGGTGGCGAACACGAAGATCAGGTGCTCGGGCGGCTCCTCGACGATCTTGAGCAGCGCGTTGAATCCCGCGGTGGTGACCATGTGCGCTTCGTCGATGATGAAGATGCGGTAGCGCGACTGGGCGGGTGCGTAGAACGCCCGGTCACGCAGTTCGCGGGTGTCGTCCACACCGCCGTGGCTGGCGGCGTCGAGTTCGGTGACGTCCAGGTTGCCCGGCCCGTTAGGGGCCAGGGCCACGCAGGAGTCGCATACCCCGCACGGGGTGGGTGTGGGCCCCTGCTCGCAGTTCAGGGACCGGGCCAGGATGCGCGCCGACGAGGTCTTTCCACACCCTCGCGGGCCGGAGAACAGATAGGCGTGGTTGATCCGGCCTGCCGACAATGCGGTCGACAGCGGCTCGGTGACGTGCTCCTGCCCAACGACCTCGGCGAAGGTTGCCGGCCGGTACTTGCGGTAGAGCGCCACGGGTGAAGGCTACCGACCGTCGGTGACAGAGTCCGACCGCAGCAGCGCCTCGGTGCCGGCCAGCAGCGCACAGGTCGCCAGACCGTCGATCGCATCGGTCAGATCAGACGTGGGAGGGAACGTCGGCGCGATGCGAATGTTCTTGTCGTCCGGGTCTTTTCGATACGGGAACGACGCACCCGCCTCGGTGACGGCGATGCCGGCATCCTTGGCCAGTGCCACCGTGCGCTTGGCCGTTCCGGGCAGCACGTCGAGGCTGATGAAGTAACCGCCCTTGGGGTCGGTCCACGATGCGATCTTGGAGTCCGAGAGCCGCTTGTCGAGGATGTCCAGCGCCAGCTCGAACTTGGGGGCGATCAGCTGCTGGTGACGCAGCATCTGCAGGCGCACCCCGTCGGCGTCCTTGAAGAACCGCAGGTGCCTCAGTTGGTTGACCTTGTCCGGGCCGATCGACTTCTTCCCCGCGTGCTGCAGGTACCAGGCAATATTGCCCAGCGAGCCGCCGAAGAAGCTCACCCCCGCACCTGCGAACGTGATCTTCGACGTCGAGGCGAACACGAACGGCCGGTTCGGGTGGCCGGCCTTCTCGGCAAGGCCCAGGATGTCCACCTGACGCGGGAAGTCCAGCGTCAAGGTGTGCACCGCGTAGGCGTTGTCCCAGAACAGCCGGAAATCCGGTGCCGCGGTTTGCATTTGGACAAGGCGACGAGCCGACTCCCACGAGTAAGTGGCGCCGGTGGGGTTGGAGAACACCGGCACGCACCACATGCCCTTGATGGCCGGGTCGGCCGCGACGAGTTCCTCGATGAGGTCGACGTCGGGACCGTCCTCCAGCATGGGGACGTTGATCATCTCGATGCCGTAGGTCTCGGTGATCGCGAAGTGACGGTCGTAACCCGGCGACGGGCACAGGAACTTGACCGCCGGCTCCTCGATCCACGGCCGCGGCGAATCGACGCCGCCGTGCAGCAAGGAGAAGACCACGGCGTCGTGCATCATCTCGAGGCTGGCGTTGTTGCCGGCGATGAGGTTGGGCACCGGGACGCTCAGCAGCTCGCCGAAGATGGCCCGCAGCGCGGGCAGCCCGTGCAGGCCGCCGTAGTTGCGGGTGTCGGTGCCCTCGTCGTCGCGGTAGTCGTCGGCGCCGGGAAGGCTCAGTAGGGCGTTGGACAGGTCCAACTGCGCGCTGGACGGCTTGCCGCGGGTGAGGTCCAGGGCCAGCTTCTTGGCCTGCAGATCGGCATAGTTCTGCCTCTGGATTTCGTGTTGGGCAGCCAGTTCGTCGCGGCTCAGGGAGTGGAACGACACCATGCGCCTTTCGAACGTCAACGCCGTGATCACCGGGCGGAGATGCACCCGACAAATTAGGGGACCCCGCGCACCCGCCAGAGCCCATTGACCCTTGCTGCCTTCCGGCCCTGGGGGAGTTCACAGGATAGACGCCGCGCGGGGTCCACAGCGAGTCTAATACGCGTGCCAACCGGGACTGTCAGCCAGCCGGATCCGAGCGCCTTCCGAGTCGGCTACCATTGCCGACGGAGGATTCGCCTAGTGGCCTATGGCGCTCGCCTGGAACGCGGGTTGGGTTAATAGCCCTCAGGGGTTCAAATCCCCTATCCTCCGCACCTGATCCGAGGTGCGATCGGGGGTGAGTCACCACCTGATCGCACCTCGGATTCACAGCATTAGGAGGGGTATGGGTCGCTTCACCGCGACGGCAGTGCACCTGACGGTGTGGCTGATCGGGGGCGTCCTGTATTTCCTGTTCGTCCTGCCGCGGTGGTGGGAGCTCATGGGCGATACGTCGCACACGCTCGGGACGGTGCTGCGCATCGTCACTGGGTTGTTGTTCGGTGTGGCCGCGCTGCCGGTGCTACTGACTCTGGAGCGCACCCGTGAGCCTGCGTTGGGCACACCCGCCCTGGCGCTGCGGCTGCGGCTGTGGTCGCTGATCCTGCACGTGGTCGCCGGTGCGCTGATCGTGGTCACGGCGATCGCCGAGATCTGGCTGAGCCTGCAGACCGCCGGGCCCTGGCTGTTCGGCGTCTACGGCGCGGCCGCTGCGGTGGCGGTCCTGGCGTTAGGGGCGTTCTACCTCTCCTTTGTCGCCGAACAGGTGCCCAAGCCGCCCAAGGAGAAGAAGCCGCGACGCAAGCGCGGCAAGCAAGCCGACGAAGCGGCCGATGAAGCCGAGGAAGCCGAGGCCGAGTCCGACGAGACCGAGGCAGTCGAAGAGAAGGCCGAGCCTGAGGCTGAGCCCGAAGCCGAGGAATCTGCGGACGACGAACAGCCCGCCGAGTCCGAGCCTGAGGTCGCCGCCGAAACCGAGCCCGAATCCGAAACCGGCGCTCTCCGCAACAAGCGGCCGACCGGCAAGACCAAGCATCGCCTGCGGCGCAGCAGCCGCGGCAGCGTCACCCTCGAAGAGTGATCGCCGCGTCGAGATCGACGCAATGGGGCGATCTCCACGACCGCGTGCTCCTATGCTGAGCGAGTGCACAACATCGCCCCGTATCGGGTCGTCCAGTGGACGACAGGCAACGTCGGAAAAAGCTCGGTAGCGGCCATCGCGGCCAACCCCACCCTCGAACTCGTCGGCTGCTACGCCTGGTCGCCGGACAAAGCAGGCCGCGACGTCGGCGAGCTGGTCGGCATCGAGCCGCTCGGCGTGACGGCCACCAATGACGTCGACGCCCTGCTGGCACTCAAGCCGGACTGCGTGGTCTACAACCCGATGTGGAACGACGTCGACGAACTGGTCCGCATCCTGTCGGCCGGGGTCAACGTCGTCGCCTCGGCATCCTTCGTCACCGGCCACAACCTCGGCGAGGATCGCACCCGCATCCTCGAGGCCTGCATAGCCGGCGGGTCGACGATGTTCGGCTCAGGTGTCAGTCCCGGCTTCGCCGAGCTGCTCGCGATCGTCGCGACGACCGCCTGCGACCGCGTTGACAAAGTCACCATCGCCGAGTCTGCCGACACCACGCTCTACGACTCCCCCGACACCGAGCGGCCGTGCGGTTTCGGTATGCGCATCGACGATCCCGAGCTGCCGGACAAGGCCGCCGAAGGCACGGCGATCTTCGCCGAGGCGGTTGCGCTGGTGGCCGACTCGCTCGGCGTGGAACTCGACGAGATCGTCTGCGAAGCCGAATATGCCCAGACCACTGAGGATCTCGTGATGGCGTCCTGGACCATCCCCGCCGGCCATGTGGCCGGGGTCTACGCCAGCTGGCAGGGTCGGGTCGACGGCGCAACCGTCATCGACCTCAATGTCCGGTGGCGCAAGGGTCAGACCCTCGATCCCGACTGGAAGCTCGACGGCGACGGCTGGAAGATCACCATCGATGGCCGCCCGACGGTCACCATGACCGTCGGCTTCCTGCCGCCGCCGGACCTGATCGAGAATGCAACGTCCATCGAGGACTTCTTCGTCCTCGGCCACATCATGACAGCGATGCCGCCGATCCACGCCATCCCGGCCGTCGTCGCGGCCGCGCCGGGTATCGCGACCTACAACGACCTACCACTGCCCAACGCCCGCGGGGTGACTCCGCTGGCGCGGAAAGCCTGAAGCCGGGCGCATCTACCAAGGTTGTTGTGCGACAAATCCTTTGACACACTTCGCCGCTGATGTGAGCTTGCCGATAGGCTGCCGCCGGACTCGGCGCGCCTGCGATCACCCAGGTCAACACAGTGTCACGATCCGCCGGTGCCCCCCAACCGTCCGGTTCACATGGTTGCTGCAGCGGTCATCACGCTCGTCGCCCCGTTGACATCCGCACCGCCCGCCCTTGCCGCACCGTGCCCCGATGTCCAGGTGGTCTACGCGCGGGGCGCCAACACCACTCCCCCGGTCGACTCCGTCGGCCAGGCATTCGTCAACACCCTGAGCGCTCAGGTGGCGCCGAAGTCGCTCGCGGTGTACGGAGTCGACTATCCGGCGAATCTGGACATCAGCGCGTCCACTGCCCAAGGTGCTTCAGCCACTTGGGTTTACGTGCAGAACCTGGTGGCCGCCTGCCCCGCCACCCGATTGGTGCTCAGCGGCTACTCGCAAGGGGCCAATGTCATGGACGCGCTCACCGCCGACTCCGGCACCGCCTTCACGGCTGAGACCGCGATGCCCGCTGCGGTCGCCGGCCACGTCGCTGCGGTGGTGTTGTTCGGCAACCCGTCCCGCAAGGTCGGCGGTGGACCGCAGCCCGGCAGGAGCACGCTCTACGGCTCCAAGACGATCGACCTGTGCGTGTCGGGCGACCCGATCTGCTCGACAGGAATCGACCTCATCGCACACGGCAGGTACATCGAATCAGGCACCGTCGGCCAGGGCGTGCGGTACGCAGCCAGCCGGCTGCTGTAGGCAACCGGCTGGCTGGACCCGGAAATCTAGAGCGTTTCCGGGGTGATCGTCGCCGGGGTCGGCAACGTCAGGTTGATGTTGGAGATCTTGACCGCGCCGAACGACGACAGGCTCCAGTACGCCGTGGTCGAGCTGGTGATCTGCAGCGTGAGGTTGTCGACGTTCGGGTTGGCGACGGTGTAGACGATGTTCTCCATGTTGATGGTGGCGGTGTGGTTCTGGCCGTCCATCGTCACGGGGACCGGCGTGACCAGGTTACCGACCACCAGGCCGGTGGCATTGTCGACCAGCTGGGCATAGACGAAGCGGTTGGTGCCCAGACCCTGGTAGTCGAAGCTCAGCGTGGGTGCCCCGACGATCTGGCTGATCCCGTTGGTGTTGACCGCAACGTTGATCGCGTTCGAGGCCTTCGAGGCCAGCCCCAGCGAGTACGGCAGCGTCGCCTGGTAAGGCGGGTTGCCCGATCCCGGCCCGGATCCGCCGAGGAACGGCACGATCCCCAGCACTCCGCCGTCAGCGTTGTTGAGCACCTGAACCGGGGTGCCGAAGAACGGGCTGCCCGACACCGGAAGGTTGGTGGACTGATACCAGTTGCCCTTCTGGTCGGTGTACTGGAACGTCGGGATCTCCGTGCCCACCGGGGGCGTGATCCCCTTCAGCTGCTGGTTGAGGAACGTGATGGTGTCGGCGATGTTCGGGTTCGGCGACGTCGGCCCGGTCAGGCACACGCCATGGCCGCCGCAGTACCAGACCATCTTGAGGTCGGTGTTGCCGTTGGCCAGCACGGTCTGGGCGTTATCGATGGCCTGCTGCAGCGTGAACAGCACGTCGACGGTGCCCTGCAGGAACAGCACCGGAATCTTCAGGTTGTTCAGCAGCGAGGTCGGGCCGCTGCTGCTCAACACGGCCTGCGCGGTCTGGCTCAGGTAGCCGATCAGGTCGCCGGAGAGCACACCGAGGTAGATCTGGTTGTTGATCCGGGCGCCGGAGGTGATCAGCGACAGCAGCAGCAGCGACCCGTAGGCCGTCTTGAACGCGCCATCGGGGTACAGCGAGTTGTTCAGCGAGTTCCAGGCGATACCCGGAACGATGGCGTCGATGCGGGGATCGGTGGCCGCGCTGGTCAGCTGGATGCCGCCACCGTAGGAACCGCCGACCATACCGACGACGGGGTCCCCGGGGCTGTCGAGCTTGGAAGCGGACAGGCCGGCGACCCAGCTGACGATGGCCGAGACGTCGCGGCCCTCGAAGAAGGGGTTGTCCAGCTGCAGGACGCCGCCGGAGGCGAACTCGCCGCGCGGATCCCAGGTGACGACGTTGAAGCCGGCCGAACGGAGCTGGGACACACCCGCCGTCAGCCCGGAGATGCCGTAGAGCTGGTATGGGTCGGTCTGGCCGGCGGTGGCCAGACCGGGACCGTCGAGCACGGTCTGCTGCTTGTCCCCGGCCGCAAGGCCCACGGCGGGGAACCAGTTGACGCTGATCAGGGCGCCGTCGAACGACGACATCTTGTAGGTGTAGGCCACCGGGGCGGTGCTCGGCAGCACGGTGTTGGAGTTGAACGTCGCGAAGCTGGCGTAGCCGATGACCGGTGCCAGCAGGTCACCGAGGATCGGCGTCTGGTGCAGGGCGTTGATGATCGGGGTGGCCAGCGAACCGAGGATCGGGATGCTGCCCACGAACTGATCGAACCCCGTGTTCTGGGCCACCATGATGGTGAACTTCTCGTTGGTGGCGCCGGTGAGAACCGACTGATCGGGCAAGTAACTGAAGTTGCCCAGCACGTAGTTGGGATCGGTGGTCGCCGAGAACGTGACCTTGCCGCCCTTGTCCGGGGCGCCGATCAGGGTGTAGACGAGGGTGGCGCCCACGGGCGCGGTGACGTAGTTCTGGCCGACGATGACGCCGTTGTCGATGGCCAGGGTTGGGGTGACGACGATCGGGTTGCTGCCGACGGTCAACGACGCGGTGGTCTGCGCGGTGACGTTGGCGGCGCTGAGCGTGCCGGCTGCCTCGCGGCGGGTGAACGCGGCCAGCGCCAGAGCCAGCGGCGAGTCGACCGGCGCGGCCGGGCCGCCGGTCGCGGGAGTGGCCGTCGTCGGCGCGATGGGGTTCACCGAACCGACGGTCGAGGTCGACGGTGCGGCGATGGTGGACACCGCCGCATAACTGGTGGGCTCAGCCGATCCGCCGGTGGCTGTCGCGGCCGCGGGGGCAGTGTCGGACGAGGTAGTCGGGCTCGTCAGCGTGACGCTGGCCGAGTGCTTCGAGCTGCTCTGCGCGCCGCCGCTGCTGCTCACCTTGCCGGTGTCGGAGGCCGCCCGCCGGGTGCCGCCGGTGGCCTTCGCGTGCGAGCCGGACGAGCCGGCGTCGGCCGAGCTGGAGTTGTCAGTGCCGGAGGTGGCCGCTGCTCCGGTCGAGCCGTCCGCCCATGCCAGACCACATCCGGAGGACAACAGGGCGGCGCCGACCCCCAGGGACACCGCTAATCCGCCGACTCGGCCTACAAACCTCGAAGCACCCATGATGTTCTTCCTCCTGAGGACTGGCGAACGCCACCTCAGCGGAGATTAGTCGCACCGCGGGCCGGGATCGGCGAAATTCCCAAATCGTCAATAACGTGTTCCGGGTCGTCGAAACTACGGCCCGAATTTCTTTGCGGCGCAATGCCTCAGGCGTAGTCGAAATCCGTGGAACCGATGAGGTCCGGCGCGGCGTAGTTGATGTACACCGGACCCTGCTGGAACGCGAAGTAGCCGGTGTTGATCAGGCCGGTCGAGATCACCGTCGGGCTGCCGTAGGACGTCGTGGTGTAGGAGTACAGCAGCGTGCTGCCGTCCGCGGTGTACACCGAGATCGTGGTTCCAGCCGGCACCGTAGAACCGATTGCCCCGCCGACGATCGACTGCAGTATGGTTCCGTACACCCCGCCGGAGTCGATGATCGACCCGACCGTCGTCTTGGTGCCGTTGTTGATCTGCACCTGCACGTAGGCGGTGGGCGCACCGGGCACCGAGGTTCGCACCGGCAGCGGGTTCTGGCCGACGATCATCAGCCCGGCGAACCCCAGGAACAGCCCCTGGTAGAGGAACACCCCGTCCTTCAGTTCTCCCGGCAGCGACGCGGTGGGCACGTTCGGGGCGAAGCCGGCCGCGTTCGCCCCGATGCCCAGGATGCCGTCGGCACCCCAGCTGAGGAAGTTCTCGAACGCCGCCGAGTCGGCTTGGTCGACGATGTGGACGGTCGTCGGGTCGGTGACGATGCCGTTTCCGAAGTCCACCGTGGTGGTGTAGTCGGTGTAGTGGTAGGTCTCGGTCACCGCTCCGCTGTAGGTGGCGGAGCCGGTACCGGTCGCGCTGCCGAGGCCGGTGGTGTTCACGGCGTTGCGTGAGATCACCAGGCCCGAGGAACCGGTGTCGACGAGCACCGGCACGCTGGGGCCGCCGTTGACCGAGATGTAGACGACCGGCTCGGTGGTGGCCTTCATGGAGACCGGCACGAAGCCGTACACGCGACTGTTCGATATCGCGGCGCTCAGGCTGTTGGTCACCGGGTCGAGGGCGGTACCACCGGTGAACACCCCGACCAGCGGCAGGAAGAACGCCGCCGTGTTCATCTCGGCCCCGGCCAACGACGGCAACAGAATGTTGAGCAGCAGATTGCCGCCGGCCAGCTGGTGGACGATCGGGATGTTTGCGGTGGTGGCGTAGAAGCCTTGCGCCCCGGCGTTGGTTGCCGAGTAGAAGTTCAAGGTGGCTGATGCGCTGGAGAGCAATAGCTGCGGCACGATCGCGGCCAGGCCGCCGGCGATGTTCCCGCTTGCCCACGTCACGGTGTTCAGCGAGGTCTGCGCGTCGGTGATTTGCTGTTTGCCGAGCGCCAGCGCGACTCCGGGGACGATCGGGTCTGTCGGCAGGTACGACGTCATGCTCGGCGCCGGGTCGGCCGCCGGCAGCACCGCCGCCGCACCCGATGATCCGCTCGACGACGTCGTCTCGGTGCTGGTGGTGGTCACTCTGGCCGAGTGCGCAACCGTCGTCGCCTTCTCGGTGGTGGTTTCGGTGGCGGACGTGGCGGTGGTCGACGAAGTGGTCGACGCCGTCGACGCCGTAGTCCCGGTTGCCGCCGCTGCCGTTGCAGCCGCGGTCTGCGCCGTCGAGGAATCCTGCCCGCTGGTATTGCCGCCCGACGACGACACCTTGCTGCTGCGCGCCGAGTGGGCGGTGGTCTTCTTGGCTGTGGTCGAGGAATCGCTGGACGTGGAGTCTGACGAGCTGCTGTCCGAACTGGCCGAGGCGCTCTTGGCACTGCCGCCGGCGGCTCCGGTGTCGGCGTAGGCCACGGCGGTTCCACCGGCCAGTGCCGCGCCCATACCCAGGGTTACGGCTCCGGCACCCAGCCAGGCGTAGGGCTGTGGCCGCCGCCGCGCGCGGTGCTTGCCGCCTCGGCCGTTCGTGCTGTCGGTTTGCCTCATAAGCTTCCCCTTGCCTGGAAGGCTCGTCACCGCGTGCTGTCGCAGACGCTAGTTTGCTGAGCTTGTCTATCACAGTGCCGACGGGCGGCGATAGCCAACTCGCGCGGCTCACAGCTGGCACCTAAGCGCGCGGCCAGTCCGTCACCGGCGTATTTGCCAGCCGACGGCGGGGTCGACCAGGATCCCCGAGAATCGTCTACGTCGAACACCACACTGGCAGTCCGGGACTGCAGTGACTTGCCCTCCAGCCGCCGTGGCCGCCGGCTTGGCAGCTTTGGCGGTTCCCTGGGTCTTCTCGTCCTGGTTAGGCGGACTTAGCCGGGGGCAACTGGTCCGGTGGTGGTGGTCGTGACGCCCGCCGTCGCACCCAAGGACATCCCCGGAGCCTGGCTGGGCATGTAGGTCGACACTGTCGGCATCGGCCCCATGTGCCCTGCTACAGCACCACCCGGGATACCCGCCTCAGTGAACGAAATAACGCCCGATGCCAGCACGGCTCCCACGCCAAGCGCAGCCGAAAGATGTCTGAATCTTCGTGATCCGGCAGCGTTGGTTCCCACGACCGCTCTCCTCATGCTCATGCACTACGTCGCATCAGATCCCACTCAGGGTTGATAACCGGGAACGAGTACTTCCCCCGGGTAGTTGACGTACAGCGCCAAGCACGCGAGGTTGTGCCTGCAACCGATGATGGCCCCCGCGTCGGGTGCCGCGCCGATGATCTGGTTTCCTCGCGACGGCAGGTTGCAGTTCACGACGTATGGGTTGAGTGGCACGATCCCGTTGACACAGGTCTGCGAGCCACTTGCGATGTGGGTGCCCGGTGGGCTGAATGCGGTGAACCCCAAGCCCAGCATCGCGATGGCGAACCCCACGACGGCCAATGCAAGCCCCCGCGCACGCCTCGTTCCTGACCTGATCCCAGCCTGATATGACGTCATTGTCCGAACCCGCTCCCTGCTGATCGTCGGCGCCGATCAAATCGACCGGACCGTCAATAGCTATTCGGAGCCGCAGAGCCGGCGGATTGCCCGGCGGTTCATTCGGTTCATGACCGAGTGGGGTGCTAGGTCAGATTCGGGCATCCGTCCGAGGCATGCGCCTACTTCTTGCCGGTGACAGCCTTGTCCTGGGGCACTGCGTCCATGATCGGCCCGGCCTCAGTGCCGTCCATGGCAGCTTTGTAGCTGCCCTGGGTGCCGTCAGAGTCGATGCCGGCGCCGTCCTTGCCGCTGTCACCGTCTTGCACCGTCAGCGTGGTCTTCGGGCTTGCGGCAGCTACGACCGTGCCCCCGAAAGCGCCCGCCAGGACGATGCCGGCGACGACGATCGCGCCCTTGACAGTGTTGTTCA
This sequence comes from Mycobacterium sp. DL592, assembly GCF_011694515.1. Classification (NCBI taxonomy): domain Bacteria; kingdom Bacillati; phylum Actinomycetota; class Actinomycetes; order Mycobacteriales; family Mycobacteriaceae; genus Mycobacterium; species Mycobacterium sp. DL592. The sequence goes on along the minus strand of NZ_CP050192.1, from coordinate 196,025 downwards.
TGAGACCCCCCGTGGAGATAGTTCGCGTAACCGGCGCAAACTAACCGCGCTGCCTGTGAACAGTGCTGTCAATTGCCTGGAAACGAGCCCCCTCAGCATCAAGATTGCTGAGAACCTGTCCCGGCGGACAGGTAGTCAGCCGCAAAAAACCAGTTCAGAGGCGAATCCACGAGCCGCCCCGTGGCGTGGCACGGTCAGCACATTGACAGGTAAGTCCAGCCCATTGACAGGTAATTCAGATGTCACTGCCCTGCGGCAAGGAGCCCGCAGCAAATCACCGTGCCGCAGCCGCGATCAGCCCTTATCGGCCTTCAGGTCGGTGTCCCGGCTGGGCTGCACCCGCTTGGGTTCACCCGGCATCTTCGGGTAGTTCGGCGGATAGGGCAGGTCCCCGAGACCGCGCGCTTCGTCGGCGCCGACCATCGCCAGCAGCGGTTCGATCGACTGCGCCACCGAATCCATCCCGGCCATCGGGTCGCCCCGTTCGGCGATCAAGGCGGGCACGGTGGCCATCGTGTAGTCGTCGGGATCGGCGCCGGCCAACTCGTCCCACGTCAGCGGCGTGGACACCGTGGCGATCGGGGTGGCGCGCACCGCGTACGCGGCGGCGAACGTGCGGTCGCGGGCGTTCTGGTTGTAGTCGATGAAGACACGCCGGCCCCGCTCCTCCTTCCACCACGAGGTCGTCACCAAATCCTCTGCACGCCTTTCGACTTCACGCGCCAGCGCGATGCCGGCCCGGCGCACGGCGATGAAGTCCCACTGCGGTGTGATGCGCAGGAACACGTGTACCCCACGCCCACCGGAGGTCTTCGGGTAGCCGACCAGGCCCAGTTCGTCGAGCAACGGCTTGAGGATGTCGACGGCGATGGTGCGCGCCTCGGCGAAACCGGTACCCGGCTGGGGGTCGAGGTCCACCCGCAGTTCGTCGGGATGGTCGGTGTCCGGGCAGCGGACCTGCCACGGGTGAAACGTCACGGTGCCCATCTGGGCGGCCCACACCACCGCCGACGGATGGGTCACCTTCAGCGCATCGGCGGTGCGGCCGGACGGGAACGTCACCCGGCAGGTCTGGAGATAGTCGGGATGCTTCTCGGGCACCCGCTTCTGGTAGATCTCCTCGCCGTCGATCCCGTCCGGGAAGCGCTGCAGATGTGTCGGCCGATCGCGCAGCGCCGTCAACAGCGGGCCACTGCAGGCCACCGTTCGGTAGTACTCGACGAGCGTGCCCTTGGTCCCCGCGGAGCCGAGCTTGGGAAAGTAGATCTTGTCGCGGTTGGTGAGCCGCACCGCGACACCGTCGACGTCGAGTTCCTCGGCTTTGGTCGCCACCCCTCGAAACTACGCCGATCGGGTACCGGGCATGGTGTTCAGCGCTCGTCGAGTGGCGTTCCGAGTTGTCGACGCACATCCCGGGTCACCTCGTCGGCGAGCACCTCCTGCGCACCGGCTTCGATGCCGTCGAGAACCTGGCGCACCACGTCGGCGGGATCGGACTTGGGCGCATCGGCGAACGCCCCCATCTCCGTGTCAACCAGGCCGACGTAGACCCCGACGACCTGAACACCGCGGGGTGCCAGTTCCGTTCGCATCGAGTCGGTGGCATTCCACAGCGCGGCCTTCGACACTCCGTAGCTGGCGCCGACCGGCAACCAGGCCAGGACCGAGGACACGTTGACGACCGCACCGGAGCGCTCGGCGATCCCGTCGGCGAAGGCCGCAGCCAGCGCCAGCGGACCCAGCAGGTTGGTCTCGAGTTGCTCGCGCAGTGCCGTGCTGTCCGGGTCGAGCACTGAGGTCAGTCGCGCGATGCCGGCATTGTTGATGAGCACGCTGACATCGGGTGCAGCCTTCACGGCCGCCGCCACGGATTCCGCGTCGGTGACGTCCAAAGCCAGTGGCACCACTCGCGGATCGTCGACGTCGATGCTGTGCGGATCGCGGGCCGCGGCATACACCTTGGCCGCGCCGCGTTCGAGCAGCTGCGACACATAGTGGCGGCCCATGCCCCGGTTGGCCCCGGTCACCAGAACGGTCTGTCCGGCTAACGACGTCACGAGATCCTCCTACAGGTAAACCGAACGGTTTACATATCTTACGGCGAGCCTACAAGGCTGGCGGCAAAAGGTAAACTCATCGGTATACTTTTGGCCTATGACCAGTGCGCGGCAGTCGACGGCGGGCAGCGGCCGCGGTGCCCGCGGCCGCATCCTGGCGGCCGCCAATCGCCTCTTCTACCGCGACGGTATCAACGCCACCGGCGTCGAGCGGCTGGCCACCGAAGCCAGGGTATCCAAACGCACTCTGTACCAACACTTTCCAAGCAAGCAGGCCGTGGTGGAGGAATACCTTCGAGGTATCGAGGACACCGCAGGCGATCCGATCAGCCCCACCCCCACCGACACCGGCCGCGCACCCCGCACCCGGCTGCTGGCGATCTTCGACCTCGCACTCCCGCCCGGACAGATCCGTGGCTGCCCGTTCCACAATGCCGCCGTCGAGGCCGCCGAGGCGATGCCCGAGGTGGCAGACATCGTGCGCAACCACAAGCAGGATTTCATCGACGGCCTGATCACGTTGGCGGGCCAGGCCGGGGCGGCCAGCCCGCGTCTGCTCGGCTGGCAGTTGGCCGTGCTCTACGAGGGCGCGGCCGCCCTGGGCACCTCGCTGGACGACCCGGCCCCCTGGGAACATGCCCGTAAGGCTGCGCAGATTCTCATCGACCACGCCCTGCCCTAGGCACAATGGGGAGATGGACTTACCCGTGCTGCCGCCGGTCTCACCCATGCTGGCCAAGTCGGTGACGTCCTTCCCCGCGGACGCCTCCTACGAGCCGAAGTGGGACGGCTTCCGGTCGATCTGCTTTCGTGACGGCGACGAGGTCGAACTGGGCAGCCGCAACGAGCGGCCGTTGACACGGTACTTTCCCGAACTCGTCGCGGCCGCCCGAACCGAACTGCCCGCGCGGTGCGTGCTCGACGGCGAGATCATCATCGCCACCGCGCACGGGCTGGATTTCGATGCGCTGCAGCAGCGCATCCATCCCGCCGACTCCCGGGTGCGGATGCTTGCCGAGAAGACTCCCGCCGCGTTCATCGCGTTCGACTTGCTGGCGCTTGGCGACGAGGACCTCACCGGCCGTCCGTTCAGCGAGCGCCGTGCGGCGCTGCTCGACGCCCTCGCCACAGCCGGCCCCGCATTCCACGCCACCCCCGCGACCACCGATCTGGCGACCGCGCAACGCTGGTTCTCCGAATTCGAGGGCGCCGGCCTGGACGGCATCATCGCCAAACCGCTGACCGTCACCTATCAGCCCGACAAGCGCGTGATGTTCAAGATCAAGCACGAGCGGACCGCCGACTGTGTGGTCGCCGGCTACCGCCTGCACAAGTCGGGTGACGACGCGATCGGCTCCCTGCTGCTCGGGCTTTACAAGCCCGACGGCGCGCTGGCCTCCGTCGGCGTCATCGGCGCGTTCCCGATGGCCAAGCGCCGCCAGCTGTTCGCCGAATTGCAGCCGCTCGTCACCGCGTTCGAGGGGCACCCGTGGAATTGGGCGGCAGTGGAGGCGGGTGAGCGCACGCCGCAGAAGAATGCCGGTTCCCGGTGGAACGCCGGCAAGGACCTGTCCTTCACGCCGCTGCGCCCGGAACTGGTGGTCGAGGTCCGCTACGACCACATGGAAGGCGAACGGTTCCGGCACACGGCGCAGTTCAGCCGCTGGCGTCCCGACCGTGACCCGCGCTCGTGCACCTACGAGCAACTCGACGAACCGGTCGGGTTCCGCCTCGGCGACATCGTTCCGGGGCTGGGCGGCAGCGAGTGAATGGCGCGGGCCGCTTCGCACCCAGCCCGTCAGCCGACCTGCACATCGGAAACCTGCGCACGGCAGTGCTGGCGTGGCTGTTCGCCCGGTCGACGGGCAGGCGGTTTCTGGTGCGGGTCGAAGACCTCGACGACCGCACCCACGACGACGTCGCGCAGCGCCAACTCGCCGACCTGGCCACCATCGGGATCACGTGGGACGAACAACCGCAGTGGCAGTCCGCGCACCGCGACCGCTACAACACTGTCGTGGACGAGCTGGCCGCAGCCGGGCTGGTGTACGAATGTTATTGCAGCAGAAGGGATATCCTCAGCGCACCCCGCGCGCCGCACGCCCCGGAGGGGGCCTATCCCGGCACCTGTCGCGAGCTGTCCGACAGCGACCGCGCCGTCAAACGCGCCGCACGGCCACCGGCGCTGCGGTTGCGGGCCTCGACCCCCGAGTACACCGTGACCGATCTGCTGCACGGCACCTACACCGGAGTGGTCGACGATTTCGTCCTGCGCCGCGGTGACGGTGTGCCCGCCTACAACCTCGCCGTCGTCGTCGACGATGCCCAAAGCGGTGTCGACCAGGTGGTCCGCGGCGACGACCTCCTGGCGTCCGCACCGCGGCAGGCCTACCTGGCCGCCCTGCTGGGCTATCCTCGGCCGGTCTACGCCCATGTGCCGCTGGCGCTCAACGCCGACGGTAAACGTCTGGCCAAACGTGACGGTGCGGTGACCCTGGCCGAGATCGGGACCGACGCCGCGTTGGCGCAGATCGCCGAATCCCTGGGATTCACCGCGACGACGACACCCGAGATGTTGGCGGAATTCGATCCGGACCGCCTGCCGCGCGAGCCGTGGATATACCAGCCTCGGTGATCAGAACTATTGGGCGGCGCACCGTCACGTTGTTAGCGTGCCGGAGTGCCCCGCTATGTCCGAAGAGCCCTGCTCGCGCTCGTCCTGCTCGCCGCGCTGCTGAGCGCGGCCTGCGGATCCAGTGAAACCGGCGCCGACCGCATCTCGTCCTCGGGTGTCCTGCGAGTGGGCACCGAGGGTACCTATGCACCGTTCAGCTACCAGGATCCTGCCACCGGGCAGCTTGCCGGCTACGACGTCGACGTCGCCAATGCGGTCGGCGAGCGGCTCGGCAAGAAGGTCGAGTTCGTCCAGACCCCATGGGATTCCATCTTCGCCGCGCTCGAAGCCAACCGATTCGACGTGGTGGCCAACGAAGTCACCATCACCCCCGAGCGCAAGAGCAAATACGATATCTCCGAGCCGTACTCGGTGGGCGAAGGTGTCGTCATCACCCGGGCCAACGACAACTCGATCACGTCGGTGGCCGACCTCAAGGGCAAGACCGTAGGCGCGACGGTCACCAGCAACTGGGCTCAGGTGTCCCGTGACGCCGGCGCGAAGCTGGAACCGGTGGAGGGCTTCACCCAGGCGATCACCCTGCTCAACCAGGGCCGGGTCGACGCTGTAGTCAACGACAGCATCGCCTTCCACGCCTATCAGGCCGAGACCAACGACCAGTCGGTCAAGATCGGCGCCACCATCGGGGAGAAGAGCGAGCAGGGCTTCGCCGCCCGCAAGAACAGCGGCCTGCTGCCCGAGCTGAACAAGGCACTCGACGAGCTCAAGGCGGACGGCACCCTGGCCGCGATTTCGCAGAAGTACCTGAAGGCCAATGTCACCGGGGAATCGGCAGCCGGCGGCACGGAACCCGGACACCGCTCGGTGTGGAAGCTGATCGCCGACAACCTGTGGCCGTTGGCCAAGGCCGCGATCACGGTGACCATTCCGCTGACCGTCATCAGCTTCGTCATCGGCCTGGTGATCGCGCTGGTGGTTGCGCTGGGCCGGTTGTCGAAGAACATCGTCGTGTCGAACGTCGCCCGGTTCTACATCTCCATCATTCGGGGCACGCCGCTGCTGGTGCAGCTGTTCATCATCTTCTTCGCGCTGCCGCAGATCGGGATCAAACTCGAGCCGTTCCTCGCCGCGGTGATCGCGTTCAGCCTCAACGTCGGCGGCTACGCGGCCGAGATCATCCGCTCGGCGATCCAGAGCATCCCGAAGGGCCAGTGGGAGGCCGCCGAGACCATCGGCTACAACTACGCCGGTGCGCTGCGCCGGATCATCCTGCCGCAGGCCGCCCGGGTGGCGGTGCCGCCGCTGTCGAACACGCTGATATCACTGGTGAAAGACACGTCGCTGGCCTCGACGATTCTGGTCACCGAACTGCTGCGCACCGCACAGGTGGCCGCCGCGCCGACCTTCGAGTTCTTCGCGCTCTACGGCACGGCGGCGGTGTACTACTGGATCATCTGCCTGGTGCTCTCGTTCGGCCAGAGCCGCCTCGAGCACCGGCTGGAAAGGTATGTGGCGCGATGACTGACAGCGAGAAGACCGACGGCGTCGAGTATCGCGTCACCGCCGAGGGGGTCGAGAAGGCGTTCGGCGACAACAAGGTACTCAGGGGCGTCTCGTTCAAGGTGCAGAAGGGCACGGCGACCACCATCATCGGGCCGTCCGGTTCCGGAAAGACCACCTTGTTGCGCACCCTCAACGCGCTCGATCGGGCCGACGCCGGGGTGATCCGAGTCGACGATATCGAGCTCGACTTCTCTCAGCCGGTGCCCAAGCCAGAGGTCCGCAGGTTCCAGTCGCGCAGCGGCTTCGTGTTCCAGGGGCACAACCTGTTTCCGCACAAGACGGTGCTGGAGAACGTCACCGAAGGGCCGCTGATCGTCCAGAAGCGCCCCAAGGACGAAGTCATCGCCGAGGCCCTCGCCCTGCTCGATCAGGTCGGGCTGGCCGAGAAACGCGACCAGTACCCCTATGAACTGTCCGGCGGTCAACAGCAACGGGTGGGCATCGCCCGGGCGCTGGCGCTCAAACCCCGACTGGTGCTCTTCGACGAGCCGACGTCGGCCCTCGATCCCGAGCTCGTCGGCGAAGTGCTCTCGGTGATCAAGGACCTCGCGGTCGAAGGTTGGACCCTGGTCATCGTGACTCACGAAATCCAGTTCGCCAGGCAGGTTTCCGATCAGGTGCTGTTCACCGACCAGGGCATCATCCTCGAGCAGGGCCCGCCGTCGGAGGTCATCGGCAACCCGAAAGAGGCCCGGACCCGGCAATTCCTGGAACGGGTGCTCAACCCCCTCTAGATTGTCTGCATGGCAAATACCACCCGCCGGGACGCCGACGTCATCATCGTCGGCGCCGGACTGTCCGGAATGATCGCCGCCCGCACCGTTCTCGCAGCCGGGCTGCAACCACTGGTTCTGGAGGCCGACGAGCGGGTCGGGGGCCGGATCCTCACCGAAGAGGTGGCGCCCGGCCTGGCCGTGGAACTCGGGGCTCAGTGGATCGGCGACACTCACCACCGGATGTTCGCGCTGGCCGAAGAGCTCGGTGTACAGACCTACCCGCAGTTCGACGAGGGCCAGACCTCCTACGAACTGGTGGGCTCAGGTGTGCTGGGCGAGAACGACTTCCATACCCGCTTCGCCGGCGAGCTGGCCGAGTTGGAGCGCGTCCTGCGCCGCCTCGACGAGCTGGCGGCCGAGGTTCCGCCGGACGCACCGTGGCTGGCCCCGCACGCCGAGGAGTGGGACGTCATCACCGCGGCAGACTGGTACGACGCGCAGGGCCTGGCACCAGTGGCGCGCACGCTGCTGGAGATCTGCACCGTCGGCATTCTCGCGGTGCCCACCGTCGAGGTGTCGTTCCTGCATTTGTTGTTCACCGTCCAAACCTGCGGTGTCACAGCGGAATTGTTCGCCGAATCCGAGGGCGGCGCACAAACCACCCGGTTCGTTGGCGGCACCAGCGAGATCCCCAATCGGCTGGCCGCGCTGATCTCCGAGCACATCGTGCTGAAGGCTCCGGTGCTGCTGATCGAGCACGCCGCCGATCGCGTCACCGTGCACTGCCGCGGCGGGCTGGTGGCCCAGGGCCGACGCGTCATCGTCGCGATCTCGCCGACGCTGGCCGGGCGGATCATGTACGACCCGCCGCTGCCCGGTGTCCGCGATCAGCTCACCCAGCGGATGCCCAACGGCTCGGCCATGAAGGCCTTCTTTGTCTACGACGAACCGTTCTGGCGCTCAGAGGGTTTCAATGGTCAGCTGATCTCCGATATCGGCCCGGCCCGGATGTCCAACGACACCTGTCTGCCCGACGACGACCACGGCGTGATCCTGATGTTCCTCGAAGGTGAGCAGGCCCGCGACTACGCCCGCTGGTCGTTGGAGGACCGGCGCGAGGCCCTGACCGCCGAACTGGTCCGCCACTACGGAAGCAAGGCCGCCAAGCCGCAGTTCTACGTCGACGGCGAGTGGTCGGATCGGCAGTGGACTCGCGGCTGCTACAACGCCAATCACGGCCCCCACGTGTGGACCACCTACGGCTCGGCGCTCAGCGCGCCGATCGGGACCATCCACTGGGCGTCCACCGACACCGCCACGTTCTGGAGCGCCTACATGGAGGGCGCGGTCGAAGCCGGGGAGCGTGCCGCCGCGGAAGTCATTGCCGCACTGGGCAATTAACCCAGGTCGACGGCAAGCGACGTCATACCCCGCAGTGTGACGTTCGGCTTGTACTCGGGTTCACCGGCTAGTCGCGCGTTTGGGAAGCGTTTCGTCACCGCCGACAACGCGACAGCCGCCTCGAGCCGCGCCAGCGGTGCACCCAGGCAGAAGTGCGGACCCTTCGCAAAGGCCAGATGGCGCAGGGGTTCCCGGCTCGGGTCGAACTCGTCAGGCCGTTCGTTGGCCGACGGGTCGCGGTGCGCCGCGGCCAGCAGCAGCATCATGTTGTCGCCCTTGGGGATGTCGACGCCGCCGATCGTCATGTCCTCACCGGCGACCCGGCCGACGAGCTGAACCGGCGGGTCGTAGCGCAGCGTCTCCTCGATGATGCCTGCGGCCAGCTCGGCGTCGGCGCTCAATGCCCGCCAGTGTTGCGGGTGGCGCAGCATCGCCAGGATCGCGTTGGCGATCAGGTTGACCGTGGTCTCGTGCCCGGCGATCAGCAGCAGGTTGCAGGTGGCGACGATCTCGTCCTCGGTGAGCTGGTCACCGGATTCCTCGACGGCGATGAGTCCGGAGATCAGGTCCTCGGCGGGCTCGGCGCGCCGCTTCTCCATCAGCTCACGCAGATAGCTGCGCAGCCACAGCCCGGCCTCCAGGCGCTCCTCGAAGCCCTGGGCCTGACCGGTGAACGCGATGAACGGGTCCAGACCCTGGGCCAGCAGTGCCGAGGCCCAGCTGAATTTGGGCTCGTCCTCGATCGGGACACCGAGGAGCCGGCAGATCACCGCGACGGGAAGGGGGTAGGCCAGGTCCTCGATCGCCTCGAATTCGCCCGTGGCGGCGACCTTGTCGAGCAGGCCGTCGACCATGGCGGCGATATCGGGTTCGAGGGACTTGACGACCTTGGGCGAGAACGCCTTGCTGACCAGCCGGCGCAGCCGGGTGTGGTCAGGGGGATCGAGGAACAGAAAGCCCGGGGTGCCGAACGGCCGCAGCTGCTGGCCCGCGGCGATCGCGCGTTGGGCGATGGTCGACTTCGTCCGGTCGCTGCACGAGGCCGGATGGCGCAGTACCTCGTCGCAGTCGGCGAACCCGGAGAAGACGTGCAGGTCGTTGTCGGGCACCTGCAGCACTCCGCTCTCGCGGATCTGCCGGTACACCGGGTAGGGGTCGGCGCGGTTGGCCGGGTCGAGGAGTTCGACGAGCAGCGCCTGCGCTGGTGCCGGAGCGGTCATCAGTCAATTGTGCACACGTCCAGTAAGAGCAACCTGAGCCGAAAGTCAGCGGGCGGCACCGTAGTAGCGGCCCAGGACGTCCTCGCGCAGGTCGTCGAACTCGCCGGCGCCGATGGCGGCGCGGATCTGGTCGACCAGCCGGACGATGAAGCGCTCGTTGTGGATCGTGCACAGCGTCGCGGACAGCATCTCCTTGGCCTTGAACAGGTGGTGCAGGTAAGCCCGGGTGTAGTGGGCGCAGGTATAGCAGTCGCACGCGTCGTCGATCGGGGTGAAGTCGCGCCGGAACCGGGCGGTGTTGATGTTGAACCGGCCAGCCGGTGAATACACCGCAGCGTTGCGCGCCACCCGGGACGGAGACACACAGTCGAAGGTGTCCGCGCCCGCCTCGATCGCCGCGAACAGGTCATCCGGCTCACTGATGCCGAGCAGGTGGCGCGGCTTGTCGTCGGGCAACTCCTCGGTGCACCAGCCGACGATCGTGGCGAGGTTCTGCTTCTCCAGCGCCCCGCCGATGCCGTACCCGTCGAAACCACGGCCGTCCGCATCGACCAGGCCCGCGAGGTCACGCGACGCCTGGCGGCGCAGGTCCTCGTACTGCGCGCCCTGCACCACACCGAACAACGCCTGCGCGGGCCGCTCGGGGCGCTGGGCGCTCAGGCGCCGGTGCTCGGTCAGGCAGCGCTGCGCCCAGGCGTGGGTTCGGGCCACCGATTCCTCTTGGTAACCACGGGTATTCACCAACGTGGTCAGCTCGTCGAAGGCGAAGATGATGTCCGCGCCGATCTTGTGCTGGATCTGCATCGACACCTCGGGAGTGAACCGGTGCGTAGAGCCGTCCAGGTGTGAGATGAACGTGACGCCGTCGTCGTCGACATGGGCCAGCCGCTGCTTGCCCTCGGCGATCACGTCGTCGGCCTGAACCCGGTTGGCATCCATCGACAGCACCTTGCGAAACCCCGCACCCAGCGAGAGCACCTGGAACCCGCCGCTGTCGGTGAACGTCGGGCCCGGCCAGTTCATGAACGCACCGAGACCGCCGGCTTCGTCGACGATGTCGGGGCCGGGCTGCAGGTACAGGTGGTAGGCGTTCGCCAGCACCGCCTGCGCGCCGAGATCGCGCATCGTCTCGGGCAGCACCGCCTTGACGGTGGCCTTGGTACCGACCGCGACAAAGGCCGGGGTCTGGATGTCGCCGTGTGGGGTGTGGATGACGCCTTTGCGTCCCCGCCGCCCGGGTAGCTCCGCGTCGACGGTGAAAAAAGGCACGTCGACATCTAACCAGCGCGAACTAGCTCAAGAAATTCACGATGTGTTCGGCGAGCTCCTCGCCGGCGTCCTCCTGCAGGAAGTGCCCGGCGTCGTGGATCGTCGGGTGCTCGATGCCCTGGGCGCCGCGCATCTGCGAGGTGAAGATCGGGGCCATCGCACCGGTGATCGGGTCGCCGTCGCTGAACGCCACCAGCATCGGGGTGGGGCTCTGCGACAGCACGGCCCAGGCCCGGCGGTTGGCCTCCGACGCCGGGTCATCCGGGCGGGTCGGCACCAGCGTGGGCATGGCCCGCGGGCCAGCGCAGTAGGCGTCGTCGGGGAACGGCGCGTCATAGCCGGCCCGCACCTCAGGGCTGACCGGCCGCCGGCAGCCACTGATCACGAACAGGCTCACGTCCACGCTCGGGGCGTTCTCGATGGCTGTGCGGAACTGCCACCAGATCTCGGGCATGTCGAAGTCCCCGGTCGGTAGGCCAGTGTTTGCGACCACGATGCGGCTGAACCGGTCGGGGTTCTCGGCGGCCAGCCGCAGACCGATCAACCCACCCCAGTCCTGACCGACCAGCGTCACCCGCTGCAGGTCAAGCACGTCGAACGCCAGTGACCGCATCCACTCGACGTGTCGGGCGTAGGTGTGGTCCTCACGTTCGAGCGGCTTGTCGGAGCGGCCGAAGCCGACCAGATCGGGGCAGATCACCCGATGCCCCGCGGCGGCGAGAATCGGGATCATCTTGCGGTACAGGAACGACCAGGTCGGCTCGCCGTGCAACATCAGGATCGGGTCGGCGTGAGCGGGGCCGTGTTCGACCCAGGCGACCCGCAGCGTCCCGCCTTCGTCGTCGTCGAGTTCGGCGTAGTGCGGCCGGTAGGCAAAGTCGGGAAGCTCGGCGAATCTGTCGTCGGGAGTACGCAGTGTCTGCACGCTGCCTCACGATACCGATGGTGAGGTGCGCAAACTTCAAACTTGCTGTGAATGGGTGTCGACCACCCCGACGACTTCGTTCATTCAGGACATCGCTGGCAAAGAGCGGCTCATAATCTTCCCGATGGTCCGTCAATGTAGACGGCTCACGTCAACAAAGGAGAAATCGGTGAATCGTGGCTTTGTGGTAGCCGTAGCCGGCGCCGCAGTTCTGGTCGCCGGCCTGTCCGGCTGTTCGAAGGATGACAAGAAGACCGAGTCGACGTCGAGTGCGTCGAGCTCGTCTGCGGCGGCGAGCGCATCGTCGAGCGCGGCTGCAAGCCCAAGCGCCAGTTCCGGTGCCGGCACTGCCAAGGTGACCATCGACGGTCAGCCGCAAACCATCAACGGGCAGGTCGTCTGCGCGACCGCCGGCGGGAACTACAACATCGCCATCGGTGAGGCCGCGACCGGCATCGCCGTCGTTCTCAGCGAGGACGCGTCGAAGGTTCACTCGGTAGGCCTGGGCAACGTCAATGGCGTCACCCTGGGCTACCAGGAAGGCGTGCCCGGTGGCGCAGCCGCCACCGCGACCAAGGACGGCAACAACTTCAAGATCAGCGGAACCGCAACGGGTGTCGACATGGCCAACCCGATGCAGCCGGTGAACAAGCCGTTCGAGATCGAGGTCACCTGCCCCTGACGGCAGACGAGGACTAGG
>NZ_CP050192.1:36378-183439 GCF_011694515.1 Mycobacterium sp. DL592 | reverse complement strand
GCGGCGGCGACCTGAGGGGTCGTCGCCGCCTTCTCGTTTGACTAGAGATGACTCGGCTAAACGCCGTGCGCCCGTTCGAGTCCGGTCAGCGAGTCCTCCAGGTGGCCGAGCAAGCGCTGGAGATGCGGGACGCTGCGGCGGCAGCCGACGAGGCCGAAGTCGAGATTGTCGGCGTTGTTCGACAAGGTGATGTTGAGCGCCTGGCCGTCGAGCGCGATCGACATCGGGTAGTTGCCGTCGAGTTTTGCACCGCGCCAGTACAGCGGCTCGCGCGCGCCGGGCACGTTGGAGATGACGATGTTGAACGGTGGCTGCGCAGCCGATGCCAGCGCCGGCAGCAGGGACAGCGCCAACGGTGCGATGATGAACGCCGACAGGGCCAGTTGCTGCATTCTGGGCAGCTGCGCGAACACTTCTTTGTTGCCGCGTATCGACGCGTGGATGGTGTCGAGCCGGTGCGCCGGATCCTCGACGTCGGTGGCGAGGCTGCACAGGATGGTGCCGACCATGTTGCCGCCGCTGGAGGTGTCGTCCTCGGGGCGCAGGTTCACCGGCACCATGGCAATCAGCGGGCGGTCCGGCAGGGCATTCTGCTCGAGGAGGTAGGCCCGCAGCGCCCCTGCGCACATCGCCAGGACGACGTCGTTGACGGTGACCCCGGCGGCGTCCTTGACCGCGGTGACGCGTTTGAGTGGCCACGACTGTGCCGCGCACCGGCGCGCACCGCCGATCGCAACATTGAACATCGTCTTCGGCGCGCCGAACGGGAGGGTGAGCTGCTGCTCGATCAGCGCCGCCCGGGCCAGTGTGAACACTGAAGGACCCAGGGCCGCAACCGATCCCGCGGCTCTTGCCAGTCCACCCAACCGCGAGGACCGCGGTTGACTCCGGTCGCGCTGGCGCGGACCGATGCTCCACGGCGCGTGCAACTCCGGGTGCAACGGATCCTCCGACAGCGACCGGCGCATCAGCCGCATCGCCGAAACGCCGTCGAGGAGCGCGTGATGCACCTTGGTGTAGACCGCGAAGCGGCCGTCGTTGAGCCCCTCGACGAGGTGCGCCTCCCACAGCGGACGATGCCGGTCGAGCAGCGTGCCGTGTAGCCGCGACGTCAGCTCGAGCAGCTCACGGACACGGCCGGGCGACGGCAGCGCCGAGCGCCGCAGGTGGTATTCGAGGTCGATGTCACGGTCGAACGACCACGCCAGATTAGCGATCCCGCCGAACAGTTCGCCGGGATGTTTACGGAAGGTCGGCTGGACATCCTCGTAGGTCAGCAGCCTCGAGAAGATGTCCCGGATGAAGTCCGGGCCCGCGCCCTCGGGCGGCTCGAACAATTGCAACCCGCCGACGTGCATCGGATGCTCGCGGGACTCGGCCAGCAGGAACATCGAATCGGTCGGTGATATCAGTTCCATTGTTCTCCTCCGAGTCCGGTGCCACCGGTGTGCCCATTACACCGGTTCGCTATTCGGGATCGATCACATTGCTGCCGATACCGCTTTTCGGGCCGAAAGACCCTGTCTGCCCGGGCCGCGACGGCGCACCGTGAGTGCCATGGTGGCCAATCACCGCATGCGGGCAGCGGTGGCTGTGCTCGTCGGGGCGACGCTGGTCGGGGTGGGGCTTGTGGTGATCACGCTCATCGGCACGGCCCGCCACCCCGCCGACACGGCCGAGCCGCGGCCGACGACGCAGACGACGGGTGCGCCGTCGGACCTCGCGGTCGCGATGCGCGCGTGGGAAGCCCGTGCCGGTGACCACTTCAAGGAATCCGCCCGAGCCCTCGAGCAGGTGTCCGAGGCCACCGACCGCAATGACGAAGCGGGTGTCCGCTCCGGTTGCCAACGCCTGCACGACACCAACGCGGTCGGGTTGCAAGCCGATCTGCCCACACCGGATCCCGTGTTGACGGCCGAACTGCAGAGCATGATCGACGACGTCAACACAGCCGCCCACGGGTGCTTGCGGTTCACCGACTCGCGGCTGCCCGACGACGCCGCGACGTATCAGACCTACCTCGCCAAAGCGATCGATCACCTGACGACGGCCAAGGCAATCCTCAACGGGGATCTCGGTCAGCGATGACCGCCGCCACCGCCACCGCTCCCACCACCCCCGCCGTTGAAGCCGGGCTGGGCGACCTCGGCTTCGGTGAGCTGGTCGCTGGTGTCGGGGATGACCGTCGGGGCGCAGTTCATCGAGAAGCTGTCCTCGGTGTCGGTGTCCTGGCATTGCGCCAGGACGTGCGGCGCCTGCGGGGCTGATACGGCGAACGCTGCCGGGGCCAGCGCGATCGCGATGCCCGCGGCAACGTAGATCATGCGTCGGCCGCCCAGTGCAATGTTCGCCATGATCACTACCCCCCTTGTCGATGACGCCAGGGTAGGCCAGCTTCCTGGGAGCGCATTCAACACGAACGTCAATTTCTGCGGAAATGCGGCGAGTGTTGCTGGGCGCGGCGTTAGATTCGCGATGACGCGAGCCAACGGCGGCCCGCGAGCAAAGGGGGGTCAGATGTCCTCAATCACAGCAACCCACAACCGCGTTCGGTATGCAGGCGCGCTCGCCATGGGAGCGGCGGCCGCGCTGACCCTGGCAGTGAGCACTCCGGCACCGGCCAGGGCAGTCGACGCGTGCGTGTCGGCGGGTTCGCTCAATCTGCACACCGGTTCGGCGAGCTGCTCGTCGACGGGTCTGCTCGGGCTGGCGGTGGCGTTCGGGCCGGGAGCCACAGCCAGCAGCGCGGGCATCTTCGGGCTGGCCTTCGCGATCGGCACGGGAGCCAACGCCGTTGCCGGCAGCGGAGCGAACGACATCTTCAGCACCGCGATCGCGGTGGGTGATAGTTCGTCGGCCGGTGCCTTCACCGGTGTCGGCAACCTCGCGCTCGCGCAGAACGGCGGCGAGGCGCTGGCGTCGTTCGGCAACTTCAACATTGCCAGCGCGCGCGGCATCAACGCCACCGCAAACGCCCGCAACGGCAACTTCAACGTCGCCACCGCGATGGGTGACAAGAGCACGGCCTGGGCCGGCGGACAAACCGGAACGGGCAACTTCAACGTGGCGAGCTCCATCGGCGACAACAACTCCGCGTCGGCTGCCGACGGCGACTTCAACCGCTCCACCGCATTCGGTCGCAACAACATCGCCTACGCGGGTACCGGCAATCGCAATCAGTCCACCGCTTTCGGCAAGGGAAACACCGTGACGGTGACCTTCGGCGACGGCAACAACGCGATCGCCCTTGGCAGCACAAACACGGTCAACGTCGGTGGCGGACAAAGCAACCGCGGATTCGTCATCGGCGAGAACAACACCGTCCGGGTTGGCGATCCGACCAACCCCACCGGCACGTCGAACCACAACTCGGCAACAGTGACGGGCGAGAGCAACACGGTGACC
Organism: Mycobacterium sp. DL592; assembly: GCF_011694515.1. Taxonomy (NCBI): domain Bacteria; kingdom Bacillati; phylum Actinomycetota; class Actinomycetes; order Mycobacteriales; family Mycobacteriaceae; genus Mycobacterium; species Mycobacterium sp. DL592. Next base: position 180,034 of record NZ_CP050192.1, on the reverse strand, counting down.
GCGGGCCCGGGCAGCCGCAACCGCATCCAGATCTCGGGCACCGGCATCACCGCGCACAAGCCCTGAGCGTCGAGTGTGCGAAACAGAAGCGTGCGGTGGCAATGGACAAGCTTCAGCGCGACCTACAGGAGCACTTCGGTAGTGTTCAGGTGCCGCTGGCCACTATCGAAGAGGAGGCGATTGGAAGCGTGAACGATCAGCTTCGCCGCCTAGGGGCTGCGGCCAAAGAGGCTGAAGTGGGAAAGTCGTTTGGGAGACACGCAAGGGCGCGTGTGGAGGCTGAGAAGCCTCGATGGTCTCGAAACCCAGGATCAGGTCGCTAAGGCCAGGCGGGGTCCAGAGCTGCGGTTGACGTAACAGCAAGCTCAACAAACAGCACTTGGTATCCGATAACCGGTGAACTCGGGTCGGTAGTGCGAGCCGATGGGCAACGGCGATGGCGGCGGCACTATGAGCGTAGGTGCGGGGTTCTCCCTTGCAGCTCTTCCGATTCAGCGCCGACGATTCGGAAGGTCAACTCCCATTCGGGTCTGCGTTCGCCGTTGATCTCAAAGACCAGAGTGTAGGCGCCATGGGGCAATTCCCGTGGCGGGAGAGGTAGAGCGATTGGAGCATCGATTGGCAGACCCCTCGCAGCTGACATCGCTGGCGCTGAAACTAACTCAAACTCAGTACGAACAGATCCTTCGCCGTGAATCGCGGGGACCGGCACTCCCGCGTCGTCAACGAGCAACAGGCGACCTCTGACTGGCTTCTGTGCATATTCCCAGGGCAACTTCAGCATCCCTGCGAGGTATCCCTGCAACCGGTTGGCGTATGACCATCCGCCCCCAGCGATGTACAGCTTCCCCTCGGCCACCTGGGCGAAGTCGCACAGGAGTAGCGACGCTTGGATCATCAGGCGGAGATGAGGTAGTCGATACCTACTCGGCTCACGTTGAACCCGAGGTTTGATTCCTCGTGCGGCACCGGGCCGACGGTGGCTCGGACCACTGCCGACACGCTGGCTGAAGGCAACGGACGACTAAGCCGTGGGGCCAACGATGACCAATTGACGGTGAGGTAGATCAATTCCTTCTCGTAGTCAACCTCGTAGACGGTGGCATTGCCCACAACATCTGATTCCTCTTCGAGCACCACGACCGGCGCTCCTGGCACGAGGTCCTCCACGAAGCCGCCCAACACGTCTTCGAAGCCGCTATACGTACGGTTGTCAGCGACTCGAACATTCGGGTCGATGATGATCTCGATGCTCACGAATCCCACCTTCCCGGTCCAGTCAAATGGCCTGCGAGTTTCTCAGTGTCATGCAAGGACGGCGTGTTGCCAAGGTCTATCGACCAATGTTCCGGCACTTCGCCAGGATATCCGTCCTTTACGAACTTGAAGCCGTCGTCCAGCAGATCCCCTGCCCGCTGACAGAACCAGTACTTGGGATTATTCGCCCGAAGGATCCCACTCACCTCCGCTGCGTCTAGCAAGCGGTCGATCAACGCAGCCTCCTCCTCGCCTTCTCGAAGCTTGTCGGCAAAGACCGAGAGACGAAAATGTCCGTTGTGGCGGTGCGCCTTTTCGGCCTGTGCCAGCATCGCTTCAGGAGCGACGGGACGGAGCCGAACAACCAAGGCGTTTGGGTCGGGTCCGTCGTCGGGCACCGCTCGATGGTAGTGAACCCGACCCATGTCCTCAGCAGCTTGAGTCGCGTATTTGCCCGGCGCCGTCATTCCTGCAGCCGTTCTGAGGCCTTAGTGCCTTCTCGGAATCCAACAGGTGCTCGCTCACCTGGGACCTTGTGCTGTGTCGCCGACTTCCGCTCACCAATTTGCGTCGAACTGAATCGCTCCCTTGGCCGCTCTCTCGTATCTTGGGCTGCCAACCTCCTGGGGCATTGCCACCGTCGCGGTCGACTTCCCGTCGTAGTTGGCCGGCCCAGCAACGAATGTGGGCACAGGATGGGCAAGCCACCGCGCAGGCAAACATAGAAATAGCCCTTCACCTGCGCGAACAGGATCAGGACTATGGCGGTGGCGGAGGGATTTGAACCCTCGGACGGGGGTTACCCGTCACACGCTTTCGAGGCGTGCTCCTTAGGCCGCTCGGACACGCCACCGTCGGCAAGCTTACGGTCCCGGCCCGGGCTAACCCAAATCGCGTTGACGGGCGAAAAAGCCCTCCAGCAGCGCGGCGCACTCGTCGGCCAGCACTCCCCCGCGCACCTGCGGGCGGTGCGTCAGCCGCCGATCACGCACCACGTCCCACAGCGAGCCCACCGCGCCGGTCTTGGGCTCCCACGCCCCGAACACCACGGTGCCCACCCGCGCCATCACCAGCGCGCCCGCGCACATCGTGCACGGTTCCACCGTCACCGCGATCGTGGTGCCTTCCAGCCGCCACCCGTCGCCGTACACCCGGGCAGCGGCCCGCAGCGCCAGGATCTCGGCGTGCGCGGTCGGATCACCCAGTTCTTCGCGGGCATTGGCGGCCCGGGCCAGCTCACGACCGTCGGGGCCGAACACCACCGCACCGATCGGCACGTCATCGGGTCCGGCCGCGCCGGCAGCCGCGATCGCTGCGCGAATCAGCGACTCGTCGGAGCTCACCGATCGAGGCGGTCCAGAACTGCCGCCAACTCGTCGGCGAACCCCATCTCGCGGGCGATCCGGCCCAGCTGTTCGTCGGCGTAGAGGTCGGTCTCGGCGAGAATCACGCCCAGCACCGCCTCGGGCAGGCCGATATCGGCGAGCACCCCGAGATCGCCCTCCTCGAAGGGGTCGGAATCCTCGAGATCTTCGGCGGAAATGTCGGCGTCGAGGGTCTCCAGCGCCTCCGCGGCGATGTCATAGTCCAGTGCGGCGGTGGCGTCCGAGAGCAGCAGCCGGGTGCCCGACGGCGCCGGGCGCACGATCAGGAAGAATTCGTCGTCGATGTCGAGCAGCCCGAACACCGCTCCGGCACTGCGCAATTCACGCAACTCGGTTTCGGCGGCGTTCAAACTCGTCAACACCTTGGCGCTCAGCGGCGAACACCGCCACTTGCCTTCCTCGCGGACCACAGCCACGCCGAAGCCGTCCGGGGTGTCCGCCGACCCCGGTGCTGACGCTCGCTGTGCTCCCATGGCCGCATACGCTAGTCGCTGAGCAGGCCTTTTGACCAGGCAATCGGTAGCGGCCAGGGTCGATGTGCCAACCTGGAAGATGTGACGAAGACTCCCGTGTGCGTGCTCGGGCTGGGCCTGATCGGCGGATCAGTGATGCGCGCGACGGTGGCGGCCGGGCGCGAGACGTTCGGATACAACCGGTCGGTCGAGGGCGCCGACGCGGCCAAGGTGGACGGCTTCGGCGCCACCACCGACCTCACCGAGGCGTTGTCCTGGGCGGCCGAGCGTGAGGCTCTGATCCTCCTGGCCGTGCCGATGCCCGCGCTGTCGCTGATGCTCAGCCACGTCAAGGACGTCGCCCCCGAGTGCCCGCTGACCGATGTCATCAGCGTCAAGGGTGCGGTCCTGGCACAGGTGCGCAAGGCCGGCCTGGTGGACCGCTACGTCGGCGGGCATCCGATGGCAGGCACGGCGCACTCCGGCTGGGCCGCCGGGGACGCCCGGTTGTTCACCGGCGCCCCGTGGGTGTTGTCGGTCGACGAGCACGTCGACGCCGGGGTGTGGGCGCAGGTGATGCACCTGGCGCTGGACTGCGGTGCTGTCGTGGTTCCGGCCAAGTCCGACGAGCACGACGCCGCGGCGGCGAGTATCTCCCACCTGCCGCACCTGCTGGCCGAGGCGCTGGCGATCACCGCAGGCGAAGTGCCGCTGGCTTTCTCGCTGGCGGCCGGTTCTTTCCGGGACGGCACCCGGGTGGCGGCGACCTCGCCGGATTTGGTGCGGGCGATGTGCGAGGCCAACGCCGAGCAGCTGCTGCCCCTTCTCGACCGGGCGCTGGACCTGCTGACCCACACCAGGGCGTCGCTGGCCGACAAGGGCTCGGTGGCCGAACTGGTCGAGGCCGGGCACGCCGCACGCGCCCGCTATGACAGCTTCTCGCGCCCGCAGATCGTCACGACCGCCCTAGGCGGGGAGAACTGGCGCGAGGAACTCGCCGCCGCCGGCCGCGCCGGCGGGGTGATCAGATCCGCTCTGCCAGGCCCGGGTAGTCGAGGATGAACCCGTCGGCGTCGACGGTGATGGTGGTTTCGGCCACCGGCGAATGCAGTTTGATGCCCTCACTGCCGTCCGCCCCGGAACTGCTGTAGCTGATCGACGCCTGGCTGACGGTGAGGTCGGGCAGGTTCACGTAGACCACCGGCAGGGTCACCGAATCGGCCCGGCGGTAGAGGCCGGTGCGCCGGATCGGCAGTGCGTTGAAGAACGGGCTGAAGACGACGTCGACGTCGAGCGCACCCTCGTAGGAGCCGCGCGACTGGCCCTGGTGGTCGGTGATCAGCCACATGTTCTCGTCGTCGCGGGCGATCGACAGCTGGCGGTCGCGCTCGGCCAGTGTGATGCTCAGCGACAGCCGCTTTGTGGCGCCGCTCTCGTCGGTGACCAGGTCATATGAGGCGCTGAACGCGGGATGCGTCCCGGCTGCGGCGGCCACGATGCGGCCGTAGGCCTTGATCCGGTTTCCCGACAACTGGACGCGGGTGGATTCCATCCGCGAAGCGTCGTATGCGCGCCAGGTCAGGGTCGCCGGCCAAGCGCTTTCAGTCGCATCTTTGGCTGCACTCACCCGTCTACCGTAAGCGACGGGTCGCCGCGTTCGTAGCCAGGTCGCCAAGTGCGGCTCTTCTGTGATGTGGGTGCTTTCGAGTCGAAACTGATCTCATCGTCGAGCAGCGGTTGCGGCATCCGGCGGAACCGGCCGGCGCCGGGCACCGAGGACCACACCGCCAGGGCCAGCAACGCGTCGAGCGCCAGCGCCAGCACCGTGACAAGCAGCGCACCGACCAACGCGATGTGGAACTGGCGGATCTTGATGCCGTCGATCAGGTAGCGGCCCAGCCCGCCAAGGCTGGCGTAGGCGGCCACGGTGGCCGTGGCGACCACCTGCAGCGTCGCGGTGCGCAGCCCGCCCAGGATGAGCGGCAGCGCGTTGGGCACCTCGACGCGGGTGAGGACCTGCGTCTCGGTCATCCCCATCGAGCGGGCCGCGTCGACGATTTTCGGATCGACGTTGGCCACCCCGGCGTAGGTGCCTGCCAGCAGCGGCGGGATGCCCAGCAACATCAGCGCGATGGTCGGCGGCAGCAGACCCAGGCCCCAGAGCAGCACGCCGAGCAACAGCACACCCAGGGTCGGCAGGGCTCGCAGCGCGTTGACCCCGGTGACGACCAGGAAGGTGCCGCGCCCGGTGTGCCCGATCAGCAGGCCGATCGGGATGGCGATCAGCGCGGAGACGACGACCGCGATGGCGGTGTACTGCAGGTGTTCCAGGATGCGGGCGCCGATGCCGGACTTACCCTCCCAGTTGGCTGCGGTGAAGATGAAGCTCAGCGCTTGGTTGAGGAAGTTCATGCCGCCGCCTTCGCCCGCGCCCACGGCGTGATGGCCCGCCCGGCCAGCAGGATGAGGACGTCGATGACGATCGCGAGCACGAAGATCGCGATGATCCCGGCGACGATCTGGTCGCTCTTGTCGGCCTGATAGCCCTCGGTGAACCAGGTGCCCAGCCCGCCGATGCCGATCACCGAGCCGACCGAGACCATCGAGATATTGGTTACTGCGACGACTCTGAGTCCGGCGATGAGAACCGGAATCGACAGCGGCAGTTCAACTTTGAGCATCCGGGACAAACCGGTGTAGCCGACGGCGGTGGCGGCGTCGCGCACCTGACCCGGGACCGCATCCAGCGCTTCGGGCACCGCCCGAACCAGCAGCGCGGTGGTGTAGAGGGTGAGCGCGACGATGACGTTGGCCTCGTCGAGGATCCGGGTGGGAATGATCAGCGGCAGCACCACGAACAGTGCCAGCGACGGGATGGTGAAGATGATGCTGGCGGTTACCGTGGTGAGCCGGCGCAGCGCCGTGGTCCGCCACACGAAGGCACCCAGCGGCAACGCGATCAGCAGGCCGAGCACCACCGGGATCAGCGACAGCCGCAGATGGATGACCGTCAGCGCCCAGGCCTTGTCGAGATGGGTGAGCAGATAGTTCATCGGCTCACCCGTCGCCGTCCAGGGCGGCCAGCACATCGGCGGCCTTCACTCCGCCGATCACCTGCCCGTCGCCGTCGACGGCCACCCCGAGCCCGGACGGTGAGGACAGTGCCGCGTCCAGCGCCAGGCGCAGGGTGCCGTCCGGGCCGAACAGCGATCCGCCGGCGATCGTGCTGTCGTACAACGAACTTCCGCCGCGGTGCAGCTGCACCCCGTCGGCGTTGATCCACGCGTATGGCCGGCCGTCATCCCTGGTGACCAGCCGCCAGTCACCGGGTGCCAGCGACAGCGCGTCGATCCCGGCCTCGGTCACCGTGGCGACGTCGTGCAGGGGCAGGCCGGCGGCGGCCTTGAACTGCAGGCCTCGGTAGCCGCGGTCGGCGCCGATGAAGCCGGCCACGAAGTCGTTGGCCGGGTTGGACAGCAGCCGTGCGGGTGCGTCGTACTGCTGCAGCGTGCCGCCGGGCCCGAAGACCGCGACCCGGTCGCCGAGGGTGATCGCCTCGTCGATGTCGTGGGTGACGAAGACGATGGTTTTGCGCAATTCGTCTTGCAGACGCAGGATTTCGACCTGCAACTCGTCGCGCACCACCGGGTCGACCGCCGAGAACGGTTCGTCCATCAGCAGGATCGGGGGGTCGGCGGCCAGTGCCCTGGCCACACCGACACGCTGCTGCTGGCCACCGGAGAGCTGCGCGGGGTAGCGGTCGCCCAGTTTCGGGTCCAGCCCCACCCGCTCAAGCACGTCGTAGGCGGCCTTGCGGGCTTCCCTGCGGGACTGGCCCTTGAGCACCGGGACGGTCGCGACGTTGTCGATGACCCGTTGGTGCGGCATCAGCCCGCCGCTCTGAATGACGTAGCCGATCCCGAGGCGCAGTTTGACCGGGTTCACGCCGGCGATGTCGCGGCCGTCGACACTGATCGTCCCCGACGTCGGCTCGATCATCCGGTTGATCATCCGCATCGAGGTGGTCTTGCCGCAGCCCGACGGGCCGACGAACACGGTCAGCGTTCCGCTCGGCACCTCGAGGGTGAGGTCGTCGACGGCGACGGTTCCGTCGGGGTAGGTCTTGGTGACGTTGGCGAAGGTGATCATCTATTTCCCGATCGGCTTGTCGAACCCGTTGTCGCTGATCCACTTTCGTGCGGCCTGGTCGGGATCGACGCCGGAGTTGCCCGACACCGCGGTGTTGAGTTCGATCAGCCCCGCCGTGGTGAGCTTGGCCGAGACCGCGTCGAGCACCTTCTTCAGTTCCTCGGACTTCTTCTGCGAACTCACCAGGGGAACGACGTTGGCCGCCAGGAAGTTGTTCTTCGGGTCCTCGAGCACGACCAGCTTGTTCTGCGGTATCGCCGGGGAGGTGCTGAAGATGTCGGCCGCGGTGACAGTGCCGTCCAGCAGTGCGCGCACCGTGGCCGGGCCGCCGCCGTCGCTGATGGAGACGAAGTTGTCCGGCTTGATGTCCAGCCCGTACTTGGCCTTCAGACCGGGCAGTCCCTCGGTGCGGCTCTGGAATTCCGACGGCGCACCGAACTTCACCTCGGCTGAATGTGCGGCGAGGTCACCGATGGTCTTGAGGTTCCACTTCTGCGCAGTCTCCGAAGTGACCGCCACGGTGTCGGTGTCATTAGCCGGTGCGGGCGTCAGAATCGACAAGTCCCCCGGCAGAGCCCGGATCAGCGCCAGCTCGACCTGGTCCGGGGTGGTCACGTTGGCCTTGGGATTGAAGTACTGCAGCAGGTTTCCGGTGTACTCGGGCACCAGGTCGATCGAGTGGTCACGCACCGCTGGGACGTAGGTTTCCCGGCTGCCGATACCGAACTGCCTGCCCACGGTGAACCCGTTGGCCTCCAGGGCTTGTGCGTAGATCTCGGCGATGATCTTCGACTCGGGAAAGTCCGCGGAACCCACAACCAACGTCTTGAGATCGCCCGACGCCGAACCGCCGCCGAGCGGGTTCGAACTGCCACAGCCGGCGGCCAGCGGCACGACGAGCGCAACCAGCAGCACCGCCAACCGCATTCGCCTCGATCGACGCGACGCGATCATTGAGCGTCCTTTCCACCCCATCCCTTGACCGACACTAACGACCCCGAGCCGTCGGCGCCCAGATTTGAATCACTGTGGGTGTCAGCCTCTGGTTACCCCGTTGGTGGTTTCTTTCCCGCCTCGAAAGGGCAAAGATGGCGTTATGAGCAGCGAACCCGAGGTATCGCCTACCGATCCGACGCCGCCGGGGCCGGCGGTGCCCCCGCCGCCGCCCGAGCCGGCGAAAGTACCCGCTCAACCGGTATCGGAGGTGGGCTTCACCAGGGCAGCTGCACTGTGGACGTCGCTCATCTTCGGCTTCCTGATCCTTACCGTCCTGCTGATCTTCGTGGCGCAGAACACCGAGTCGGCCAAGTTCGCCTTCCTCGGCTGGCAGTGGACGCTGCCGCTGGGTGTCGCGATCCTGGCGGCGGCCGTCTGCGGGGGTCTGGTCGCGGTGCTGGTCGGTGCAGCCCGGATCTTCCAGCTGCGCCGCGCAGCCAAGAAGAACCTCAAGGCGGCACGGCAGAGCTGACGGCTACAGCGAACGGTCGGCCAGCGCCGCCAGTCCACCACTGATCAGTACGGAAACAGCCTGACCTAGCAAGACGCCGGCCTGGGAGTTCTCGTCGTCGGCGGCCGCCATCCGCCGCCGGAAGTCGATCCCGGCAACGATGATGCCCAACTTGAAGTAGCCCAGGGCCATCTGGAAGTTCCAGTGCGCCAGAGGATTACCCGAGACCACCGAGTACCGGTGAGCGAGTTCTTCCGGTGCCGGCATGGTCGGGGCCGACCACGCCATCTCCTCGCCGAAGATCAGGTTCAGCGCGGGGTCGCGGTGGACGCACATCAGCGCCGCGTCGGACAGCGGGTCGCCGAGCGTCGAGAGCTCCCAATCCAGCACGGCCCGAACAACTGTCGGGTCCTGGTTGTCGAGCATGGTGTTGTCGATCCGGTAGTCACCGTGGACGATCGACGTACGGCTTTGTACCGGAATGGATTCGGCGAGTTGGGTGTGCAACCGCCGCACATCGTCGTCACGCGGGTCATCCGGCAGCCGGACGAGGTCCCACTGGGACCCCCACCGTCGCACCTGGCGCTCGAGGTAGCCGGTGGGTTTGCCGAAGTCGGACAGGCCCACCGCGTCAGGGTCGACCTCGTGCAGGTCGACCAACACCTTGATCAGGCTGTCCACACTCGCGCTGACCACATCGGGTCCCCCGAGCGCCTCGAGCTCGGCGCGGGTGCGCACCACCCGTCCGTCGACGTACTCCACCATCTGAAACGGTGCGCCCAGCACCGAGTCGTCGTCGCGCATCGTCACCGCGGGGGCGACCGGGACCGGGCTGCCGGCCAATGCCGCCACCACCCGGTACTCACGGGCCATGTCGTGCGCCGACGGTGTCAGGCCGTGTAGCGGCGGGCGGCGCAGCACCCACTTGGTGGCGTCGTCGTAGACCAGGAACGTCAGATTGGACCGGCCGCCGGAGAGGAGTTCGCCCCGCAGTTCCCCGCTGCGCGGAATCCCCACCGAGCGCAGATGGGCGTCCAGTGCCGTCAGATCGAGGCCGTCGAGTCCAGTCACACGCTATGTATAACGGATCTGCCTCAACGCTTGTTGCGGGGCAGAAGATCCCAGACGTGCTCGGTGCCGTTGACCGAAGCCACCGTGGCCTGGCCGGTGCGCGCATACAAGATCCTGGTCACCGACACATAGTCGATCGGGAACGACAGCAGCCGGGCTGTGCCGAGCAGTTCGTGCAGCACCACGTTGATCACCCCGCCGTGGCTGAACACCGCCACGGTGTCGTCGTGCTCGCAGCCGGCGACCAGATCGGACACCGCCGCCATCACCCGTGCGGTGAACTCCCCCTCGTCGACGCTGCTGGGCAGGTGACCCGCGGCCATCCGGGCCCACTCCTCGGGACGTTCGGCACGCACCTGCTCGATGGGCACGTAGTGCGACAGGCCCCGGTCGTACTCGGCCAGCCGATCGTCGATGTCGAGGCTCAGGCCGCGGCTTTGCGCCACCGGCTCGGCGGTCTGCATCGCGCGGCGCTGGGGGCTGCTGACCAGCCGGGTCAGCGGAAAGCGGGCCAGCGCGTCGGGTAGTCGACGGGCTTGCTGCCAGCCCTCTTCGGACAGTTCGGGATCAGAACCCTCACCAGCCTCGGTGCGAAACGGCAAGGCGTGCCTGACGAACAGCAACTGCATGGGTGGGGTGGTCCTTAAGGGTCTGTCGCAGAGAGCAATTCAGCATACGATGCCTCGATCGCGTCAGCGAGACGGGCGATGTCGGGCAGCGCGGTGGGGTCGGTGCACAAGCCGATGCCCATCTCACCGGCACAGGAGATCGCGGTGATCCGCAGCGCGTGGTGGGCAGCAGGCTCGGACGAGGAGAACAGGTTCTGCACCCGCCGTCCGGATACGCTCACCGGCTCGCGCGGTCCGGGAACGTTCGATATCGACAGGCTGAACTCGCGTGCGCTGCCGGCCAGCCGTTGTGCGGCCGAGCGGATGTGGCCGATCCGGCCCAGCGCGTGGAACAGGTCGTACATTTCGTCGGCGTCATCGAGGCGCTTACGGCGGCGGGTCTCGGCGCTGATGCGGTCAAGGCGGATCAGCGGATCGGGCTCGTCGATCGGTAGGTCGATGTTGAGAAACGAATCCCGGTTGCCCGCGGCGGCCGCTGACTCGTCGCGGTGGTGCAGGCTCACCGGGATCTGCGCGCGAAGCTGGCGTGCCGTAGACGTGCCGACCCACATCCGCAGCCCACCGGCGATCGTGGCGAGCAGGACGTCGTTGACCGTCGCGGGGTGGGGCCGCGCGGCGCCGATGGTCTTGAACTGTGCCAGCGGGGCGACGACGAAGGCCAGTTCGCGGGCGATGGTGATCGGCCGGTCGAAGGGGGAATGCCCGCCGGGGTGGCCCAGCTCGCGCAGGACGGCGCCGGGCAGCCGCCGCGCTTCGGCCAGCCGGGTCGGCTTGGGTGCCTCACGGAGGCCGGGCTGGGCACCCGCGGCACCGGCTTCAGCTCGGGCATCGAAGAGCAGGGCATCGAGGAAGTGCACCCCGGCGATCCCGTCGGCCATCGCGTGATGGATACGCGCGGCGATCGCCTCCCGGCCGTCGGGCAGCGGGCCGATCACGTCGAAGGTCCACAGCGGCCTGCTGCGGTCGAGGTGTTCGGACATCAGCCCGCCGACGATCCGCCACAGGTCGGCGGTGGAGACGCACTGCGGGTCGCTGCGACGGCGGATGTGCTGGCGGATGTCGAACGCCTCCGCCGGAACCCAGCGCGGGACCGCACCGGAGCTGTCCACCCGATGCGTCGCGCGCGGCTGGGAGTCGAGCCGCGCGGCCACGGCGGCCTGCAGCGTCTCGAGATCGAGGGCACCGGCGCCGGGTTCGAGAATCATCAGCTTGAGGGTGTGCCCGGTGATCGAGGCCGACTCCAGATTGAGGATGCGGCCGTCGTCCTCGGAGAGGCGGTCGGCATCGTCGGGCGGCATCTGCCACAGCGTACGGCTCGGTGCCTGGCCTGAACACCGCTCTTTTAGCAGGGCCCACGTGCAACGATGAGCTCCATGCGCGCCTTTGCCTGCCCGGTGTGCCACAACTTCGTTCTGTTCGAGCGTGATCGCTGCCCGTCGTGTGGCACCGAGGTGGGCCTGCATCTGCCGAGCCGGACGATGGTCGCCCTGACCGACGGTGCCGCGCTCATCGACGGCGTCACGTGGGTGCGCTGCACACAGGCCGAACCGCTGGGGTGTAACTGGCTGGTGCCCGACAGCGTGCCCGCCGGGCAACGGGGCCGCTGCCTGGCGGACTCGTTGATCCGCCGCGAACCCGAATCCGACGACACGATCGCATTGGAGAAGCTGGCGCCCACCACGGTGGCGCTGCGCAGGCTGGTCTACCAACTCGACGATCTCGGACTGCCCATCGAGCCCTGGTGGCGCCGAGACGGCGGCCTGGCGTTCGATCTGCTGTCCAGCTACAGCACCGGCGAGCGCATCACGATCGGGCATGCCGGCGGCGTGATCACCATCGACTTGGTGGAATCCCTTGACGCATACCGGGAATCGCTGCGAGTACGCCTGGGTGAACCGTACCGAACCATGCTCGGCCACTTCCGCCACGAGGTCGGGCATTACTACCAGAGCATTCTCGTCGAGACCGGGTCCGGCGCAGCGCATTACCTGGACCGCTGCCGCGAACTGTTCGGCGACGAGCGCGCCAGCTATACCGACGCCATCAAGCGACACTACGAGTTCGGGGCGCCTGCGGACTGGACCGACTCGTTCATCTCCGAGTACGCGACCATGCACCCGTGGGAAGACTTCGCCGAGTGCTTCGCCCACTATCTGCACATCACCGACACCATCGACACCGCCCGCGAGGGCGGCCTGGTGCTGCACAAGGACCGGGTCAGGTTCGCCTGGCCGCGTGACATCGTCCCGCTGGAGTCCTACGCCGACGCCTCGATCGACCAGCTGCTCTTCGACTGGAAGTGGATCTCACTGTTCTTCAACCGGGTGAATACCGCGATGGGCAAGAACCCGCTGTACCCGTTCGAGATCAGCGAGCCGGTGGCCACCAAGCTGGGTTTCGTGCACACCGTCGTGCGGCAGTCAGCGCTCGCGTAGTTCGGCGAGGATCTCCTCGGTGTGCTCGCCGAGTTGCGGTGCCACTGATCTGGGTGCCCACGGGGTGCCATGGAAGTCGACCGGGGTGGCGATCATCGGGACCGACGAGTCGCCGTCGGGCACGTCGACGAGCCCGCCGCCTGCGTAGAACTGTTCGTCACCGAGGATGTCCTCCATCGAGTTCACCGGCGACCAGAACAGCTCGGGCTCGGCCTCGAAGATCTCCGCCCACTCGTCGAGGGTCTTGGTGGCGAAGATTTCATCGAGGGCGGCGATGAGGGAGCGGGCGTTCTTCGCGCGGTCGCGCGCCGTGCCGAATGTGCTGTCTTCCAACCACTCCGGCCGATTGACCGCGCGGCACAGCGGCGGCCAGTGCCGGTCGGCCTCCAACCCGACGAGCCAGAACCGCCGCCCGTCTGCGGCCAGGTAGTTGTTCATACAGGGGTTGCCCATCGACTCACGCTGACCGATGGAGATCGGCGAGCCGCTCAACAGGAACGTGTTGAGGTCGAAGCTGACGGTGTAGGTGCCCTGGCGGTAGAGCGAGGTGGTGACCAGTTGCCCCGACCCCGACCGCGACCGGGCCACCAGCGCGGCATTGACCGCGGCGGCCAGCGTCATGCCGGTCAGGTGGTCGCCCATGCCGCCGCGCTGGAAGGGCGGGGTGTCACCGGGTCGGGTCAGCAGGCCGGCCACCCCGCCGCGGGCCCAGAACGCGGCGATGTCGTAGGCGGGCCGGTTGGCGTCGGGGCCGGTCTCGCCATAGCCGGTGATCAACCCGTAGACCAGTCCCGGGTTGTGCTGCGCGACCGCCGGATAGTCCAGGCCGAGGCGAAGCAGCGCGTCCGGGCGGACATTGGTGATGAAAACGTCGGCGCGGGTGATCAATTCGTGGGCTATCGCCCGATGATCCTCGGTGGTCAGGTCCAGCACGATGCTGCGCTTGGAGCGGTTGTCCATCTCGAACGGCGGGCTGCTGCCGTCGTCGATGCCCAGCATCCGGCCGAACATCCGGGCGGGGTCACCGGCCGGCGGTTCGATCTTGACCACGTCGGCGCCCCAGTCCGCGAGGATGCCCCCGGCAGCCGGTCCGGCCACCCACACCCCGAGCTCGACAACTCTGATCCCGTCCAAAGGTCCTGGCATTCCCGGAACACTACTGGCGCGACGTCTGGAGAATGCTATTCTCCAGACGGAGATCAAGGAGTGCCATGGCGAGAACCGATAGTCACGAGCACCTGGACAGCACGGCGCTGGGCCGCTGGCTGGATACCCAGGACGCACCGGGGGACGGCGAGGAGCCGGTCGTCGAGATCCTCAAAGGCGGGTCTCAGAACCTGCTCTACCGGGTCAGCCGCGGCGGCCAGCGCATGGTGTTGCGGATGCCCGGACCACGCGCCGACGACCGGCGCCTGGGTGAGCTGCTGCGTGAGATCCGCCTGGAACGTGCGCTCAAAGGCACCGACGTCCCACACGCCGAGCTCGTGGCCTGCGACGAGAGCGGAGTGGTGCTGGGCAAACCGTTCTATCTGATGAAGGAGATCGACGGGTGGAGCCCGATGGACGGTGGGTGGGAGACGCCGTTCGACACCGATCTCGACGCGCGCCGCGGCCTGGCGTTCCAGCTCATCGAGGGGGCCGCCAAGCTCGGCAGGCTCGACTGGAAAGCACAGGGACTGGAGGGCTTCGGCAAGCCCGAGGGGTTCCACGATCGCCAGGTGGATCGCTGGCTGTCGTTCCTGTCGGCCTACCAGGTCCGCGAACTGCCCGGCCTGGACGTGGCCGCCGAGTGGTTACGCGACAACCGGCCCGCCCACTTCACGCCGGGCATCATGCACGGCGACTACCAGTTCGCCAACGTCATGTACGCCCACGGGGCGCCGGCCCGGCTGGCGGCGATCGTCGACTGGGAGATGACCACGATCGGTGACCCGCTACTCGACGTGGCCTGGGCGCTGCTGGGCTACGAGGGAGAGAAGCCGAAGGAGCAGGGCTTCTATCTATCCATGGACGGGATGCCCACCCGCAGTGAACTACTGGCCCACTACGAGACGGTCAGCGGACTCTCGACCGAGAACATCCACTACTACCTGGTGCTGGCGAACTGGAAGCTCGGCATCGTGCTGGAGAAGACCTACGCGGCGGCGGTGTCCGGCGGTAAGGCCGATCCAAAGGTCGTCGAAGCGTTCAAGACGATGGTTCCCGAGTTGATCGCCACCGCGGCCAGACTGGCCCAGTCCGGTAAGGATTCCTGAAATGGGCTATGCCGACGATCTTTTCGACCTGACCGACCGCGTCGTGCTGATCACCGGCGGCAGCCGAGGCCTGGGCCGGGAGATGGCCTTCGCCGCGGCGCGCTGCGGAGCCGACGTGGTCATCGCGAGCCGCAAGTACGACACCTGTGTTGAGACTGCCGCGGAGATCGAGGCCCAAACCGGCCGTACCGCAATGCCGTACGGCGTTCACGTGGGCCGCTGGGATGAGCTCGACGGCTTGGTCGAGGCCGTCTACGACCGGTTCGGCAAGGTCGACGTCCTGGTGAACAACGCCGGCATGTCGCCGACCTACGACAAGCTCACCGACGTCAGCGAGAGACTGTTCGACGCGGTGATGAACCTCAACCTCAAGGGGCCGTTCCGGCTGTCGGCACTCGTCGGCGAGCGGATGGTCGCCGACGGTGGCGGGGCGATCATCAACGTCAGCACGCACGGCTCGCTGCGCCCGCACCCGTCGTTCATCCCCTACGCGGCGTCCAAGGCCGGCCTCAATGCGATGACCGAGGGATTGGCTCAGGCGTTCGGGCCCACGGTGCGGGTCAACACGCTGATGCCCGGACCGTTCCTCACCGACATCAGCAAGGCCTGGGGCTTGAACGATCTCGGCCCGGCGGCCCGGGCCGGTGGCGACCACAACCCCTTCGTCCGGCATGCCCTGCAACGGGCCGGGCAGCCCGACGAAATCATCGGCGCCGCATTGTTTTTGATGTCGGACGCATCCAGCTTCACCACCGGCTCCATCCTGCGCGCCGACGGCGGCATTCCCTAAAGGAGACTGACATGGCCTTCGACTTCTCGGTCGAACCCGAATTCGAAGAGAAACTCGCCTGGATTCGCGAGTTCGTCCGTGAGGAGGTCGAACCCCTCGAGGTGCTCTTCCCCAGCTGCGAGTTCCTCCCGCTGGACGAGGAGCGCCGCCGGGTCGTCGACCCGCTCAAGCAGAAGGTCCGCGACCAGGGGCTGTGGGCGCCGCACCTGGGCCCCGACCTCGGCGGCCAGGGGTTCGGGGCGGTCAAGCTGACGCTGATCAACGAGATCCTCGGCCGGGCGACGTGGTCGTCGATCGTCTTCGGCACGCAGGCACCCGACACCGGCAACGCCGAGATCCTCGCCCGCTTCGGCACCCAGGAACAGAAGGACCGCTACCTCACCGGGTTGCTGTCCGGCGAGATCTTCTCCACGTTCTCGATGACCGAGCCGCAGGGCGGTTCGGATCCGCGGGTCTTCACCACCCGGGCGGTGCGCGACGGTGACCACTGGGTGATCAACGGCCTCAAGTACTGGTCGTCGAATGCGTCGGTGGCATCGTTCTTCATCGTCGTGGCCATCACGGACGCCGACGTTCCGGTCCACAAGGGCGCATCGACGTTCCTGGTCCCCAGCGACACTCCCGGCGTCACCATCGAGGCGACGCATCATCTGGTCGGTTCACACAAGCACGATCCCGGGCACTCGCTGGTGCGATACGACAACGTGCGGGTGCCGGCCTCGGCGATGCTCGGTGAGGAAGGGCAGGGCTTCGGAGTGGCGCAGTCCCGTCTGGCCGGTGGCCGGCTGCACCATGCAATGCGGTCCATCGGGATGGCGCAGCGGGCGATCGACATGATGGCCAGGCGGGCGAAGAGTCGCTTCACCCAGGGCAGCCTGCTCGCCGACAAGCAGCTGGTCCAGGAGTTCGTTGCCGACTCGTATGTCGAGTTGACGCAGTTCCGGCTGCTGGTCCTGTACGCGGCGTGGCTGGTGGACACCCAGGGCGAGCACGCCGCGCGGGAGGCGATCGCCGCGTGCAAGATCCAGACGGCAGCGGTGCTCAAGTCGATCGGGCTGCGGGCGATCCAGGTTCACGGCGGCCTCGGCCTGACCGACCAGATGCCGCTCACCAGCGTGCTGCTCGGTGGCCTGGCGCTCGGCCTGGCCGATGGCCCCACCGAGGCGCACAAGGTGAACCTGGCCCGGATGGTGCTCAAGGGATACGAGGCCGAGGATCCGTTGTGGCCCAGCGAGTTTTTGAGCAACCGCGTCGAGCGCGCCAGGGCGAAGTACGGCCATTTGGTCGATCGCATTCCGGCGCTGCCTGTTTCGCCGTGACCAGCCGCGCCGCGGCCGCCGTGGGGCGCGCCCTCGACGAGCGCCAGCGGGAGGCCACCGAAGAGGTCGAACGCATCCTGGCCGCGGCGGTGCGGGTGATGCAGCGGGTGTCTCCGGAGGCGCCGCGCGTCAGCGACATCGTCGCCGAGGCCGGGGTGTCGAACAAGGCGTTCTACCGCTACTTCGCGGGTAAGGACGACCTGATGCTGGCGGCCATGGAACGCGGTGTGGCGCTGGTGGTCTCATATCTGGAACACCAGATGGCCAAGGAGAAACGCCCCCAGGACAAGGTGGCGCGCTGGATCCGGGGTGCGCTGGCCCAGGTGGTGGACCCCGATCTGACGGCGATGAGCCGCGCGCTCGTCATTCAGTTCCCCGGCTCCGACAAGGGCCGGCTTGCCCAGGAGGAGATCCTGGACACCCTGCGCGCACTACTGATCGAACCGATCAGCCAACTCGGCCGGCGCGATCCCGGGCGTGATGCCGATGCCGTGTTCAACTGCACGATCGGTACGATGCGCCGGTACGTGGAGGCCAGCGGTCAACCGGGCCGCGCCGACATCGACCACCTCGTCCGCTTCTGTCTCGGCGGGCTGGGCGTGACAGAAGGAGAACGCTGATGCGCGCCGTCGTCTGCCGGGAGTACGGCACGCCGGAGGATCTGGTCCTCGACGAATTGCCCGATCTGACACCGGGACCCGGCCAGGTGGTGGTGAAGGTGCGCGCCGCGGCGGTGAACTATCCCGACGTGCTGCTGATCGCCGGTAAGTATCAGATCAAGGTTCCGCCGCCGTTCAGCCCGGGCAGCGAGATGGCCGGTGACGTGTTGGCCGTCGGTGACGGTGTGGACTACAAGCCCGGTGACCGGGTGTCGGCGACGACGTTCGTCGGCGCCTTCGCCGAGCTGGCGGTGCTCGACGCCCGCGGGCTGGCTCCGATCCCCGACGGGGTGGACTACGCCGACGCGGCGGCGTTCGGCGTCACCAACCGCACCGCCTACTACACCCTGCGCACAGTGGCTCCGGTGAAACCCGGCGACTGGGTGGTCGTCCTGGGTGCAGCGGGCGGCGTCGGCTTGGCGGCCCTCGATATCGCAGTGCTGATGGGCGCCAAGGTGATCGCTGCCGCCTCAGGTCCGGAGAAGCTCGACGTGTGCAGGCAGCGCGGGGCGGCGGCATGCATCGACTACGACCGCGAGGACCTCAAGGCGCGGCTCAAGGAGATCACCGGTCCGGCTGGTGCCCAGGTGGTGCTCGATCCGGTGGGCGGTAGGTACTCCGAGCCAGCACTGCGCGGCCTGGGCCGCGGTGGCCGGTTCGTCACGCTCGGCTATGCCGCTGGCGAGATCCCCGCGATCCCGCTGAACCTGGTGATGCTCAAGGGAATCACCTTGCTGGGCATGGAGATTCGCACGTTCGCCGACGACTATCCCGACCAGATCGGGCGCGACGACGCCGAACTCGCCGCGTTGTTCGCCGAAGGCAAGCTGCGGCCCTACATCGGGGCCCGCTTCCCGCTGGACCAGGCCGCGGCCGCGCTGCGCTACGTCGCAGACCGCAAGGCGGTGGGCAAGGTCGTCATCGACGTCTCCTGAGGTGTGGCACCTACGGCGTGATGATGTTGAAACCTGGGTCGGGCCGGTCGAGCGCACCGAGCAGCGCCTGCAGCGTCTGCGGATCGCCGCTTATCTCCAGCCCCGGCGAGGTGAAATCGCCTGCGGCGGCGGCCAGTAACCGCATCTTGGTGGCCAGCGTGACGGTGGTGTCGGCGGTCGAGGGGTCGGCGTCGCTCTTGCGGTAGACCAGCACACCGTTGCGCAGTGCCAGGCGGTAGTTGGTGGCGAGGTCGGTGAACGTGATGTCGATGGCGACGTCGAGATCCCAGGCTCGGGGCCCGTTCACATTGATCGCCAGAGTGTCGAAGATCTGCTGCGGCGTCAGTTGCGCCATCATCGCCTTCGAGTTGGCGCCGACCGGAGTGCCGAAGTTGCCGTCCCGCAACTCGGTCGCCCCGGACAGGAAGAAGTTGCGCCACGTTGCGCACTCGGCGCCGTAGCCCAGCTGCTCGAGGGTGTCGGCGTACAGGTCACGTGCCCCGGCGTGGTTCTGGTCGGTGAAGATGGCGTGGTCGAGAAGTGTTGCTGCCCAGCGGAAATCGCCTGAGTCGAAGGCCGAGCGGGCGATCTCGACGACTCGGTCGACGCCGCCCATCGCTTCGACGTAACGCGGCCCGATGGCCTCCGGCGGATGCGCCCAGAGCCGGCCGGGGTTGCCGTCGAACCAGCCCATGTAGCGCTGGTAGACGGCCTTGACGTTGTGGCTGACCGAACCGTAGTAGCCGTGTGCATGCCATGCCTTGTGCAGCGCGGGCGGCATCTGGAAGGTCTCGGCGATCTCGATGCCGGTGTAACCCTGGTTGAGCTGTCGCAACGTCTGGTCATGTAGGTATGCGTACAGATCGCGTTGCAGCGACAGGAATTCCACGATGTTGTCGTGGCCCCACGTGGGCCAGTGGTGGGAGGCGAAGACGACGTCGGTGCGGTCGGCGAAGCTGTCGATGGCTTCGGTGAGATACCCCGACCAGGCGTGCGGATCGCGAACCAGTGCGCCGCGCAGCGTCAGCAGGTTGTGCAGGTTGTGGGTGGCGTTCTCGGCCATGCACAGCGCACGGAACTGCGGAAAGTAGAAATGCATCTCGGCAGGGGCCTCGGTGCCGGGTGCCATCTGGAACTCGATCTCGACGCCGTCGATGGTGTGTGTCTCACCGGTGACACTGATGTCGATGGTGGGCACGATGATGGCCACCTCACCGGTGGACGTCTGCTGCCCGAGCCCGCAACCGACCTGGCCTTGCGGGCCGCGCTCGAGCAGGGTGCCGTACATGTACGAGGCGCGCCGCGCCATCGCGGTGCCGGCGTAGACGTTCTCCTGCACGGCGTGCTCGACGAAGCCCTCCGGGGCGATCACCGCGACCTTGCCGGCGTCGACGTCGGCCTGGGTCGTCACACCGAGCACGCCGCCGAAGTGGTCGACATGGCTGTGGGTATAGATGACCGCCACCACGGGGCGATCGCCGCGGTGGGCGCGGTAGAGCGCCAGCGCCGCGGCCGCGGTCTCGGTCGAGATCAACGGGTCGATGACGATGACGCCGGTGTCACCCTCGATGAAGCTGATGTTCGACAGGTCCAGACCACGGACCTGGTAGATACCTTCGACCACCTCGTAGAGGCCCTGCTTGGCCGCCAGGATGGACTGCCGCCACAGGCTGGGATGCACCGATGTCGGCGCGTCACCGCCGAGGAAGTCGTAGACGTCGTTGTCCCACACCACCCGGCCGTCGGCGGCGGTGACCACGCACGGCTGCAGTGCGGCGAGGAAGCCGCGGTCGGCGTCGTCAAAGTCGGCGGTGTCCTCGAACGGAAGGGACTGCAGATGCTCGGCGTGGGCGGCTTCGATGGCGGCTGCGGGCGGTTTGTGCTCCATGGCTCGAATCCTTCCAGAAGACAGGGTCCCGATAGTCGACCAGATCGGCGGCGGGTAGACATGCACGATGGCCAAAGCATCGATCACTGTCGCCGGGGCAACGGCGATCGGTGTCGGCGGCATGATGGGCGCCGGCCTGTACACACTGCTCGGCCTGGCCTCCACCACAGCGGGAGTCTGGCTGCCGGTCGCCTTCCTCATCGGTGGAGTGGTGTCGGTCTTCAGCGTGTACTCCTACGCCAAGCTCGGCGCGGTCTATCCCAGCCGCGGCGGCGCCGCACAGTTCCTGATCCGCTGTTTCGGCGACGGCATCGTCGCGGGTGGGCTCAACGTCTTCCAGTTCCTCGGCTGGATCATCGCGATGGCCCTCTACGCATCGGGATTCGCCGGCTACCTGCTGGCGCTGTTGCCCTGGCATACGCCGGACTGGGCGGGCAAGGCGGTCGGGATCGGGCTCATCGCCGCCGTCGTCGCGGTGAACCTGGTGGGCAACAAGCTCGTCGCACGTTCCGAAATCGTGGTCGTCGGCGTGGAGCTCGTCATCCTCGTCGTGTTCGTCGCCTTCGCCGCGGCGAAAGCGGATCCGGCCCGTTTCAGCCACAACACCGACCACTCGTTCATCGGGGTGCTGTTCGCCGCAGGCCTGCTCTACGTCACCTACGAGGGCTTCGGAGTGGTCACCAACTCCGCCGGAGACATGCGCGACCCGGCTCGCGAACTGCCGCGTGCGATGTTCACTGCGCTGGCCATCGTGGTCGCGGTCTACGTGGTGGTGGGCTCGCTGGTGGTGATGACGATGACGCTGCCCGCGATGGATGCCAGCCAGGGACACGTCCTGTCCGAGGCGGCGCGCGGGGTGCTCGGCCGAGCCGGTTTCATCGTCATCGGGCTTGCCGCGCTGTTGGCCACGGCGTCCGGTGTGAACGCCACCATGTTCGGTGATGCCAACCTCGCCTTCACGGTGGCGAAGACCGGTGAGATGCCGAGCAGTTTCGCTCGCGGGGTGTGGCACGGCGGCACCGCCGGTTTGTTCACCGCCGCGGGGTTGACCGCTCTGTTCGTGTTGTTCTTCCCGCTGGCCGCCGTCGGCCAGATGGCCAGCCTGGCGTTCCTGATCGTGTATGGCACGGTCAGCCTGGGACATCTGCGAGTGTGGCGACAGACCGGCGCCAAACCGGCATTGCTCGTCACCGCCGTGCTGCTCAATCTGGCGTTGTTCGTCCTTCTGCTCGCTTATACGGTCCGCACCGGACCGGCCAGCACCTGGATCACGTTGCTGGGCGTGCTGGCGGTCAGCTTCGCCTTCGAATACGTCTACCGACGGCGCACCGGCCGCCGGCTTCGGGTGGAACCGAGCGCCACATAGGTCGGCCAATTGCCGCGCGTCGGCTGCCCGGGTAGCTCATGATTGCGCCGATGAACGTGCTGCCCGGCCTCACCAGAGGCAACGTCGGAACCGAGGTTCTGGCCGGTGTCACGCTGCTGGCGATCGCGTTACCGCTCAACATCGGATACGCCCAGATCGCCGGGCTGCCGCCGACCGCCGGGCTCTACGCGCTGGTGCTGCCGTCGGTGGCCTTCGCCCTGCTGGCATCCTCACGCCATCTGGTCGCCGCTCCCGACGCCGCGGCGGCCGCACTGGTGGGCTCGGCGCTGACGGGGCTGGCGCCCGCAGGCAGCGGGCAGTACGCGGCGATGGCGGCCGCGCAGGCGATCGTCGGCGGGCTGTTGTTCCTCACCTGCGCGGTGTTCCGGCTGGGGTTCCTGGCGGACTTCTTGTCCAAACCGATCCTCATCGGATTCGTCGGCGGGTTGGCCACCGACATCCTGCTCAGCCAGATCGCCAAGATCATGGGGATCAAGGTGCCGAGCGGGGCGGAGTTCTTCGAACGCCTGGTGCAACTGGTCACCAAGCTCGGCACCGTGCACTGGTGGTCGCTGGCGCTGGGGACCGCTGCCGTCGCGGTGCTGGTGCCGGCCCGGCGGCGCTGGCCTGCGGTGCCGTGGGCGCTGATCGTGCTGGTGCTTGCCACTGTCGCCTCGACGCTGCTGCATCTGCCCGCCAAGGGCGTGTCGGTACTGGGCTCGGTGCCGTCCGGCCCACCGGTGCTCGCAGTTCCGCATCTGTCGTTCTCGCAATGGATCTCGGTGATTCTGCCCGCGATCGCGATCACCACCGTGACGGTCGGTGAGGGGCTGCTGCTGGCCCGTTCCTATGCCGACAAGTACGGCTATCGCACGTCGCCGGACCGCGACCTACTGGCCTTCGGTGCGGCCAACGTCGCCTCCGGATTGTCCTCAGGTTTCACCGTCGGATCGTCGACGTCGCGGGCTGCGGCCATGGATCAGGCCGGATCCCGCACGCAACTTCCGCTGCTGGTGATGGCCGGCGGAGCGTTGGCAATGTTGCTGTTCGGCGCCGGGCTCCTCGCCGACATTCCGTCGCCCGCAATCGGCGCTATTGTCGGGGTGTCGGTGGCCAAGCTGATCGGAATCCGCGAGTTCCGCCACCTGTGGGAGCTGTCGCAGTTCGAATTCCTCATCGGCGCAACATGTTTCCTTGGTGTGCTGCTCATCGGGCCGCTGGCAGGTATCGTCCTGGCCTTCCTCCTGTCGTTGATCAACTTGCTGCGCAAGGCTGCTCGCCCCGCCGTCGACGTGCTGCAGGGCTCCGATGATCCGCACGTGTCGCTCACCGTCGGCCACGACGACATCGGCGAAACCGTGCCGGGCTTGGTCGCGATGCGCTTCGCCGCGCCGATCTTCTTCGGTAACGCCCAGACTCTGAGTGCGGCGATCCGCCGCGCGGTCAAGGCCGCACCCCATCCGGTGAAGGCGTTCATCCTCGACATGGAGGGGGTGACCGACGTCGACGTCACCGGCGCGGAGGCGTTGGCCAAGGAACTGCAGTGGCTGCAGGGCCGATCGATCACCTTCGCCTACTCGCGGGTGCGTCCCGAACTGGCCGCCAATCTCGACCGCATGCATCTGCTGGACGGGCATCAGGTGTTCGACACCAACCGCGCCGCGGTGGCTGCGCTGCGACCGTAAGTCAGGCAGTCAGGTCGTAGACCTCGGTGCCGCCGATGTCTTGGGCGGTGTAATGCTCTTGCACCCACTGCGTGATCGCCGCACCAGTGCCCGAATGTTGCCCCGGTCCGCCGTGCCCGCCGGACCCGTCGACGATGAAGTACTGGACTTGCCCGGCACTGACGTAGGACTGGAACTGCTCGAGTGTGGGTGAGTTGTCCCCGCCGCTGAAGCCTCCGATCGACATCACCGAGGCACCGGTGGCCAGCTCGAGGCTGCCTGCGGTGTGCGAACCCACTGTCGCTGCAGCCCAACGCTTTTCGGACTTCTCCACCAGGGACTTCAGTTCGGAGTTGGCCGAGGGCGCAACGCCACCCCCTTGGCCACCGGGCCCACCTGGTCCACCCGGGCCGAAGGAGGTGCCTGCGCGGCTGGGACCCGAGACGGGGATGCCACCGCCGTGATTGTTCAGCACGGTCTCCACGGTGTAGGCGGAGGTGCCCGCGAGGCCGGCGAGCAGCCCCGCCGCGGCGAGGACGACAGCCCAGCGGCCGAGTCGGTTCGCACCGGCGGCCAGCACCGCGGCCACCGCGATGGCGCCCGCCAGGACCACCCATCGCAGCCAGGGCAGCCAGTCCGGCGTGCGGTCGAGCAGGACGAAGTTCCACATCCCGGTCGCTGCGACCATCACGGCCAGAGTCCAACGGGGGACGGCGAATTGCCTACCGCACCAGAGCTCTCGGACGCTGATACCGATCACCGCGGCCACCGCGGGGGCAAGTGCGATCGTGTAATAGGGATGCATGATCCCCTTCATGAAGCTGAACACCAGCGCGGTGACCACCAGCCACCCACCCCACAGCAGCAGCGCAGCTCGGGTGTGATCGGTGCGTGGTGCGCGGCGCGTGAACCACAGCCCGGCCAGAAGGCCGATCAGGGCAGCGGGCAGCAGCCAGGAGATCTCGGTTCCCATGGACTCGCCGAACATCCGGCCGATCCCGGTCGAGCCGCCGAACATCGCCGAACCACCCATCGGGCCGGGACCCTCCGACGGACCGCCCCCCGAGCCGCCCGGGTTACCGTCACCGCCGAACACCCGGCCCAGACCGTTGTAGCCGAGCGCCAGCTGCAGCAGGCTGTTGTCGGTCGACCCGCCGATGTAGGGCCGAGAGTCTTTGGGCCACAAGCTCACCAGCGCCAGATACCAGCCGGCCGAGACGATCATCGCGACCAGTCCGACCAGCAGCACCCGCAGTCGGTGCCACACACTTCCGGGCAGTGCGACGAGCACCACGAGAGCCAGCGCCGGTGTGATCAGCAGTGCCTGCAGTAGCTTGGTGAGGAACGCGAAACCGACGGCGACACCAGCCAGCGCCACCCACCTGCCGGGGTTGCCCTCCAGGCTGCGGATGAGGCAGTAACCGGCGGCCACCAGCAGCAGCACTAGCAGCGCGTCGGGATTGTTGTAACGGAACATCAACGCGGCCACCGGAGTCAGCGCCAGCACTGCACCGGCGAGGAGCCCCGCCCCGTAACCGCTGACCCGGCGCACCGCGCCATAGACCAGGGCCACCGATCCCACGCCCATCAGCGCCTGGGGCACCAGCATCGACAGCGTGCCGAACCCGAAGATCCGGCCGGACAGTGCCATCACCGACAGCGCGGCGGGCGGCTTGTCGACGGTGATCGCATTGCCGGCGTCGATCGAGCCGAACAGCAGTGCTTTCCAGCTCTGCGTACCGGCCTGAACTGCGGCGGCGTAGTACTCGTTGGCCCAGCCGGCGGCGCTCAGACCCCACAGGTACAGCACGGCGGTCACGCCCAGCAGCGACCACAACGCGGGACGCGCCCACCGTGGCCGGGCCGGTGATGTCGGCTCGGCATCCGGCGACACAGTCATCTCGTCGAGGACGATCATCGCAGGTCTCCCTTGGCCACACCGGTGCGACGCGGGTGAAACACCCAGCCGCGCAACAGAACAAATCGAACCACAGTCGCAACCAGGTTGGCCGCGACCAGCACCGCGAGCTCGAGCGCCCGCGGGGGTTCGCTCAGACTGTGCAGCACGGCCAGCGCGCCGCTGGTCAACGCCAGGCCGATACCGAACACCAGGAGACCCTCGAACTGGTGGCGACCGACGCCGGCGCGTCCGCGCACCCCGAACGTGAAGCGACGGTTGGCGGCCGTGTTCGCCACCGCGGTCACCAGCAGCGCGACGAGGTTGGCACCCTGCGCACCGATCGGGCGCAGCGCGACGAACAGCGCAAGATAGGCCACGGTCGACAAGATTCCGATCGCGGCGAAACGCACACTCTGGTTCAGCAGCGACCGCTTTTCACCCGCGCAGTTGCCGAACTGCGCCGCGATGGCGTGCACCGGGATCTCCCCGGTGCCGAATGCTTTGACCAAGCGAGCGATTCCCCTCAGGTCGGCGATGGCGGTGGCGACGATGTCGACACGGCTGTCGGGGTCGTCGATCCAGTCGACGGGAACTTCGTGGATGCGGAAACCACTGCGTTCGGCGAGCACCAGCAGTTCGGTGTCGAAGAACCAGCCGGTGTCCTCGACATGCGGCAGAAGCTCCGCCGCGACGTCGGCGCGGATCGCCTTGAAGCCGCACTGGGCATCGGAGAACTTCGCCGACAGAGTTGAGCGCAGGATGAAGTTGTAGCAGCGCGAGATGATCTCCCGCTTGGCACCGCGAACCACCCGGGAGCCGCGACTGAGCCGGGTGCCGATCGCGAGGTCGGAGTGTCCGGACACCAGCGGCGCCACCAACGGCGCAACGGCCGCGAGATCGGTGGACAGATCGACGTCCATATAGGCCAGCACCGGGGCATCCGAGGACGACCACACCGCGTGTAACGCCCGGCCGCGACCTTTCTGCTCCAGACGCACACACCGCACCTGCGGCAGTTCGGCGGCCAACCCGGTGGCGATACTCCAGGTGTCGTCGGTGCTCGCGTTGTCGGCGATCGTGATCCGGAAGGTGAACGGAAGGTCTTCGCGCAGATAGCGGTGCAGCCGGTGGATCGAGTCGGCCAGGACGACCTGCTCGTTGTACACCGGGACGACGACATCGAGTACCGGGGCGCCGTTGTCCGCGGCGATCAGTGCCGCGTTGCGCCGCCGCATCTCGGGAAGATCGGTGATGGTCATGACTCCATCATCGAGGACCGCATTGGGCCGGACGTTGGTCCACGCTATGACCCTGCTGTGAGCGTTTGCGTGAGGTCGTAGACGTTGACGCCCTCGATATTTCGCGAGACGAACCTCTCACTCACCCAGTCTCGGATGCGCTCGGCGGCGTCACTGCCCGACCGGGTGCCGGGAAACGGGCCGGGCCAGGACTTGTCGATGAACCAGTGGATCCGGTTCGTTCGGACGTAGTCCTGGAACTGTTGCAGCGTCGGCGCCGGGTCGGTGCCGTTGAATCCGCCGACAGCCATCACCGGCACACCGGCACCCAGCTGGTACCCGGCGGCATTGCTCGATCCGACAACGGCTGCGGCCCAGGTGTATTGGACCGCGTCAGACCGCAGCGCCGCAACAAGACCGGGGCCGGGCTCAGGGGCGCCGAACAACCCCGGCATGCTCCCGGCCCGGCCGTCGGAGGGCCCGACCGACGGGATGGCGCCAGTTCGCGGGGAAGCGGCCGTCGCCACCGACACCGCGGCCGGCCCGGCCAGGGCCACGACGACAGCCAGGATCGCCACGGCGCGTTCGACCGCTCTCGGCAGGCGTGCGACCACCGTCAGCAGGGCCGTCGCCGCGATGCCGCCCGTGAGTATGCCCATCCGCAGCCAGGGCAGCCAGTGTGAATAGTTCTGCAGCAGAACGTAACTGAGTGCCACGGTGATGCCGGACATCCCCGCCAGCGCGACAGCCGCCCGTAGGTCGGCCCGCCGCTGCCACAGTAGTCGGCCGCCGATCGACACCACCGCCGCGACAGCGGGTGCCAGCGCGACGGTGTAGTAGGGGTGCAGGATGCCGTTGGCGAAGCTGAACACCATCGCGGTGACGACCAGCCAGCCACCCCACATCAGCAGCGCAGCGCGGGTCCGGTCGGTTCTCGGCCCGCGTCTGGTGATCCACAGGCCGGCAACCAGTGCCACCACGGCGGCGGGCAACAACCAGGCGATGTGGGGGCCCATCTCGGCGCCGAAGAGTCGCGCCCAGCCCACGTCGAAGTTCAGGTTGCCCAAACCACCGGTCTCATTACCGGTCAGCCGCCCGAAGCCGTTGTACCCCAGCGCCAGTTCGACGACGGAGTTGTGTTGAGAGCCGCCGATGTAGGGCCGCGCCGTCACGGGCCACACCGTGACCAGCACCAGGTACCAACCGCTGGTGACGACCACCGCCACGGCGGCGGCCACCACCCGCCACACCCGCGTGCGCAGCGGCAGATCGGCGGCGATCACGAAGACCACCGCCAGCGCGGGAAGGACAAGGAAGGCCTGCAGCATCTTGGCCAGGAACCCGATGCCGACGGCGGCCCCGGCGAGCGGCAGCCACCACGCGGCAGCGTCGCGGTCCAGCGCGCGTTGCGTGGCGTAGGCGGCGACCACCAGTGCCAGCACCAGCAGCGCATCCGGATTGTTGAATCGGAACATCAGGGCAGCCGCCGGGGTGGCGGCCAGGATCGCACCGGCAAGCAGGCCGGCCCGCGGCCCCGCGACTCTGCGCACTGCGGCGTAGAGCACCGCGACAGCAGCGACACCGCACACCGCCTGCGGCACCAGGATGCTCCACGAACTCAGGCCGAACAACCGGACGGAAAGCCCCGTCACCCACAGCGCTGCCGGCGTCTTGTCGACGGTGATGGCATTGGCGGGGTCACTCGACCCGAACAGCCACGCCGTCCAGTTCATCGAACCCGCCTGGGCGGCAGCCGAATAGAAGGCATTCGCCCATCCGCTGGCGCCGAGGTTCCACAGATACAGCGCGGCGGTCACACCGAGCAGGGCGGCCAGCGCGGCACGGTTGCGGGCAGCGGTGGTCACCATGCCATGTTGCCGAATCACCTTGTCCTGGAACTGAGTACGGGCTATGCCCCTGCTGTGCAGGGCAGCCGCACGGTGAATTCGGTGCTGCCCGGCACACTCTGCAGACCGATGCTGCCGCCGTGGGCACGCACCACCGCCGAGGCGATCGCCAGGCCCAGGCCCGTCGAACCGCCCTTGCGTGAGCGTGAGGTGTCGCCGCGGGCGAACCGTTCGAAGACCTCCGACTGCAGCTCGGCCGGGATACCCGGCCCGTTGTCGACCACCCGCAGCACGGCCGCACCCGGTTCGGTGTCGAGCGAAAGCGTCACCGACGTTCCCGGCGGGGTGTGGGTGCGGGCGTTGGCCAGCAGGTTGGCCACCACCTGATGCAGGCGTGCGTCGTCACCGACCACGTAGAGCGGATCCGGTGGCAGGTCCAGCTGCCAGCGATGCTCGGGGCCCGCGACATGGGCGTCACTGACGACATCAGCCGAAAGTCGCGCCAGGTCAACCGGTTCGCGTTCCAGTGGCCGGCCGGAGTCGAGCCGCGCCAGCAGCAGCAGATCCTCGACCAGGTGCGTCATCCGCACCGCTTCGGACTCCACCCGCCCCATGGCGTGCGCGACGTCCTCGGGCATCTGATCGCGTTTGCGTTGCGCCAGTTCGGTATAGCCGCGGATGGCGGCCAGCGGGGTGCGCAGCTCGTGGCTGGCGTCGGCGACGAACTGCCGGACCCGGCTCTCGCTGGCCTGTCGTGTGGACAGGGCCGAGGAGATGTGGTCGAGCATCCGGTTGATGGCCAGGCCGAGGCGTCCCACCTCGGTGTGCGGGTTGGCGTCCGGGACCGGAACACGAACGGGTAGTTCGACTTCCCCTCGGTCCAGCGGCAGGTTGGCGACTTCGCCAGCGGCAGCCGCCACCCGGTTGAGCGGTGTCAGCGCGCGGCGGATGATGAGGATGCCCGCGGTGGTGGCGATGATCATGGCCGCCGCCGTCACCACGCCGAAGATCAACGCCACCCGCAGCAGCGTCCCGTCGACGTTGCGCATGCTGAGCCCGATCACCAGGGTGTCACCGGTCATCCTGCTGCGCGCGGCGATCACCCGGTAGTGGCCAAGCCCGTCGAGGTCGCGGGTGACGGAGTGCCGCTCACCGACCGCATCGGCAAGCTGCTGTTGAGCTTTGGGCGACAGGGCGGCGCGCACACCGCCGACGGTCAGCACCCCGGCGTCGGTGGTGACGCCGTCGCGTACGACCGCGGCGGTCAGGCCGATCGGCTGGCCGGGTGCGTCGAGGAACATCGGGCCGGGGCCAGGTTGGGGGTAGACGGGTCGGTCCTCACGCCACGGACCCAGACCGGGCGGCGGCGGTGGCGGCAGCGGCTCGCCGTACATCATGGCGCCCCGGTGGGCGGTCTCGCGCAGCTGCGCGTCGACCTCGCCGACGAGGTACTGATACAACGCCACGATGGTGACGGCGCCGATGCCGAGGCAGACCGCCGCCAGCAGCATCACCTGACCTATGAGCAGCCGTGCGCTCAGCGACCAGGTGCTAGCACGCAGGTTTGAGGACATAGCCTGCACCGCGAAGCGTATGGATCATCGGTTCGCGGCCGTTGTCGATCTTCTTCCGCAGATACGAGATGTAGAGCTCGACGATGTTGGACCTGCCGCCGAAGTCGTAACTCCACACCCGGTCGAGGATCTGCGCCTTCGACAGCACGCGCTTGGGATTGCGCATGAGGAAACGCAGCAGTTCGAACTCGGTGGATGTCAACGCGATCGGCGAACCGGCGCGGGTCACCTCGTGGCTGTCCTCGTCGAGCACGAGGTCGCCGACCACGATCTGGGCGCCGCTGTCCTCGGTGGTCACCCCGGTGCGCCGCAGCAGGGCGCGCAGCCGCAGCACGACCTCCTCGATGGAGAACGGCTTGGTGACGTAGTCGTCTCCGCCGGCGGTCAGCCCGGCGATCCGGTCTTCGACGGCGTCCTTGGCGGTGAGCAGCAGAACCGGCAGGTGCGGGCTCTGCTCACGCAGCCTGCGGAGCACCTCGAGGCCGCTCATGTCGGGCAGCATGATGTCGAGCACGACGGCGTCGGGGCGGGTGCCGCGCGCCGCGGAGATCGCCGACGCGCCGTCGGCCGCCGTCGTGATGTTCCAGCCCTCGTAGCGAAGGGCCATCGACACCATTTCGGCCAGCACTGCTTCGTCGTCGACGACCAGCACATTGATCGGGTTGCCGTCGGCCCGCCGCATCACCACACGTTCGGCCGCAGAAGAGGTCATAACTCCAGTATCGGACGCGCCATGAGCTGACCCTATGCCATTCCTATGCGTCGGCTGTGAAAGCAGGGCCACACAGAACACGCCGATTACCGGCACAGCCGCCTCCCATCTTCACCGCACAACGTGGAGCCATGACTGTTGAAGAGCACGAAGTGTGGGGGGCTGCGCCCACCCGGCCGCCGGCCTGGTCGACGCGGACAACGGTGACCGCGGTCGCCATCGCGGCCGCACTGGCGGTCGGCGGCGGGCTCGTCGTGCATGCGGCCGGCGGCTCGTCCGGCGGCGGACCCGGACGGATGGGCCCGCCGGCCGGCTGGGAGGCGGGCGGTCCCGGCGGCCAGGGATTCCCCGGCGACAACAGCCGGACGCTGCACAGCGTGTCGGTCGTCTCCGACGGCAAGGGCGGATACCTCACCGACGTGACCCAGACCGGCACCGTCTCTTCGGTCACTGATACCGCGATCACGGTGCGCAGCGCGGACGGTTACTCCCAGACCTTCCGGATCGACGCCACGACCCGTCAGCCGCGCCAGCCGGTGCACAGCGGTGACGAGGTCACCGTGCGGGCCACCGAAGCCAACGGCACAGCCGGCGCAACCGCGGTATTACCGGCTCGATAGCGCCCGACGTTCCTACAATTCCTTCGGTGAGCTTCTACGAGGTCATCGAGACAGTCGGCAAGACGATCGACGGGGTCGGGGTCGCCGTGATCGCTGTCGGCGCGCTGATCTCGGCCGCCGGGGTGGTCCCCCGGCTCAAGACCGGCGCCGCCTACCGGGTGTTCCGCGAGCAGCTCGGCCGCAGCATCCTGCTGGGCCTGGAGTTCCTCGTCGCCGCCGACATCATCCGCACGGTGGCGGTCACCCCCGACGCCCGCAGCGTCGCGGTGCTCGGCGGCATCGTCTTGATCCGGACGTTCTTGAGCTTCTCGTTGCAGCTCGAAGTCACCGGGTACTGGCCGTGGCAGAAATCCCGCCTGGAGCAGGACGCCGCAGCAGCCGCATCCGCAGCCGCATCGAAGCGATGAGCAAGCAGTCGCGGCAAGCCCGCCGGAAGCGGATCTTCGACGCAATCCGTAAGACTCCCCCCGAACCGTTGGCGCCGCCGGACACCCACGACCAGACCGACGTCGCGGAGATGCTGCGGGCTATCGGCATCGCACTGGTGGAGGTGGAGCAGCCGACCTCCCTGGTCGAGGGCCGCCTGCTGCAGATCGCCGCGCAGTACACCAGCGAACCGGTGCGGGTGGTGGTGCTGCCGACGATGCTGATGATCCAGGTGGGCACCGTTGGTTACCAGGTGGACGGCTCGACACATTCGTCACTACAGCTGGACATGGCGGGGCGCATCGACGACATCGCCAGCCTGGCCGCCGTCGGGGCCATCACCCCCGCCGATGCGATCGCGGCCATCGAGGCCGCGCGCACCCTGAAGCCCCGGTTCGGACCGATTGCCACGACGATCGGATATGCCGTCACCACAGTCGGATTCGGCATGGTGATCAACCCGACCTGGGCGTCGCTTCCCGGTTATCTGTTCCTCGGACTGGTGGTGGGTGCCATCGTCCAGTTCGGCCGGCCGTTCCCGGGGCTGAACCCGATCCTGCCGACGCTGTCGGCGACCATCGTCACGATCCTGGCGACCTGGTTCGTCGCGGACACCGCCAACGACGGGCTGCTCCGGGTCATCGCCCCGGCGTTGGTGGCGACGCTACCCGGAATGGCCTTGACGATCGGTGCGATGGAACTTGCTGCCTCCCAGATCATTTCGGGGGCAAGTCGGCTGGTCTACGGAATGGCGCAGTTGGCGCTGCTGGTCTTCGGCGTGGCCCTCGGCGTGCAGGTCGCCGGCCAGGTGTACCCGCAGAGCCCGTCGACCCAGATGGGAGCCTGGTCGCTCTACGTCGCAATCGTGGTGGTTGGAGTCGGTCTCTACGTGTATCTGTCGGCACCCAGGGGGTCGCTGTTGTGGCTTATCGCCGCGATCGCGGTGGCCCTGGTGGGGCAGGAGTTGGCCGGCAAGGTCATGTCCGCAGCCCACTCGGGATTCATCGGCGCCATTCTGGTGGTGCCGTTCGCCATGCTGGCCGCACGGATCAAGACCGCGCCACCAGCCATCGTGATGATGCTCGCGGCGTTCTGGTCGTTGGTGCCGGGCGCGCTGAGCTTCGAATCGGTGAGCCAGGCGGCCTCCGGCGGCAATATCGGGGTGTCCAGTCTGGGCTCCACCGGGGCCGCGATCCTGTCCATCGCCCTGGGGACCGTGGTCGGGTGGAGCGTGTTCCACACCATCGACAGCCGGTTGCCGTGGCCGAAAGGGTTGGACCAACCAACCGTACGGTAGGTTCACCGGGGTGGACGACCTGACCGCAGTAGCCGACTGGATGTCGGAGCACGGCCTCGGCGACGGGCCGATCGAGAACGTCACCGAGATCATCGGCGGCACCCAGAACGTCATGTTGCGATTCCGCCGGTCGGGCCGCGAGTACGTCTTCCGCCGCGGGCCCCGCCACCTGCGACCGATCAGCAACAAGGTGATCCTGCGGGAGACCCGGGTGCTGAGCGCATTGGCCGACAGCGACGTGCCTCACCCGCACCTGATCGCGGTCTGCGAGGACACCTCAGTGCTCGGCGACGCGGTGTTCTACCTCATGGAGCCCGTCGACGGATTCAACGCAGGCGCGGGCCTGCCCGCACTGCACGCCGGCGACGCCGAAATCCGGCACGAGATGGGACTGTCGATGGCTGAGGCGGTCGCCAAGCTCGGCGCGGTGGACCACGTCGCGGTGGGTCTGGCGGACTTCGGTAAAGCCGACGGATTCCTGGAACGCCAAGTGCCACGCTGGCTTTCCGAGCTCGAGTCCTACAGCGGCTTCGACAACTACACCGGGCCGGACATCGGCGACGTCGATTCCGTGGCCACCTGGTTGCAACAGAACCAGCCCGCGCAGTGGAAGCCGGGAATCATGCACGGCGACTATCACGCCGCCAATGTGATGTTCTCCCCCACCAGACCCGACGTTGTCGCGATCGTCGACTGGGAGATGTGCACCATCGGCGACCCGTTGCTGGACCTGGGCTGGATGCTGGCGACGTGGTTTGCCCCCGGCCGGGACTCGGTGCTCACCAACGTGCTGATGGACGCCGGCGATCTGGCGACTCCCGACGAACTGATCGAGCGATACGCTCAGAACACCAGCCGGGACCTGTCCGGCATCCATTGGTACACGGTGCTGGCATGTTTCAAACTCGGCATAATCCTTGAAGGTTCGAACGCGCGGGCGGCAGCAGGCTTGGCGCCCAAGGAAATTGGCGACCGCCTGCACATCGCGACCGTGCGACTGTTCGAGCGGGCACTGGCAATCATGGAGGGACAACGATGATCGACTTCGAGATTCCGGCCGACGTGGCCGCACTGCGAGACGAGGTGCGCGCCTTCGTCATCGACAAGATCGTGCCCTTCGAACGTGACCCCAGGCTTACCCGGCACGGGCCCAACGAGGAGTTGCGCACCGAACTGGTGAAACTGGCGCGCGAGGCGGGGCTGCTGACATTCCAGGCGCCGCGCCGCTTCGGCGGCCGGGAGCCGTCGCATCGCGACCAGGCGGTGCTGTTCGAGGCCGCCGGCTGGTCGACCCTGGGACCGGTGGCGCTGAACTGCGCGGCACCCGACGAGGGCAACATGTTCGTGCTGTCCAAGATCGCCAATGACGAGCAGGTGGATAAGTTCCTGCTGCCGGTCATCGACGGTCGCCAGCGTTCGGTGTTCGCGATGACCGAGCCCGGCGGTGCCGGTTCGGATCCGGGTCAGCTGGCCACCGAGGCGGTCTTCGACGGAACGGATTACGTGATCAACGGGCGCAAGTGGCTGATCACCGGCGCCAACGGCGCGCGGACGTGGATCATCATGGCCCGCGTCGCGCCGAACCCGCACGGTGCCGACGGGCCCACCCTGTTCCTGTGTGACGGGCAGACCCCCGGCATCGAACTCGAGCGGGTCATGGACACGATGGACCGCAACTATGTCGAAGGACATGGCGTGGTGCAGTTCAACAACCTGCGCCTGCCCGCCTCGGCGGTCCTCGGCGAGGTCGGGCAGGCCCTGCGCTATGCCCAGCTGCGGTTGACCCCAGCCCGGTTGACGCACTGTATGCGCTGGCTCGGCGCGGCGACGCGTGCCCACTCGATCGCGATCGACCATGCCCGTACCCGCACCGCCTTCGGCAAGCCACTCGGCGAGCACCAGGGTGTGGGTTTCATGCTCGCCGACAACGAGATCGCGCTGCAGCAGTGCCGGCTGGCGATCTGGTGGGCGTGCTGGGCGCTGGACACCGGGGCCAAGGGCCGCCACGAGAGCTCGATGGTGAAAGCCTATGTGTCCGAAGAACTTTTCAAGGTCGCCGACCGCTGCGTGCAGGTGCTCGGCGGGATGGGAATCTCCGACGAGACCCCCGTCGGGATGATCTTCTCCGACATGCGTGCCTTCCGGCTCTACGACGGCCCCACCGAGGTACACAAGTATGCGATCGCCCGCCAGGTGCTGAGGAACCCCCAATGAGCGTTCTGAACCTGTTCGGCCTCGACGACAAGGTCGTCATCGTCACCGGCGCCTCCTCCGGGCTCGGGGTGTCGTTCGCCCAGGCCTTCGCGCAGGCCGGCGCACATCTGGTGCTCGGTGCACGACGGCTCGACCAGATGGCTCAGACCGCGGCCCTGGTCGAGGATGCCGGGCGCAAGGTCTACACCCGAAAGACCGACGTCGCCGATTCCGATCAGTGTCAGCAGCTCGTCGATTCGGCCGTCGAAGAGTTCGGCCGTGTCGACGTACTCATCAACAACGCAGGCGTCGGCACGGCCGTGCCCGCCACCCGGGAAGCCCCCGAGGATTTCCGCAGAGTGGTCGACGTCAACCTCAACGGTTCGTACTGGATGGCGCAGGCGTGCGGACGGGTGATGCAGCCCGGCAGCTCGATCGTGAACATCTCCAGCATTCTGGGCATCACCACCGCAGGCCTGCCGCAGGCTGCGTATGCCGCGTCGAAGGCCGGGGTCATCGGCCTGACCCGCGACCTGGCGCAGCAATGGGGACCGCGCAAGGGAATTCGGGTCAACGCGCTGGCTCCCGGCTTCTTCAAGAGCGAGATGACCGACGAGTACAAGCCAGGCTACCTGGACAGCCAGATGCCGCGAATCCTGTTGGGACGCATCGGCGATCCGGCCGAGCTGGCGGCCACGGCGGTGTGGCTGGCATCGCCGGCCGCCGGTTACGTCACCGGACAGACGATCGTGGTCGACGGGGGTTTGACAGTCACGTAAGTGATTGTCACGCAACGATGAAGCCCGGCACCGATCGGGCACCTCTCAGGTCTTTCACGGCGGTTGGCTATACCCGCCACAGAGAAATCTGGCACCCTGGGTGGGTTAGGTGCGCGCGAGCCGAGGAGGTGTAGTCCGGTGTGGATTGCGCTGTACCTCGCAGTGGCGATCGTCGCCGCGGCCGTCACCTGGCATGCGAGCCACCGCTTCCAATCCCTTGACGCGCCCAGTGAGGCGGTCCGGGCAGCTGCCGCCCTCGTGGCGGGCGCGCTGTGGCCCGTCGTCGTGGTGGGTGTCCTGCAGCTGCAGGCGCTGCGCTACGTCGCCCGCAGGCTGCGGACGCGGCGCGTCCAGGCGGCCGAACCGACGATCCCGGCGCAGAACCGCTCCTAGTTCACCTGAAAGCTGCCGCAGATAGGTTTTGTCGGCCACCATTGTTCCTATGGTCTGTGTACGAACTGTGGGTCTGGCACTCGTGGCGGCGGCCGGAATCCTGCTGGCCCCGGCGGCGACGGCAGCAGCTGACGACTCCGGCAGCACCCTGCAGTGGCCCGACCCCAACGAGCCGTACTACTGGGATGCCAATGAGAACGCCCAGGGCACTGGGCCGGCTCCCCTGCCCACCGACGACCTGTACTGGAAAAAGGGCGAGAACGCTGGCGGCACCGGGAACGTGCCGCAGCCGAACGTCCCGCAGTACACCGACATGGGTGAGAACGCCGGAGCGTACTGACGCGGTCCGGCCCAGCAGCTGAGTGCGCCCGAAGGGATTCGAACCCCTAACCTTCTGATCCGTAGTCAGATGCTCTATCCGTTGAGCTACGGGCGCCTTACATCTTCAGTTGTGTTCGTGGCTGACGAGTCAGCCGCGGCGGAGGCGAGAGGATTTGAACCTCCGGTCCCCTTTAAGGGGGACAACTCATTAGCAGTGAGTCCCATTCGGCCGCTCTGGCACGCCTCCTGAACCTACTCAGCGTACCGGAGCCCTACTGCTGCCCCGGAACCGCCGATGGATGAGAGTACACAGCCGAGATAACCGATGGCAAAGCGGTTCCGCCGGGCCCCTAGACTTGGGCACGTGACCGCTCGTCTGCGCCCCGAACTGGCTGATATTCCGGCCTACACCCCGGGCAAGACTGTGCCGGGCGCGATCAAGCTGGCCAGCAACGAGACCGTGCACGGCCCGCTGCCCAGCGTCCGGGAGGCCATCGCGGCGGCCGCCGAGACCATCAACCGCTACCCCGACAACGGCTACATCGAACTCAAGGAACAACTGGCCAAGCATGTCGATGTCGCGCCCGAGAACATCGCGGTCGGCTGCGGTTCGGTGAGCCTGTGCCAGCAGCTCATCCAGATCACCTCCAGCGTCGGCGACGAGGTGATTTTCGGCTGGCGCAGCTTCGAGATCTACCCGCTCCAGGTGCGGGTCGCCGGCGCCACGCCGGTCCAGATCCCGCTGCGGGATCACACCTTCGACCTGGACGCCATGCTGGCCGCGATCACCGACCGCACCCGGCTGATCTTCGTCTGCAACCCGAACAACCCCACCTCGACGGTCGTCGACCCTGACGAGCTGGCCCGGTTCGTCGCCGCGGTGCCGTCGGACATCCTCGTCGTCATCGACGAGGCTTATGTCGAGTACATCCGCGACGGCCTGGTCCCCGACAGCGTGGGGCTGGCCCGCACCTACCCGAATGTGGTTGTGCTAAGGACCTTTTCCAAGGCCTACGGCCTGGCCGGGCTTCGGGTGGGCTACGCGGTCGGCGATCCGGACGTGATCACCGCACTGGGCAAGGTCTACGTGCCGTTCACTGCCACCACGGTGTCGCAGGCCGCGGCGATCGCGTCGGTGCACGCCGCCGACGAGTTGATGGCCCGCACCGACGCCGTCGTCGCCGAGCGCCGCCGGGTCACCGCGGCGCTGTCCGATCTGGGCTACACGTTCCCGCCCACCCAGGCGAACTTCGTGTGGCTGCCACTGGCCGAGCACACACTGGATTTCGTCGAGCAGGCCGCCAACGCGCGCGTGTTGGTCCGCCCCTACGGCACCGACGGCGTCCGGGTGACCATCGGGGCGCCCGAGGAGAACGACACCTTCCTGGCCTTCGCCGCCGACTGGATCAAGACCGTCAGCTGACCGGCACCCGGCCGGTGAACGCGACTAGCCGGTCCAGCGCCGACGCGTCCGCCGGGACCTCGACGGGGTCGTCGAAGCCGGCACGCGCCCGGCCCTCCGGGGTGACGACGCGCTGCACCAGGCCCGAGACGTAGTCCACCAGCGTGTCCGGCGCCTTCACCGGCTTACCGGTCGCCGCCGCGTAATCCCAAGCGTGGACCAGGAATTCGAGCGAGAGAATGCCTGCCATGTAGGCGGCGGGCGCCTCACCCGGGCCGAACGGCACCGTCCCCTCCAGTCCGCGCCGGTGCCAGGCGTCCAGCGCGGGACGGGCGGCCGCGATGATCTGACGCTCCACGGAGTCGTCGGTGTTGCGGTCGGGGATCTCGGCCCCGGCGGCCTGGCCGAGCAACGTGATGGAGTTCAAGACGTGGTCGGTGAGACCGGCGACATCGAATTTGCGGCACGGGGTCTGTTTGGACAGGTCGTCGGTGGCGATGCCGTGCACCGCCTGTTGGAGCACTGTCAGCGTCGCCTCGGCGCTGGCCAGCTCGTCGGTCGGTGCAGCTTCGGGTCCTGCGGTGAATTCGTAACCCATGGCACCACGGTACGACCGCCCGCCGACAGCGTCAGCCAGCGTTACAGAGCGGTTGCGACCGCTGCGGCCCACTCGACGTCGAACTCGACCACCAGCTGGGCGGGGACGGCCAGGGCCAGGGGCGTGTAGCCACCGGCCACCTCGTCACGGGCGACGCCCGTGATCACCCGGCCACCGAATCCGCCCGCCCGGCCGGGCACCTCGATGGTCAGGGTCGCACCCGATGATCCGGGGAGCACCCTCAGATAGAACTCGGCGCCGGGATCCAGCGGCTCGGTGATCTCCAGTCCGTCGGCGTCGACCACGGTGTGACCGTCGGACACCCTGATCGCAGCGGCGTCGGTGGCGGCCAGCCGGAACGGGCCCACCACCGAACCGTCGACGCCGGCGGAGGACGCCAGCAGCGACGGGGTCACCGTCTGCCGTGCCGCCGACCGGGCCCCGGCGAGCAGGTAGTCGTAGAGATGGACGACGGGCTCGGCGTTGCGGTAGGTCCGCGAGCCGTGGAGGTCGAAGCTCAACTCGCTGACGGTGGCGTCCCCGTCGATGAGCAGCCGGTAGTGGCGGAATCCCTGGCCGCCGCGGTGGGTGCGGTTGTCCGAGATCGTGCTGCCGACGCCGAGCGTCTTGCTGACCGGGCCCACTCCTTCGGTCACCTGCAGGTGTGAGGTCGGCACGTCCTCCCAGACCACCGCATCTGCCGACTTCTGAAGTCTCAGCACCGCGCCGGTGCTCGACGAGACGACCGCGTGGTAGCCGGACAGCTGCCGCTCGCCGTCGAACTCGACGTGCACCGAGTCACTGGTGTGCAGAACGTGAGCCGGGACGTTGAGCGGACGGTCGTCGAGTTCGAGTCCGTTGGTCAGCCGCCAGATGGCGGCTTGGGTGCCGGCGATGGCCTCGTGCTCGGCGATGTTGCGGGTGCCGAGCGGGTAGCCGGCGGCGCGCAGCCGGCGGCTGATCGCACTGGTGGACAGCGTCGGGAAGGAGTTACGCAGAATCCAGTCGACCTCGGCCTCGTGGGCGCGGGCTCGCAGGTGCGGCACTGCCGACCAGGTATCGGCGCGGTAGCGCGACGGTCGGCTCGGTGAGACACCGGCGAAGTCCAGGGAGTATGCCTCGATGTTCGGGTTGAGCCGGATCAGGTCCGTGCGCGCCGAGGTGCCGTCGGTGAACACGATGGTGTCCACGGTGTGCGAGTACGTGCCCGGGCGGTACCGGGTCATCCGCGACAGGTCGACGGACGGCGTCGGGCTCACCCGGCGCCGGGCGGCGACCGGCGCGACAGCGTGGACTGGGACAGCGAAGGTAGTCATCGGGTTGATCTCTCTGGATACGTCGACAGCGCAGATCAACGCGCCTAAAGGCGGCGGGCTGAGCGCAGGGATTTACGGCGTCAGAAGAATCAACAACAACAACAGAAGTGCACGTCAAGGCAGCGCGTGGAGACAAAGCGCAGCGGAGCGTGCTGTTGCATGCTCCATACCATACGCGATGTCGGGCAGGAGTCACATGGGGGTTCGCATCACGATGACATCCAAATCTGTGCAGCAGCATCATCGGCAGACCATGATTGGACCGTCCATTAGTCGGGAGGAACCACAATGACGTCAGCCCAGAACGAGTCCCAGGCGCTTGGCGCGCTTGCCGCGCGGCAACTCGCGAACGCCACCAAGACGGTCCCGCAGTTGGAGACCATCACTCCACGGTTCGCACCCGCGCCGTCCACGCGACCACTGGACGTCGAAACCCGTTCGATCGACTGGATTCCGGATGACGAAAGGCACGGCTCGGCCTGGCGGGTGACGCCGCTGTTCTTCATCGGCAACTGGAGCTTTTTCTCCGTCGCACTCGGGTTCACCGGTCCGTCGCTGGGCCTCTCGCTGTGGTGGTCCATCCTGGCCGCCACGCTCGGAGTCCTCTTCGGCACGTTCTTCATGGCGTTCCACGCCACCCAGGGACCCCAGCTCGGGCTTCCACAGATCATCCAGTCCCGCGCGCAGTTCGGGTTCCGCGGCGTCATCGTGGCCGTGATCATGTCGCTGGCCTGCTATCTCGGCTTCGGTGTCGTGAACACGATCCTCACCGTTCAGGGACTCGGTGGCGTGTTCGGCTGGTCGCCGATCGTGGTCGGCCTGCTGATCAACGTGGTGGCCGCGGTGCTGGCGATCTGGGGCCACGACCAGTTGCACCGCGCCTGCCGGATCGTCTTCTACGCGACCCTGCCGTTCTTCGTGGTCTTCAGCGGGGCAATCCTGTTCGGCCACGCCGGAGGTACACCCGAACCGGCCGAAAGCCACTTCGTCCTCACCGCATTCCTCACCCAGTTCTCGGTGGCGGCGGCGTACAACATCGCATTCGCCCCGGTGGTGTCGGACTTCACCCGCTACCTTCCGGCGACGACCAGGCCGCGCACCCTGGTCGCCAGCGTTTATCTGGGCGCGGGAGTGTCGCTGATCTGGCTGATCGCCATCGGCGCGTGGTTGGCGGCCCACTACGGCGCCAGCGACGCCCTTGTCGCGCTGCGTGATTCAGGAGACCACGTGGTGCACGGCTTCGGCCCGCTGCTGGCGCTTCTTTCGGCGGCCACCCTGGTTCTCGGCCTGGGCACCGGTGCCTACAGCGTCGCACTGCAGTTCCTCACCGGAGTCGACCTGTTCAAACGTGTCGCCCCGACCCGCGGACTGCGCGTCGCGGCGACCGTCGGCGGCATCGTCGTCTGGTCCGCGATCGCGTTACCCTTCGGCACCGACGTGATCCACGCTGCCAGCAACGCGCTGTCGCTGATGCTGTATCTGCTGGTTCCGTGGACGGCGGTCAACCTAGTCGACTACTTCTTCGTGCGGCGCGGCCACTATGTGATCGCAGATCTGTTCACCCCCAACGGAATATACGGTGCGTGGGCCTGGCGGGGCATCGTCGCCTACCTGGCCGGATTCGCCGCAATGATTCCGTTTGCCCTGTTGCCGTTCTACACCGGCCCCGCCGCGGAAGCCATCGGGGGTCTTGACATCTCCTACGTGCCAGGCCTGCTGGTCGCCGGCGGCCTTTACTACGCGCTGACTCGAAACCTCGACCTCTCAGGCGAATTCGAGGCCGCCCGGGTCAGCAATCAGGCGCTGGCCGAGCACAGCGCGCCGCAACCCGGCGAGCACCAGCCACCGCTGGATCGCGGGCTGCTCGCCTGAGAATCCCAACCACGTCCACAGCACAACTGATCGGGGCTTTACCACAATG
Source organism: Mycobacterium sp. DL592 (assembly GCF_011694515.1). Lineage (NCBI taxonomy): Bacteria > Bacillati > Actinomycetota > Actinomycetes > Mycobacteriales > Mycobacteriaceae > Mycobacterium > Mycobacterium sp. DL592. The sequence continues at coordinate 137,796 of NZ_CP050192.1, read as the reverse complement.
AGTGACAACCGCTTTCACCTCGGCTGGTTTCTGAACTTCGTCGTCGACGCATGGAACGAGCCATGGGGTTCCGGGGGAAACCCCTGGAACGGTGACTTCTACGTCGACTTGGCCCGCGCGTTCGAGCGAGCCAAGTTCGACTACATGATTCTCGAAGACAAGCTTATGGTCTCCGACGCATACGGCGGCACTTTCGAGACCGACCTCAAGCACGCGTTGTTCTCACCCAAGCATGACCCTGCTCCGCTGGTTCCGCTTCTGGCGCAGGCGACATCGCACCTGGGGATCGTGGTGACACTGTCCACCAGCTTCTATCCGCCGTTCCTGTTGGCGCGGCTGTGCTCGACCCTCGACCACATCACCGGTGGCCGGCTTGGCTGGAACATCGTCACCTCCGCCGAGGATCGTGCGGCTCAGAACTTCGGCCTGGACAAGCTCTACGCCCACGACCTGCGCTACGAGATGGCCGACGAATACGTCGACCTCGTCACCCAATTGTGGGAGTCGTGGGAACCCGACGCGGTCGTCTTGGATCGAGAGACCGGCACGTACGCCGACCACACGAAAGTCCACACGATCGACTTCGAGGGCAAGTACTACAAGAGTCGGGGGCCACTGAACACCGTTCCCTCGCCACAGCGTCGGCCGGTTTTCAGTCAGGCCGGGGGCTCGCCGAAGGGCCGTGACTTCGCGGCGAAGTACGCCGACACCGTGATCGCCGCAGCCACCGGTATCGCGGGGATGAAGGAGTACCGCGACGATATCCGCGAACGGCTGGTCGCACACGGCCGCAAACCCGACGATGCCAAAGTGCTGTTCCTGGTGACCCCGATCCTCGGCGACACCGACGAGGAGGCACACGCCAAGGCACGCCGGCTCAGCGAGGATCCGCACTACATCGAGCAGTCGCTGGGCATTCTCTCGGCGGTCACCGAGATCGACTTCTCGAAGTTCGATCTGGACCAGCCACTCCCCGACGACATCGCCACCAACGGTGAGCGGGGCTCGTTGGAGAAGTTCGTCCAGCGTGGCAGCGGAAAGACGTTGCGGCAGTTGGTTCTCGACGGTCCACTGGACGCGGTGGATCTGATCGGTACTCCCGATACGGTTGCCGCGACCATGGGCGAGATCATGGAAGAGGTGGGCGGGGACGGCTTCCTGTTCATCTCACCCGGTATGCGCGTAAATCGCAGGTACGTCACCGAGATCACCGACGGGCTGGTCCCGGCGCTCCAACGTCGAGGACTGGTGCGCACGCACTACGCGCACCAACACTTCCGCGACAACCTGCTGGAGTTCTGAGCGGTAGATCACGCCCGCCGACAAGCGACACCCCGCGACCCTGTGGTCCGCGGGGTGTCGTTTGTTCGGTGACTATTTGACGTCGAACCGGTCGTTGTCGACCACCTTGACCCAGGCGGCGACAAAGTCCTCGACGAACTTGGCCTGGCCGTCCGATTGGGCGTAGACCTCGACCAGCGCACGCAGCACCGAATGTGAGCCAAAGACAAGGTCATTGGCCGTCGCCGTCCACTTCAGCGCACCCGAGGCCCGGTCGTAACCCTCGTAAACGTTCTCGCTGGTTTCCGACGCCTTCCACTCGGTCCCGATGTCGAGAAGGTTCACGAAGAAGTCGGTGCTCAACACGCCCGGCCGGTCGGTGAAGACACCATGGGCGCTTCCGCCGTAGTTGGCGCCGAGGGCACGCAGCCCGCCGACGAGCACGGTCAACTCGGGCGCGGTCACTCCCAGGAGGTAGGCGCGCTCGAGCAACAGTTTCTCGAGCGGGACCTTCTCGCCGGACCGGACGTAGTTGCGGAATCCGTCGGCCCGCGGTTCGAGGAATCCGAACGACTCGACATCGGTGTTCTCCTGAGTCGCGTCGGTGCGACCCGGGGTGAACGGGACGGTGACGTCATATCCGGCGTCCTTGGCCGCCTTCTCAACTGCCGCCGAACCGGCCAATACGATGACGTCTGCCAGTGAGACCTTCCTACCGCCTGACGCGGAGGCGTTGAAGTCCTGTTGGATCTGTTCGAGGACCGGCAGCACCTTGGCCAGCTCGGACGGCTCGTTCACCTCCCAGCTGCGTTGCGGCTCAAGGCGAATCCGCGCCCCGTTAGCACCGCCTCGTTTGTCGGTCCGGCGGAAGCTTCCCGCCGAAGACCACGTCGTGCGCACTAACTCCGGAACCGACAGACCCGAAGCCAGGATCGTTGCCTTCAGTGCCGCGACGTCCGCTTCGTCGACCAGTTCGTGATCGACGGCCGGAACCGGGTCCTGCCACAGCTGCGGCTCGGGCACCCACGGCCCCAGATAGCGCGAGATCGGCCCGAGGTCGCGGTGCAACAACTTGTACCAAGCCTTGGCGAACGTGTCAGCCAGTTCCTCGGGGTGCTCCAGCCAACGGCTGGTGATCTCGCGGTAGATCGGGTCCTCACGCAGGGCCACGTCCGTCACCAGCAGGGTTGGGGTGCGGGTTGGCCCGCCGAAGGGATCGGGAATGGTCCCCGCCCCGGCACCGTCCTTCGTAGTGAACTGCCAGGCACCTGCCGGACTCTTCGTCAGCTCCCACTCGTAGCCGTAGAGGTTCTCCAGGAAGCCGTTGCCCCACTTGGTGGGAGTGGAAGTCCACACCACCTCCAGACCACTGGTGACGGTGTCAGCCCCCTTGCCCGAGCCGTACGAACTCTTCCAGCCGAGGCCTTGCTGTTCGATGGGTGCAGCTTCCGGCTCAGGCCCCACCAGATCGCCGCTGCCGGCGCCGTGGGTCTTGCCGAAGCTGTGGCCACCGACAATCAAGGCGGCGGTCTCCTCGTCGTTCATCGCCATCCGGCCGAACGTCTCGCGAATGTCCTTGGCCGCGGCCAGCGGATCCGGCTTACCCTCGGGCCCTTCGGGATTGACGTAGATCAAACCCAGGTGCGTAGCCCCGTAGGGCTGAGCAAGTTCACGCTCGCCGGAGAATCGCTTGTCCGTACCGAGCCAGGTGTCCTCCTCGCCGAACAGGATCTCCTCGGGCTCCCAGATGTCCGGGCGACCGAAGCCGAACCCAAACGTCTTGAATCCGAACGAATCCAGCGCCACGTTGCCGGCGAAGACCAGCAGGTCGGCCCAGGAGATCTTGTTGCCGTACTTCTGCTTGATCGGCCACAGCAGCCGGCGAGCCTTGTCCAGGTTCGCGTTGTCCGGCCAGCTGTTCAGCGGCGCGAACCGCTGGGCGCCCTGCCCGCCACCGCCGCGGCCGTCGAACGTGCGGTACGTTCCGGCGGCATGCCAGCTCAACCGGATGAACAGACCGCCGTAGTGGCCGTAGTCGGCAGGCCACCAGTCCTGGGAGGTGGTCAGCACCGAGATCAGGTCGGCCTTGAGCGCCTCGACATCGAGTTTCGCGAACTCCTCAGCGTAGTCGAAGTCCGCACCGAGAGGATTGGCCTCGGGTGACTGCGGGTGGAGCTTGGAGACATCGATCTGCTCCGGCCACCAATCCTGGTTGGACAAGGGGCCGTGCGCCTTTGGTGTCGGCGCCGCGATGACCGGGTTTTCGCTTTCACTGGTGCTGGCGGTGGTATCAGATGACATGGCTGTTCCTTCCGGGGGTTACTCGGGCTGTGGTCACGGCTGTGATCACGAGACTGCTGACTGGCAGTTGGGGCAAGTGCCCCAATAGATGACCTCGGCCTCGTCGAGCACGAAACCGTCCAGGATCAGGCCGTCGTCCGACGGAGTGAGGCATGGCGCTTCGCCAGTCGCACAATCGATGTCACCGATCACGCCGCAGCTCCGGCACACCACGTGGTGGTGGTTGTCTGCGACCCTGGTCTCGTAGCGGGCGACTGAACCCGACGGCTGTATTCGCCGCACCAGCCCTGAGGTCGTCAACGCGTGCAACACGTCGTACACCGCCTGGCGCGACACGTCGGGAAGGTTCTCGCGCACTGCGCCGAAGATGGTCTCGGTGTCTGCGTGGGGGTGGCCGTGCACCGCCTCGAGCACGGCGACTCGTTGACGGGTCACGCGTAGATCCGCCGTCCGCAACCGTTGCGCGAAATTCGCCTTCGAGGGCACCGCACAACTACACCGACTTATCTGGAGCCGATCAAGACTTTCCAGAACCCCTGCGCATAAGTGCAATTCGCCTCGACTTTGGGATCGCGGCCACCAGTGCGTGTCCGGACGAGGGCATTGACGTACTCGTAAACACAGTTGTGCGCTGACTTCAAGCCTATGGCTCAACCCTGTCGCATTGGTGTTCCATGGTTCGCATCCTGGCTAGAGTCCAGGCTTCTCAGTGGTACATCCGTGGCTGGGCGAAAACGGGGGTTGCGGTGGATTGGTCGGTGATCCAACACGCCCTTCCACTTTTCGGCAACGCCTTCGTGACCACACTGTGGCTGTCAGCCGTCGGCATCGCACTGGCAGCCGTCATCGGTGTCGCTGTCGCCTTGGTCCGCTACTTCGACATCCCGGTGGTCAGCCGGATCGCAGCCGCCTACGAGGAGCTGTTCCGCAATACTCCGCTTCTCATCCAGCTGTTCTTCCTCTACTACTCGCTGCCGACACTGGGCGTGAAGCTCTCTGCCGAGGCGTGCGCGATCGTGGGGCTCGGACTTCTCGGTGGTGCTTACATGGCCGGCGCCTTCCGCGGGGGGTTCGGCGGCGTGCCTCGAATCCAGACCGAGTCTGCCCGCGCGCTGGGCCTGTCACGTCCGCAGAGCGCTCGCTACGTGATACTCCCCCAAGGTCTCACGCTGAGCATCGCCCCGTTTGCGGCGAACGCGATCTTCCTCGTCAAGGAAACCTCGGTGTTCACCGCGATCGCCGTGCCGGAACTCACCAACGAAGCACGTGACCTGATCGGCATGTACTACCACACCGACGAGTACCTCCTGATGCTCGTCATCGGCTACGCGATCATCCTGATCCCACTCTCGATCGGATTCACCCTGCTCGAAAGGAGGGTGCGCAGTGGAGCTTTCGGGAATTAACGTCCTATTCGAAGGAGACAATTTCAGTCGCCTCATGGGCGGGCTGTGGGTCTCGGTGCGTATCGCGGCGCTGGCACTGGTGGTCGGCATCCCCGTCGGCGTCGTCCTCGGCGCCCTCAGGACGTTACCCAGCCGGCTGATCGAGGTCGTGCTGAGGCTGTACTTGGAGTTCTTCCGGATCGTGCCCACGCTGGTGTTGCTGTTTCTCGCGTACTACATCCTGCCCCGTGAGCTGGGCTTCAGGATCGACGGTCAGACGGTCGCGGTGGTCGCCTTCGCTCTGTGGATCGCCGCCGAGATGAGCGATGTCGTACGCGGTGCCTTGATCTCGGTGCCGGTGGCGCAACTGGAGGGAGCCCGCGCCCTCGGGCTCAATCGCCTGAACCAACTGCGCTACGTGCAGCTGCCGCAGTCGCTGAACCTGATGCTGCCCGCCACGATCAACCTCGCCACCCGGGTGATCAAGACGACGTCACTGCTCTTGCTGATCAGCGTCATCGACTTGATCAGCGTCGGCCAGCAGATCATGGAAACCAATCGGCAGCAATACCCCGACGGGGCTTTCTGGGTGTACAGCTTCATCTTCGTGCTGTATTTCCTGGCCTGCTACCCGTTGGCCGCCGTGGCGAATCGTCTGGAATCCCGCGCAAAGGAGCGAATCCATGGCTGAGCCCCTCGTGTCCGTACGCGACCTGACCAAGTCCTACGGCGACAAAGCAGTGTTGCGCGGCATCAGCTTCGACGTGCCGCCGGGCAGCGTGCAAGTCCTGCTGGGTACCTCGGGCAGCGGAAAGTCGACGGTCATCCGCTGCCTCAACGGATTGGAGACATTCCAGTCCGGCACCATCGTGTTCGACGGCAAGCCGGTCGAGCAGAAGGAACGGGCCTGGCAGCAGTTGCGGACCCGGATCGGAATGGTCTTCCAGAGCTACGACCTGTTCCCGAACCTCACCGTCATCGAGAACGTCAGTCTGGCTCCGTTGAAGGTCCAGGGCCGCGACCGCGATGAGGTCGCCGAGCAGGCCGCTGACCTGCTCGCCCAGGTCGGCTTGGCCGACTACCACGACACGTATCCGCGCCAACTCTCCGGTGGCCAGAAGCAGCGGGTGGCGATCGTGCGGGCGCTCGCGATGAACCCCGATCTGATGCTCTTCGACGAGGTCACCGCCTCGCTCGATCCGGAAATGGTGCGCGGCGTACTGGAGATCCTGCTCGGACTCGCACGGGGGAGCATGACGATGATCATCGTCACCCACGAGATGGAGTTCGCCCGTCGAGTCGCCGACACGGTCCTCTTCCTGGACGGCGGAAAGATCCTGGAGGCGACCCCCGGCGCGGAATTCTTCGCCGAACCGCGTAGCGAACGCGCGCGTCACTTCCTCGACAGCATGGCTCCGCTGCCCGACGACGACGATCCCGAGCTGGGTGCCCAGCCCACACCATGACCACCAGAACCCGTCAACAACAGGAGAATCCATGAGAAATCACCTTCGCCGGTGGCTGCTGTTCGCAGTCGTCGCCGCTCTGGCCGCGGTCGTCGCCGCGTGCTCCGGCGGGTCCAAGAACGTGGGTCCCACGGTCGAGGACATCAAGGCAGCGGGCAAGATTCGCATCGCCACCTTCGGAGACCTGCCGCCCTACGGCTACGTCAAGAACAACGGCACCAGATCCGGGTTCGACATCGCACTGGGCAACCGGATCGCCAAGGACCTCGGTGTCACGCCGGAATGGATCCAGGTCAACGCCGATAGCCGAGTCGACGCGCTCAAGTCGGACAAGGTTGATCTGGTGCTGGCCAATTTCACGGTGACCGACGAACGCAAGCAGGTTGTCGACTTCGCCAACCCGTACATGAAGGTCTCCATCGGAGTCGCGTCCCCGGATGATGCGCTGATCACCGATCCGGCTCAGCTCAACGGAAAGCAACTCGCGGTCACCAAGGGCACCACCGCGGAGAATTACTTCACCCAGAACTTCCCCGATGTGAAGCTGGTGAAGTTCGACTCGAAGACGCAGCAGTTCCAGGCCTTCAAGGATCGCCGGGTCGCAGCGCTGGCCGACGACAACTCCTACCTGTTCGCCTGGGCCAAAGACAACCCGGGGTTCAGCGTCGGTATCAAGGAACTCGGGCCGCAGTCCTTCATCGCACCTGCGGTGAAGAAGGGCGACAGCAACCTGCTCGACTGGGTCAACAACGAGATCACCAACCTCGTCAACACCGGCTTCCTCGACGAGGCCTACAACGTGGAACTCAAGCCGTTCTTCACCGGCGACATCAAGCCGCAGGACATCCTGATCGCGAAGAGCTGACCCGCGACATCACGCTGAACTGGCCGGCACGGTCGTCGCGGGCGTCACAGCGCCTTCGACGGCCGGCACGGTCAGATCGGCGATGAGATCACGCAGCCCGCCACCGGCGCGCAGCTTACGCCGTTGGCGCACAGCACCATTGCCTTCGCTGAGGCTTCGCTGGACTGACTTCCTGACGTTGGTGAGTTCGCCGAGTTCCTCCAGGGCGGGTGTCACCCACTCCACGAGCGACTCCAGGACCGATGCCGCCGAGGTGATTCGGCCCTGCGGCACGTCGTAGGCCTGACCGGTGAGGCCTTGATGTGCCGACTTCCACTTCGCTGCCCTCAGGACCCCGGTGCCCACCTGAGGTGCTGTACGACCTTCCTGCAGGTGGCCCAGCGCCGTGATTGCCAACGCCCTGATGAGAGTGGCAAGGGTGACCGTCTCGTCGACCGTGGCCGGTACGTCACTGATCCGGATCTCGACCGTGGGAAGGTGACTCGAGGGCCGGATGTCCCAGTAGAGCATCCGCTCGTCGAGCACCGCTCCGGTCTCGTGCAGCACGGCGGCGAGCTCGTTGAAATGCTCCACCGAGCGGAAGTAGGGCGGCGGCCCCGACACCGGCCAGCCTGTCTGCAGCACAGCGCGCCAGCTCGCATAGCCGGTGTCGAAACCTCCGTAGACCGCCGAGTTGGCGGTCAGCGCGAGCAGTGCGGGCAACCAGAGCCTGATGAAATTGCTTACCTGAAGCCCTGTTTCACGGTCCGGCATTCCGACGTGGACATGGCACCCGCAGATCACCTGTCCGAAGGTGAGGCTGCCGAAAGACTCGGTGATCCACTCGAAGCGGTCGCTGTCGGTGAGCGTGAAGGGAGGCTTCCCGACCGGCGGCGCCCCGGCAGGCAGCAGCCGCGCGCCCAGACTCGCCGCGGCCCTGGCGGCCAGGGTTCGCGCCTGGGTGAGTTCCTCTCGCAACTCGGCCGCGGAGGTGTGCACCGAGGTGTCGATCTCGACCTGGCAGTTGGCGAACTCGGTGGACAGCCTCAACCCGAGCGCACCGGCCGCCTTGACGACAGCCAAGTTATGCCCGGCGGGCTGCCCCGTGTCGGCGTCGACCAACAGGAACTCTTCTTCGACCCCGAACGTCGTATTCGACGGGGGCTGCACTGATCGACTCACCCGCCTGTCTTACGCCGCCGCGGCGAAGCGGGCGCGGCATGCAATCGCGCTGATCAGAAGTATCCAGCCCGGCAGCGCACGGGTTTACCCTTCGGCAGGCGCGAAGACGGACCCCTCGTGGTTTTTCCTGTCTTCGAAGTAGATCGAACTCGAGGGGACATCATGTCGAATCAGATTGACGAATCGGGCGTGGCTTCGGCACCCGAAGCCGCGACGGGCGAACGCCAGCATCGCAAGCTGCGCGGCACGCTGGGCGTGTGGGGCATCGTGTTCGTGGTGGTGGCAGCCGCCTCACCGTTGGGTGTGATCGGTGGCCCGGTTCCGCTGGGCATCGGAATCGGCAACGGCACCGGGTTCCCCGCGATCTTCGTCGTCAGCACCGTGATCATCCTGCTGTTCGCGGTCGGATTCACCGCACTGACGCCGTACGTGCCGGACGCCGGCGCCTTCTACTCCTACATCGGCAAGGGCCTTGGGCGGGTCACCGGCTTCGGCTTCGCGTTCGTCGCACTGATCTCGTACCTCACCCTCGAGATCGCGGTCTACGGCCTGATCGGCCAGGGTGCCCAGGCGCTGTTCGCGTCTTACGGACTTCCCCAGATTCACTGGGGCATTTGGGCTTTCATTGCGTTCGCGATCGTCACCCTGTTGGGCCACTTCAACATCGACCTGTCCCGTAACGTGCTCGGCGTCCTGCTGATCGGCGAAGTCGCCATCGTGCTCGCCCTCGACGCCGCCGTCATCTTCAGCGGTGGCCACGAGGGACTGTCAACCGGTATCATCACGCCGTCTGAAATCGTTTCGGGCGCTCCGGGTCTCGCACTGCTCTTCGCGATCTTGAGCTTCATCGGTTTCGAAGCGACCGCCGTGTTCCGCGACGAGGCCCGCGACCCGTTGCGCACCATCCCCCGCGCCACCTACCTGGCCGTGATCCTCATCGGCGTCTTCTACACGGTCTCGACGTGGGCCCTGATCAGCGCCTGGGGTGACAGCCGGGTGGTCGAGGCGGCGATCAACGCTCCCTCGGATCTGCTGCCGACCGCCACCAAGGAGTACCTCGGCACTGCCGGCTTGCACATCGTGCAGGTGCTGTTCGTCACCAGCCTGTTCGCCTGCATCCTGTCGTTCCACAACATCGTCGCCCGCTACGTGTTCACGCTGTCCAACCGGAAGGTCTTCCCCGACCGGCTCGGCGATGCGCACGCAAAGCACGGTTCGCCGCACCTGGCTTCGGGCGCGGACGCGATCATCGTGGCGGTGGCCCTGCTGATCGGCATTCTGTTCAAGCTCGACCCGGTGACGCAGTTCTACACCTGGCTCGCAGGTATCTCGACGGTCGGTGTGACCACGCTGCTGATCGCGACAACCGTCGCCGTACTGGCCTTCTTCGCGCGCCGAAAGAAGGCGGGCCAGCTCGAGATCTCCACGTGGCGAGCCTTCCTCGCTCCCGGCCTTGGCCTGGTCGGCCTGCTGATCGCGTTCGGGCTGATCCTGCAGAACCTGCCTGCCCTCGTCGGCAACTCGACGCCGATCGCCATCGGTGTGGGCGCCCTGCTGGTCGCATTCTTCGCCATCGGCGCCGGCATTGCGGCCCGGCGACCGCAGGTCACGCTGGAATGACATGACAACCGCGGGTGAGCAGTACCTGACCGAGGCCATCGCGAACGGCGACATCGACGAAGTCGAGGTCGCCTGGACCGACCAACTCGGCCACGCGGCGGGCAAACGTGTACCGGCCGGCGAGCTCCACGAGCACATCCGCAACGGAGGTATCGCGTTCAGCAGCGGCCAGCTGACGTGGAACGTTGCCGCCGAGGTTCAGGAGAATCTGCACTTCGCATCCTGGGACACCGGATTCCGGGACATCTACGCCGTTCCCGACCTGTCGACGGCACGCCCCTTGCCGTGGCGGGAACGGGTGGCACACGTGGTCGCAGACATCCACGACCACGACGGGACGCCACTGGGATGGCACCCGAGAACCATCCTGCGCACCGCCATCAACCGGCTCGCCGACGTTGGTATCGACGCCTTCGCGGGCGTGGAACTCGAGTTCTACCTCCTCGACGACGACGGGCACCCCTACCAGACCCGGCTGGAGTCCTACTCGCTGGAGAACGCCAATCGTTACGGCGCACTTCTCGAGGACCTCACCACATCGCTGCGCGCGTTCACGCGCCTGGAGGCCGTGGAGACAGAGTTTGGACCCGGCCAGATCGAAGCCAACCTGCGCTATACCGACGCTCTGACCGCAGCAGACGACGCCGCCCGGTTGAAGTACGCCGTCAAAGAGGTGGCACAGCGCCACGGACGTACGGCGACCTTCATGGCGAAGCCCCTCGTCGGGCAGTCCGGAAGCTCGTCACACGTGCATTTCTCGCTCAAGCGGGACGGCCGCCCGTTGTTCGCGCCCGTCGATGGCAAGGAATCCCCGGAGGCGCGCCACGTCATCGCCCGCCTCTTGCGACACCTTCCCGCGATCTCGTTGTTCGGCGGGCATACGGTCAACGCCTACAAGCGAATCGAGCCAGGGTCCTGGGCACCGTCAACTGTGACCTGGAGTGGCGACAACCGGTCGGCCGCCGTTCGTTCACTGGTGCTCGGGCCGGAGTCTTCTCGGCTCGAAGTTCGCACCGCTTCGGCCGAAGCAAACCCCTACTGGCTCATCGCCGCACTCCTGAGCGCAGCCACAGCCGGCCTGGAGGCCGCTGAGGAGCCGCCGGCGCCGGCAAGCGGTAACGCCTACCTGGTCGGTGATCCGCTACCGGCCGACTTGCCCGCCGCCATCGCCGCCGCCCGTGACGACGTCGAACTGGCGAAGCTGCTCGGACCGGTCAATGTCGAAGACTTCGCCAGGCTGGCCGAGAGCGAATGGCGGGCCTACTCCTCCTACATCACGGACTTTGAGATCCAGCGTTACCTGCACACGTCCTGACCCGGCCGTCCACCGGGCACTTCGGCGCAGCCTGCGTCTAACTGGTGTGACCACGGCTGATCCGCTGATTAACCGGCTCACCAGGGTGCACGCTATTGACCAGTCTGTGAAAATTCAGCGGCGCTACTCGCGGCACACACCGACGGAGTAGCCGGACTTCAGTATGGGCCGGAGGATCGGGGCAGTGTGGTGAGCAACCCGGAGGAAATATCGGGCGAGGATCAAGCCGATCCGCGTTGGCTGCCGCCCAAGCCCAAGCGTGACCGCAGCCTGCTGATCGCCGGCGCCGTGGTGGCCGTTGGACTGGTCATCGGCCTGGTGTTCTCACTGTTCGGCGGCTCGAATCCGATCTTCGGGAAAGACGATTCCAACGTGGTCAGCATCGGCACCACCGAGGGCAGTGCGGACTACTGGCCGATACTGCAACGCCTCGCTGCCGAGCAGGGAATCACCATCCGGGTGGTGAACTTCGCGGACTATTCACAGCCGAATCCCGCTCTGGCACAGGGACAGACCGACCTCAACCTGTTTCAGCACCTGCAGTTCCTCGCCAGCTACAACGTCTCGGCGAACCAGAACCTCACCCCGATCGGGTCCACAGTCGTCGTCCCGCTGGGTCTCTACTCGCGCCGATACTCCTCCGTCGAGCAGATCCCGAACGGCGCCGACGTGGCGATTCCCAACGACCCGACCAATCAGGCCAGGGCCCTGCTGGTGCTCCAGCAGGCCGGACTGGTGAAGCTTCGCGACGGTGGAAGCACTGTGTCCACCCCGGCCGACGTGCTCCCCGCCGGCACCCGCGTGCGGGTGGTTCCAATCAGCGCACAGCAGACCGTCACCTCACTGCCGTCGGTCGCCGCCGCGGTGATCAACAACGGCTTTGCCATGGACGCCAACATCGACCCGTCGTCAGCGATCTACAACGACGATCCGAACAGTCCCGCCGCCGAGCCGTACATCAACGCCTTCGTCTCCCGTGAGCAGGACAAGGACAACCCGACGTATCAGGAGATCGTGAAGCTCTATCACGACCCCAAGGTGACCAAGGCAGTCGTCGACGCGTCTCGCGGCACCGCGGTGATCGTCGACAAACCCGCAGCCGACCTTCAACACCTCACTGACGAGCTCGAAGCCCAGATCCGGCAGAAGTGACCGGTCCAGCAGCAAGGAGAGCAGATGGCTCCGATCGTTGAGTTCGTCAACGTCACCAAGACATACCCGGTCGAGGGCTCGAAAGAGACCTTCAACGCCGTGGAGTCGATCAGCCTGACCATCGAGTCCGGGAGCATCTACGCCATCATCGGCGGCTCCGGCGCCGGCAAGAGCACCCTGGTGCGATTGATCAACGCACTGGAGCGTCCCACCTCCGGTCAGGTGATCGTCGAGGGGACCGACATCACGACGCTGACCGCCAAGCAGACCAGAGAGCTGCGCACCCGCATCGGCATGGTCTTCCAGCAGTTCAACCTGCTGAACTCGCGCACGGTCTACGGCAACATCGCGTTCGCGCTCGAATCCGCCGGGGTGCCCAAGGAATCCCACCGCGATCGCATCGCCGAGCTGTTGCACTTCGTCGGGCTGGCCGAAAAAGCCTGGGCCTTCCCGCGACAGCTGTCCGGCGGTCAGAAGCAACGCGTCGGGATCGCCCGCGCACTGGCTGCCAACCCCAAGATCCTGCTGGCCGACGAGGCGACATCGGCCCTTGACCCACAGACCACCAACGACGTGCTGCGGCTACTCCAGCGGGTCAATGCCGACTTCGGGATCACCGTCATCGTGATCACCCACGAGATGGACGTCGTCCGCAAGATCGCCGACCGGGTCGCGGTTCTGGACCGCGGCGAACTGGTCGAAGAGGGTGATGTCTACACCATCTTCTCCGAGCCTCAGGCAGAACTCACGACGGCCATCGTCTCGAACTCCCTGCACGACAAACCATCTCCCACCGACGCGGCCGAGTTGTCCGCGCGCTATCCAGGCAAGCTGGTAGCCGTCAGCGTGGCCGACCAGGACCGGGTCGGTGCGATCCTGGCCGACGCCGTGCGGTCCACCGACGTCGGCTTCGAGTTCGTCTACGGCGGTATCTCCGCGTTGCAGGGCAGGTCCGTGGGCAACATAACGCTCGCGCTGACCGGGTCGGACTCCGCAGTCGAGCAGGTCGTCACGGAGCTTCGTTCACACACCACCGTGCAGGAGTTGGGATGAACATCAACTGGGACGTGCTCAAGCCGATCTTCTGGCAGTCCCTCTGGGAGACCCTCCAGATGGTCATCACCACCCTGGTCCTGGGTGGCTTCCTCGGCCTGATCCTCGGGGTGTTGCTCTACACCACCCGCAAGGGCGGGGTTCTCGAGAACAAGTGGATCTACAACCTGCTCAACGTCATCGTCAACTTCGTGCGCCCGATCCCGTTCATCATCTTCATCGTCGCCATCGGTCCGCTGACGCTATCGGTCGTCGGCACGACGATCGGCACCCGTGCGGCAATCTTCGCCCTGATCATCGCGGCGACCTTCGGTATCTCCCGGATCGTCGAACAGAACCTGGTCTCGATCGACCCGGGAGTCGTCGAGGCCGCACAGGCCATGGGCGCCAGCCCATTTCGCATCATCACCCGCGTCCTTCTACCTGAGGCACTGGGGCCGCTGATCCTCGGCTACACCTTCGTGTTCATCTCGGTCGTCGATATGACGGCAGTCGCCGGGTCGGTGGGCGGCGGAGGCCTGGGTAACTTCGCGATCGTCTATGGGTATCAGAGGTTCAACTGGTGGGTCACCTGGATCGCGGTGCTGACGATCATCCTGCTCGTGCAGTTCGCGCAGTTCTTCGGTAACTGGCTGTCCAACAAGGCACTCCGTCGTTGATCAGGCACCGCTGAGGTGGGTATCGAGTTCACAGCCGCGGAACGCTCCCGGATCGGCCTCGAGTGGGAGATCGCCTGCGTGGACCGGCGCAGTGGGGAACTCGCTCCGGCGGCTCCGGAGATACTGGCCAAAACCGGCCCGGCGGAAGGATTTCCACATGTCACCGGTGAGCTACTCACCAACACCGTCGAGCTGGTGACCGCACCCCATCATGTGGTGACTCATGCCGTCGACGAACTGAGCCGGCTGGTGCACACCGTCATCGACATCGCCGAACCCCTTGGGGTAGAGCTGATCTCCTCTGGTACCCACCCATTCAGCCAGTGGTTCGCACAACAGGTGACACCGGGCAACCCTCGCTACGAGGTCCTCATCGACCGGACACAGTGGTGGGGGCGCCAGATGATGATCTGGGGTGTCCACATTCACGTCGGCATCGAGAAGCGGGCCAAGGTACTGCCGATCGTCAACGGACTGCTGAACTACCTGCCGCACTTTCAGGCGCTGTCCGCGTCGAGCCCGTTCTGGGCCGGCGAGATCACCGGGTATGCCTCCAATCGAGCCCTGATGTTCCAACAGCTGCCGACCGCCGGGCTGACACCGCAGTTCAGCGACTGGGAGTCCTACGAGAAACTGGTCGCCGACCTGCTGCACATCGGGGTCATCGAGGGTTGCGGCGATCTGCGCTGGGACATTCGGCCCTCCCCCAAGTGGGGCACCGTGGAGCTGCGCGTCTTCGACGGAATCTCCACCGCCTACGAGATCGGTGCGATAGCGGCCCTCACCCAGGCCCTGGTCGAACACTTCTCCCGGGAGTTGGACGCGGGCCGGGAGATCCCGGTGTTCCCGGCATGGTTCCACCGGGAGAACAAGTGGCGCGCGGCGCGCTACGGCATCGAGTCGATCGTCGTGGTCAGTCCAGCCGGTGACGAACGGCTCGTTACCGAGGATCTGCTGGAGCTGATCGGCACCTTGAGCCCGATCGCCGAGGAACTGGGCAGTCTCGAGGAACTGCACCGACTGACCACCATCATCGACCGCGGACCCAGCTACCTTCGGCAGCTGCGGGTGGCCGAAGCGAGCTTCGGCAGTCTCAAGGCGGTCGTCGGTGCACTTGCCGCAGAACTGCGCGACAACACCCTGACCACGCTGCGCTGAAGTCCGCGTCGTAGCCTCGTGGCATGAGTGAGCCGTACGAATCGCTGGCCATCGAGGTCAAGGACAACGTCGCCCAGGTCACGCTGCTCGGACCGGGCAAGGGCAACGCCATGGGCCCCGCCTTCTGGGCCGAGATGCCTGCCGTCTTCGCCGACCTGGACGCCGACCCCGAGGTCCGCGCGATCGTGCTGACCGGCTCGGGCCGCAACTTCAGCTACGGCCTGGACCTCATGGCGATGGGCGGCATGCTGCCGTCGGCGGGCGGCGATCCGTCGGCTCGGCCGCGCGCCGAGTTCCACAAGAAGCTCAAGGGCATGCAGCAGTCGATCACCGCGGTGGCCGACTGCCGCACCCCCACCATCGCCTCGATCCACGGCTGGTGCATCGGCGGCGGCGTGGACCTCATCAGTGCGGTCGACGTTCGCTATGCCAGCGCTGATGCGAAGTTCTCGGTGCGCGAGGTCAAGCTGTCGATCGTCGCCGACGTGGGCAGCCTGGCGCGGCTGCCGTACATCCTCAACGACGGACACCTGCGCGAACTCGCCCTGACCGGCAAGGACATCGACGCCGTCCGTGCCGAGAAGATCGGCTTGGTCAACGACGTCTACCCGGACCCCGAGGCCACGCTGGCCGCGGCGCACGCGACCGCCGCGGAGATCGCCGCGAACTCACCGCTGGTGGTGCACGGCATCAAGGACGTGCTCGACGAGCAGCGCACTGCTGACGTCGCCGCCAGCCTGCGCTACGTCGCGGCGTGGAACTCGGCGTTCCTGCCGTCGAAGGACCTGGGCGAGGGCATCAAGGCAATGTTCGAGAAGCGCAAGCCGGAGTTCACCGGCGAATAACGTCGGATGGACTAACGTCATGCTCTCAACAAGGTCACAGCTACGACGCAGCATTTGAACAAGTGGCCAGACCAGACTTGACGCATGAAGGACAATAAGCAGTCTGCCGCTATCGGCTTGGCCCGGCTCAGGCCGTTCGCTCTACTCGCGGGCGCGGCCGCGATTGTCGGAATGGGCGCTTTCGCCTTCTCCCAGCCAGATATCCCGGTCGGGGGCGGACCGATACCGCAAGCCGGATCCGGTAGCGCGCCAGTCAACACCAGCTATACGCAACCGGCGGCGCCGGGCATGCAGATGGGTGGCACCGCGACTGAGACGACGCCGGACTCGGTGCTGCCGACCACAAAGGCGGTACCGGCGCATTGAACGTACGACTCGTTTCCGGCGTCGGCCTGGCAGTCGCGGCCTCGGTGGGCGTGACACTGTGGGGCAGCTGGATTGCAAACGCAAGCTCACCAAATGTGATCGGGCAGAAGTATTCTGATGCCCAGTCGGCGCTGAGTAGCGCCGGCTACACGGCCGTGGTCGCGGTTACCCAAGGCGATCGTGTCGACCGCGCTGACTGCATCGTGGCCAATCAGCATGACCACAATGCGCAGCCACCCGCCAACAGCAGCGGCTCGGTGACCAAGCAGACGTTGCTCACACTCAACTGCTACGCCCCGGTCGCGACCTACAAGGATCCGGGTCCTTCGCTCGCGAGCCCCGAAGGCCGCGCGGCGGCGGCGTCCGCTGCGGCTGCGGCCGCGTCATCGTCGGCTGCGGCGGCGGCAGACAGCGGCAGTGGCGGCAGCGGCGGCTGATCAGACGTAAAGTCCGGGACCGGATGAATTGTGTCCGGGCGTTGTCCCACAGCCGGGTCACCGCCGCGTAGCGCTGTCCCCAGGTTTCGGTGAGGTCGCCCGACGCTGACCTGACCACGGTCAATTTGACGAAGTTGTCGGTCCCGGCACCCGCCGGATCATGCTCCGCAGAGCCGAGGTGCTCAGTTTTCTCCTCGTTGAGCGCCCTCAACGAGCACCGTCTTGGTCAGCTACCTGAGCAAGTCCTCGGGCAGCGCGATCAGAGTGTCCTGCCGGAACATCGATTAAATCAACGGCATGTCTCGAGACATCACACAGCGGTGGCGGAGGGATTTGAACCCCCGGACGGTGTTAGCCGTCTCTCGCTTTCAAGGCGAGTGCATTAGGCCGCTCTGCCACGCCACCGCGAACAAGCGTAGCGGTGTGCGTTTCCGACGCGGCCGTCGGCCGAGCTAGACCCGGCCGATTTTCGCAGAGGAGCCGCCGGTCTTCAGCGAGGCGCTGATCCTCCGGCAGTTCTCCCCCATCGCCGACATCTGCGGGCGCGACAGCGGCCCGAGGAAGTTCTCCCGTACGCCACGCGAGTACGTGAGCATTGCTTCCTCGACCACCTCCCGACCGCGATCGGTGATGCTCGCCAAGACACCGCGCCCGTCGTCAGGACTCGCGTCCCGACGCACCAGCCCGGCCGTCTCCAGACGCCGAATCTGACGCGTCACCCGACTCGGCAACGACATGAGTTGATCGGCGAGATCCCCCATCCGCGCCGATCCGGTCTCGGAGTTGTCCAAGATCTCCAACAAACGGACATCCACCAGCGTCAGCTTGTGTTTGTCCACCAAGCCACGATTCAACGTTCCGTAGAGTCGCAGCGCCGCGTCTAGAAAATTTTGCCAAGATCGTTGCTCGGCAATATCTAGCCCCGGCATTTCAGATGCAGTCCGCCCCGCAATTATCCCTCCCATAGCGCAATCGTAAGCGACGCTACCGAGTTCGAGGCCAAAAGCCTCGGTTCCGGCTAAACGTACCGGTAGTACGTTTAGGGCATGTACGCCATCGTCGCCGAGTCCTCCGAAAACCTGCTCTGGCGGGAAGTTCCCGATGTGTCACCGGAACACGGTGAGGTACTCGTGGAGGTCAGCTCGGCAGGAGTGAATCGGGCCGATCTTCTGCAGGCCGCCGGCAACTATCCGCCGCCGCCGGGCGCAAGCCCGATTCTGGGACTTGAAGTCTCTGGCGTGATCGCCGCCGTCGGCGGCGGCGTCTCGGATTGGAGCGTGGGACAAGAGGTTTGCGCTTTGCTGGCAGGCGGCGGCTATGCAGAATACGTGGCGGTGCCCGCCGGCCAGCTGATGCCGTTGCCCTCCGGCGTGAGCCTGCACGACGCCGCCGCGCTACCGGAGGTGGCGTGCACGGTGTGGTCGAACGTCGTCACCGCCGCGGCGCTGCAGCCGGACGAGGTGTTGCTGGTACACGGCGGCGCCAGCGGCATCGGCACTCACGCCATCCAGGTCGCGCATGCACTAGGCGCCAGGGTGGCCGCGACAGCGGGCTCCGCGGACAAACTCGAACTCTGCCGCGAATTCGGTGCCGACACCGTGATTTCTTACCGCGACGAAGATTTCGTCGCTCGAATCCGCGAAGCCACCGGCGGCGCGGGTGCCGACGTCATCCTCGACATCATGGGCGCGGCGTACCTCGACCGGAATCTCGACGCGCTGGCGCCCGACGGCCGGTTGGTCATCATCGGTATGCAGGGCGGCGTCAAAGCGGACCTCAACATCGGCAAGCTGATGACCAAGCGGCTGCGTGTGATCGGAACGACGCTGCGCGCCCGCCCGGTCGGGGGCGCTCACGGCAAGAGCGCGATCGTCGCGCAGGTGGTGGACGCGGTGTGGCCGATGGTCGCCGACGGCCGGGTCCGTCCAGTCATCGGCGGGCGCTACCCGATCACCGACGCCGCCCACGCGCACCGCGCGCTGGCCAGTGGACAGACCTACGGAAAGGTACTGCTCACCGTCAGCGAATGAGACTCAGCCCAGCGACGCCAGCGCGCGGACCAGCTGGTCGACCTCACCCAGGGTCGAGTAGTGCGCCAGCCCGATGGTGACCGCACCGCCGATGTCGTTGACGCCGATCAGGTCGAGCACACGCGAACTGGCGTTGCAGATGGCCAGGATCCCGTTGTCGGCCAGCCGCTGGACCACCCGTTCGGCGGGCACGCCAGTGACCGCGAAACTCACCACCGGAATGTGAACCTCGGGGTGGCCGATGACCATCACCAGCGGCAGCGACCGCAGCGAGGTCATCAGATAATCGAACAGCTGGCTGAGGTAGCTGTTCGCCGATTGCATTGATACGCCGAGTCTTTCGCGTCGGCTACCCCGAGCCGACTCATCGAGCCCGGCGAGGTATTCCACACTGGCGACCACACCGGCCAACATGCCGTACTGGTGGCCACCGAGCTCCAGGCGAGCCGGGCCGCTGGCGTACGGGTTCATCGACACCGAACCAAAGGAGTCGATCAACGATGGGTTGCGGAACACCAGCGCGCCGATCGGCGGGCCGCCCCAGGCCGGCGCGTTGAGCGCCACCACGTCGGCCTCGACCTCATTGATGTCCAGCAGCTGATAGGGCGCGGCCGCCGAATGGTCCACGACGACCAGCCCGCCGACGTCGTGCACGAGCTTGCTCACCGCTCCGACGTCGGTCATCGTGCCCAGCGTCGAGGACGCCGACGTCAGGGCCACCAACCGGGTGGGCGGGGTGATCAGGTTCTCCCACTGCCAGGTGGGCAGCTCGCCGGTCTCGATGTCGACCTCGGCCCACTTGACCTTCGCGCCGTATCGGTTGGCCGCACGCAGCCACGGCGCGATGTTCGCCTCGTCGTCGAGCCGGCTGACCACCACTTCGTAGCCGATTCCGGCGCGCGACGACGACGCATCGGCCAGCGACGTCAGAAGGATCGAGCGGTCGGCACCGAGCACCACCCCGCCCGGGTCGCCGTTGACGAGGTCTGCGACGGCCTGGCGGGCCGCCTCGAGGACCGCGACGCTGCGCCGCGAGGACGGGTGCGGGCTGGCGAGGTTGGTCGCCGAACCGCGAAACGCCGTCGACACCGTCGTCGACACCGATTCGGGGATCAGCATCCCGGCTTGGGCATCGAAGCGCATCCATCCGTCGCCCAGCGCGGGGTGCAGACCTCGCACCCGGGCAACGTCATATGGCATGCAGCCCACCTTAAAGCGTCAGTGATTTCGCTACCGAGACAGCGATGGCGCCTCCGGCCCCGCCAGCGGCGCTGAAGCCAGGATCACCTGGGCAGCCATACTAGTCCAGTGAGCTTCGGGTTCGGAGTCCTGATCGCGGTCCTGTTGCTGACCCTGCCAGGCGCTGTGGTGGCGATGGCGGGGCGGCTGAGCTGGCCTGTCGCCGTCGCCGTCGGCCCCGCGCTGACATACGGCGTTGTGAGCCTGGCCATCATCCCGTTCGGGGCGGTCGGCATTCCATGGAACGCGCTGACCGCGCTGGCCGCTCTGATCGTTGTGACAGCAATCGTCCTGAGTTTGCGGATTCTGCTCACCCGGTTACGCAATCTGGACAGCGCGCGGCCCGCGGTCTCGATGGGCCCGGCCCTGCTGGCGGGAGCCGGGGTGGTTCTCGGCGCCCTCGTGATCGGTTTCGCAGCCTGGAAGGGCACGCCGCACTGGCAATCGATCCCCAGCAACTGGGATTCGGTGTGGCACGCCAACACCATCCGCTGGATTCTCGACACCGGCCAGGCCTCCCCGACGCACATGGGTGAACTACGCAACGTCGAGACCCACGCCGCGCTCTACTACCCGTCGGCCTTCCACGCCCTCGGCGCGGTGCTCGCCCAACTGACCGGTGCGGCCCCGACCACCGCGTACACGCTGAGTGCGCTGGCGGCCGCGGTCTGGCTCTTTCCACTGAGCGCGGCGCTGCTGACCTGGCAGGTGCTGCGCCCCCGCATCAGCGAGTGGCGGGCAGCGGGGGCGGCTGCCACGGCGGCGGCGCTGTCGGCGTCGTTCACCTCGGTGCCCTATGTCGAGTTCGACACCGCGTCGATGCCGAACATGGCGGCCTACGGCATCGCGGTGCCGGCGTTTGTGCTGATCACGTCATCGCTGCGCTATCCGGGCCGCATCCCGCTGGCGGTACTGGCCCTGATCGGGGTGTTCTCGGTGCACATCACCGGCGGGGTGGTGGTGGTCACGTTCGTCGCGGCGTGGTGGCTGCTCGACGCGTTCTGGCATCCCCTGTTGGGCAGAACCCGTGATTTCGTGACGCTGCTCACCATCGCGGTGGCGACGCTCGCCGTGCTGCTGCCCCAGTTCCTCGGGGTGCTGCAGCAGGCCGAGATCATCACCGGGCACGCCTTCCTCACCCACGAAGGCCGCAAGAAGGCGCTGTTCGACGCGATCGTCCAGCACACCCGCCACCTCAACGACTTCCCGATCCAGAACATCCTCATCGGACTGGCCGCCGTGGGTTTCTTCCTGCTGCTGATCAGGCGGGTCTGGTGGCCGGCCGCGGTGTGGGCCCTGCTGGTCGTGTCGATCGTGCATTCCTCGGCCCCGTTCGGCGGGCCCATCGGCGTGCTCGCAGGCAAGTACAGCGACCTGTTCTACAGCGACCCGCGCCGGCTGTCGGCGGTGGTGACGATGCTGCTGGCGCCGATGGCCGGGATCGCGCTGTGGTCCCTGGCGGTGCTGGCGGTGGCCGGAGCGCGACGGCTGATCCGGCGGCGAGGCGCGCCCGACCCGGACCGCGGGGTGTGGATCGGTGCGACGGCAGCGCTGCTGATCGGCGTGGTCGTCGCGGTGAGCTGGCACTACTTCCCCCGGCACCGGTATCTGATGGGCGAGAAGTACGACCAGGTGATGATCGACAACAAGGACCTCGCGGCGATGGCGTACCTGGCCACCCTGCCCGGCGCGCGGGACACGTTGATCGGCAATGCCAACACGGACGGCACGGCCTGGATGTATGCGGTGGCGGGCCTGCACCCGCTGTGGACGCACTACGACTACCCCGTGCAGCAGGGTCCGGGGTATCACCGATTCATCTTCTGGGCGTACGCCGATGACGCCGACCACGATCCGCGCATCGCCGAGGCGGTGAAGGCGCTGAACATCCGCTATGTGCTGACCGGCAGCCGGATAGTCCGCGGGTTCGTAATGCCCGACGGGCTAGTGTCACTAGACAAGTCCGCGTCGTGGGCGAAGATCTACGACAACGGCGAGGCCCGCATCTACGAGTGGCGCGGGTCCGCGCCGGCGGACAGCCGATGAAACTACAGAGCAGAGGAAATGCTCAGCGCATGACAGCCAATACCGACGACGACAACATCGAAATCATCAGCAGCCCGGAGGCAGTCCCGGGCGGCGAGGACGACGATCAGCGTTCGATCACCGAACTGGTGGAGCAGCCGGCCAAGGTGATGCGGATCGGCACGATGATCAAGCAACTGCTCGAAGAGGTCCGGGCAGCTCCGCTGGACGACGCGAGCCGCACCCGACTGCGCGAGATCCACGCCACCTCCATCCGCGAGCTCGAGGACGGCCTGGCACCGGAGCTGCGCGAGGAGTTGGAGCGCCTGGCGCTGCCGTTCTCCGAAGAGACGGTGCCCTCGGATGCCGAGCTGCGCATCGCGCAGGCGCAGCTGGTCGGCTGGCTCGAGGGACTGTTCCACGGGATCCAGACCGCGCTGTTCGCCCAGCAGATGGCTGCGCGCGCTCAGCTGGAGCACATGCGCCAGGGCGCTTTGCCGCCCGGCATCGGACAGCCGGGAGTCCCCGGCGGCCCCGGCGGTCACGGGACCGGGCAGTACCTGTAACGCAGTGTCCGCAGCCGATCCCTACATCGAGACCCGCGAGGCCTGGGTCGAGTTCCCGATCTTCGATGCCAAGACGAGATCGCTGAAGAAGGCGTTTCTCGGCAAGGCCGGCGGCGCCATCGGGCGCAACACCGACAACGTCGTCGTCATCGAGGCGTTGCGCGACATCACGCTGACGTTGAAGATGGGCGACCGGGTCGGGCTCGTCGGCCACAACGGCGCCGGCAAGTCCACGCTGTTGCGGCTGCTGTCCGGGATCTACGAACCAACCCGTGGTTCGGCGACCGTACGAGGCCGTGTCGCACCGGTTTTCGACCTCGGCGTCGGGATGGATCCGGAGATCTCCGGCTACGAGAACATCATCATCCGCGGGCTTTTCCTCGGACAGACCCGCAAGCAGATGGCCGCCAAGGTCGACGAGATCGCGGAGTTCACCGAACTGGGCGAGTACCTGTCGATGCCGCTGCGGACCTACTCGACGGGTATGCGGGTTCGGCTGGCGATGGGCGTGGTCACCAGCATCGACCCGGAGATCCTGTTGCTCGACGAGGGCATCGGCGCGGTGGACGCCGACTTCCTCAAGAAGGCTCAGTCGCGGCTGCAGAGTCTGGTCGAGCGGTCCGGAATCCTGGTCTTCGCAAGCCATTCCAACGAGTTCCTGGCGCGGCTGTGCAAGACGGCGATGTGGATCGACCACGGCACCGTCCGGATGAGCGGCGAGATCGAGGACGTGGTGCGCGCCTACGAAGGCGAGGACGCCGCGCGGCACGTGCGCGAGGTGCTCGAGGAACACAAGTCGGATTGGTCGCAGGCGTGACGGATCTGGTGTGCGCGGTCGTCGTCACCCACCGCCGCCCGGACGAACTCGCCAAGTCGCTCGACGTGCTGAGCACCCAGAGCCGGATGGTGGACCACCTGATCGTGGTCGACAACGACTTCGATGACCGGGTGCGTGACCTGGTGGCCGGCCAGCCGGTGCCGACGACCTATCTGGGGTCGCGCCGAAACCTCGGCGGCGCAGGAGGATTCGCGCTGGGCATGCTGCACGCGCTGACGTTGGGCGCGGACTGGGTGTGGCTGGCCGACGACGACGGCCGGCCCAAGGACACCGACGTGCTGGCCACGCTGCTGGCCTGTGCGGCGAAGCACGGCCTGGCCGAGGTGTCACCCATGGTGTGCGACCTCGCCGACCCCGAGCGGTTCGCGTTCCCCGTCCGCCAGGGTCTGAAATGGCTTCGCCGTCCACACGAGCTGGGCAGCGGAGATCTCCTGAGAGGCTATGCCTCACTGTTCAACGGCGCCCTGTTCCGCGCCGAAACCCTTACCGCCGTTGGTGTTCCGGACCTCCGATTGTTCGTGCGCGGCGACGAGGTCGAGCTGCACCGCCGGCTGGTGCGCAGTGGGCTTCCGTTCGGCACCTGCCTGAACGCGGTGTACCTGCACCCGTACGGCACCGACGAGTTCAAGCCGATCCTCGGCGGCCGCATGCACACGCAGTACCCCGACGATCCCACCAAGCGCTTCTTCACCTACCGCAACCGCGGTTATCTACTGGCGCAGCCGGGTCTGCGCAAGCTGCTGCCGCAGGAGTGGCTGCGCTTCGGCTGGTACTTCCTGGTGACCCGCCGCGATCCGGCCGGACTGCGCGAGTGGATTCGATTGCGGCGCATGGGCCGCAAGGAGAGGTTCGGGAGGCCTTCAGCGTGACCTTCACCGACGCCGCCACACAGTCGAGGACCTTCACCCGGGCCTGGGGTGACCTGATCGACGGCTTTCGTAAGCGGGAGCTCTGGCTGCACCTGGGCTGGCAGGACATCAAGCAGAAGTACCGTCGCTCGGTGTTGGGCCCGTTCTGGATCACCATCGCCACCGGAACCACCGCCGTCGCGATGGGCGCACTGTATTCCCAGCTCTTCCATCTGCCGCTGGCCGAGCACCTGCCCTACGTCACGCTCGGCCTGATCATCTGGAACATGATCAACGCGGCGATCCTCGAGGGCGCCGACGTGTTCATCGCGAACGAGGGCTTGATCAAGCAGCTGCCCACCCCGTTGAGCGTGCACGTGTACCGGCTGGTGTGGCGGCAGATGATCCTGTTCGGGCACAACATCGTCATCTACGTCGTCATCGCGATGATCTTCCCCAAACCGTGGTCGTGGGCCGACTTGTCGGTGATCCCCGCGCTGTTGTTGATCATGCTGAACTGCGTGTGGGTGTCGTTCTGCTTCGGCATCCTGGCCACCCGCTACCGCGATATCGGCCCGCTGCTGTTCTCGATCGTGCAGTTGCTGTTCTTCATGACGCCGATCATCTGGAACGCCGGGACGTTGGAGCAGCAGGGCGCCGGCAAGTGGGCCAAGATCATCGAGCTGAACCCGCTGCTGCACTACCTCGACATTGTGCGTGCCCCGCTGTTGGGCGCCCATCAGGAATTGCGGCATTGGATCGTGGTGCTGGCGCTGACGGCACTGGGCTGGCTGTTGGCAGCGTTCGCGCTGCGGCAGTATCGGGCGCGGGTTCCGTACTGGGTGTAGCCCTGTTCTAGCCCGGTAACGCACCCACGGCAGAGGTTTTCAGCGAGGCTCTTAAATTCCCTTGTCGCCCAACCAGGCGGCTGGTGAAAAACGCTTTTAGTGGACGACCGCCCTGTGGGACGAATACGGGAATTCCGGTGTCAGTAACTTACTTTTCTTTTCAATTTTCTGCGTTCGCTCCGACAATGCGTATTAGCTTTTGCTCAGTACAGCGCGGACGTCGGGGTTTTGCGCTGGTTCAGAGAGGTCACCGGCATGCGCGCAGTAACTCCTTCACAGCAAGTCGATCGTCGAAAGTCTCTGCCTCGCAGTTCGAGTCGCCTTCCATACGTGACCGATTGTTCGGGGCGCATGCTGACGCCCGCGGCGTATGCAGCGGGAAATGGCCGTTTTGTCGGGCGAATTGGCGCGTTGGCGGTGGGGTTGGGGATTGGTGCGGCGGTGATGTCGATGGCGTCGGTCGCGGCGGCGGACACGACCGGGTCGGCCGGTTCGCCGGGTGCGGGCGGCGGTGCGTCAAAAGCCAGTGCCGCCAGGAAGGACTCCCCGAAGAGCTCGCCGTCGACGAGTTCGGCGCGTGTGTCGTCGTCGGGGAATTCGAAACGAACCCCGGTCACGGTTGGGCGGACGAACAGGAGCGGGGATGCGGCCGGACCAGTTCGACCGGCAGAGGTGGTTTCGAGAGCCAGTGCTGTTGTGCCGTCGGTGAATTCGATAGGCCAGGAAGGCCCGTTGGGGGATTTCATTCGGATCTTCGTGGGTGATGGCACGCAGAGCCACCCGAATGCGGGGCTGTTGGTCGGTAACGGATTCAGTTTTGACGCGGTGACGTGCGTGGGATCGGTGGCCTGCGCCGGTGGCCGGGCGGGGTTGTTGATCGGTAACGGCGGCGCCGGATTCAACGGCGGCAACGGTGGGTCGGCGGGCTTGTTCGGCGATGGTGGTGCCGGTGGCGCAGGGGTCAATGGTGGCGCGGGTGGCCACGGCGGCATAGGCGGGTTGTTCAGCGGGAATGGCGGTAAAGGTGGCGCTGGCGGCGCCGCGGTCGATGTTGGCGCTACCGGTGGGCATGGCGGGGCGGGCGGCAATACCGGGTTGTTGTCGGTGCGAGGTACCGGTGGTGCCGGTGGTGCCGGCGGGTCCGGCGCCACGACGGGCCGCGGCGGCTCCGGGGGTGCGGGTGGTGGGGCGGGATTGTTGTCGTCGGGCAGCTCCGGTGGCGCCGGCGGCGACGGGGGTGATGGCGGCACTGGCGGCAATGCGGGCGACGGTGGCCACGGGGGGTGGCTGATCGGTTCCGGTGGCGCAGGCGGCGCCGGCGGGGATTCCAGCGGGTTCAGCAAGGACGGTGGTGCTGGTGGCGCCGGTGGTAGCGCGGGCTGGCTGTCGGTCTCGGGTGACGGCGGCGACGGTGGCAACGGCGGCAACGGCGGCAACGGCGGCAACGGTGTCCAAGGGGTCAACGGGGCGTCGGCCGGTCAAGCGGGCAGTATCGGCGGCACCGGCGGCAACGGCGGGAACGGCGGCAAGGGAGGTGCCGGCGGCAACACGGGCCTGCTGTCGTTTGGGGACCACAAGGGCAACGGCGGCAACGGCGGCACCGGCGGCAAGGCAGGTACCGGTGGCGTCGGCGGCGCCGGCGCCGACGGTGACGCGACCGTCCTCCAGGGAGGCGACGGCGGAACCGGTGGCTATGCCGGTAGAGCGGGCACCGGTGGGGTTGGTGGTGCAGCAGGTTTGGGTTGGGGCAGCGGGGGCCATTCCGGCACCGCCGGTGCTTTTGGCGCAGCGGGCAGTGGTGGTGACGGTGGTTCCGGCGGCAGCGGAAGCGCCCGGGGCGGCACCGGCGGAACAGGAGGCACGGGCGGCAACGGATTCGCTGCTGGTTATGCAGGTGGCGCCGGCGGTACGGGCGGCCAAGGCGGTTCGTCACCCACAGGTATCGGCGGTGCCGGCGGGAAGGGCGGTGCCGCCGGCTATCCCGGTGTCGGCTTCACCGCACCTGCCGGTGGCAACGGTGGCAACGGCGGATCCGGTGGTACCCAAGGCGGCGCCGGTGGAGCCGGTGCGACCGGAGCCAACGGGAATGCTTCAGCCGGCGGTGCGGGTGGCACGGGCGGCCAGGGCGGCTCGTCATTGACTGGTATCGGTGGCACAGGTGGGGTGGGCGGCAACGGCGGTAATAGCGATGTCGGCTTCGCCGGTTCCAACGGCGGAACCGGTGGCGCGGGTGGCTCCGGCGGCACCCAAGGCGGTACGGGGGGAACCGGAGGAGCAGCAGGCAACGGCAACGGCGCTGCGGCCGGCATCGGAGGCACTGGCGGGCAAGGTGGTTCATCTGACACCGGCATCGGAGGCACTGGCGGGACAGGCGGCGCCGCTGGCTATCCCGGTGTCGGCTTCACCGCGTCTGCCGGAGGCAACGGTGGCAGCGGTGGCTCCGGCGGCACCCAAGGCGGCGCCGGTGGAGCCGGCGCCACCGGCGGCAATGGCAACGCTTCAGCCGGCGGTGCCGGTGGCACGGGCGGCCAAGGCGGCGCCTCGCCGACCGGTGTCGGCGGCGCGGGTGGCGCCGGCGGCAACGGCGGTAACAGCGATGTCGGCTTCACCGGTTCCAATGGTGGAACCGGTGGCACTGGTGGTTCCGGCGGCACCCGAGGCGGCGCCGGAGGCGCCGGAGGAGCGTCCGGCAACGGTACCGACGCTGCGGCCGGTGTCGGTGGAGCGGGCGGCCAGGGTGGCTCATCTGAGAACGGGATCGGTGGCACTGGCGGCGCCGGCGGTCACAGTGGTTGGGGCGCAGCTGGTTTCAGCGCACCTGCCGGTGGCATTGGCGGCACTGGCGGTTCCGGCGGCAGCCAGGGCGGCGACGGTGGAGCAGGCGGCACCGGAGGCAACAGCGATCTCTCTGCTGGCGGTACCGGCGGCACGGGCGGCCAAGGCGGCGCCTCGCCCACCGGTGTCGGTGGAGCCGGCGGCGCGGGCGGCGCAGGCGGGATCGGCATCCCGGGTAACGCGGGTCAAGTGGGATACGCGGGAGGCGCGGGTGGCGGCGGCGGTGCTGGCGGTAGCGGTTCCACCGGTGGCGTAGGTGGTACCGGTGGACGAGGTGCCCAAGGCGGTCAAGGTGGCTACAACGACGTCCTCGGCGCTCAAGGCGGTGTTGGTGGTTCGGGCGGCCTCGGCGGCGCGGGCGGCGCCGGCAGTTCCAGCGCAGGAGCCGGCGGCACAGGTGGCGAAGGCGGTCGCGGTGGCACAGGCGGCGACAGCAACCCGTCGACAGGAACCGGCGGCCCCGGGGGCACCGGCGGCTCAGGTGGCAGCGGAGGAACCGGAGGTGCCACCGGCGGCTCAGGTGGCAGCGGAGGAACCGGAGGTAATGGCGGGTGGGGTGGCAGCGGGTTCCACCCCGGATCGACAGGTGACCCGGGCAGTACCGGCGCCGACGGCGCACCGGGATAGCCAGCAACGCGCACCCACAAAAGCGCGTCACGCCGATCGACTCCGGTGACGTCGAGCTGGCGATCCCTCGAGACTTGGGACGGCACGTTCTCACCGTCGTTGGCGTCCAAAGGATTTGTCGCCTAAGAACTTCGCACCGTTTCCACCGGTGGCCACCGACGTGGCGTTCGACGAGGTAGCCCGACGGTTTCGGTGTCCTTCCGTATTTTTCGCGGGACTTCAGGGAGATCCCGCACTCGGCGCAGAACGTCGAGACCGCCCCGCGAGGCGCGTCATCGGGGCACTGTGAGATCCACAGCCTCGGGCCGAAAGTGTCACCACCAAGACCACCGGATCTGTCACCGATGTCCTGAGACACCACAACCGAAACTTGTCGCCGGGTTGAGTATACTCGAACACATGTTCGATTCTGGTCTCGTTTCCGCTGATGACGGCGCTGTGGTCGCCGCTATCGAGGAGTGGGCCGTTAGTGAGGCGAAGGCCGCCGCGCGCCGGATCGCCGCCGTCGGCGAGCTGGTGCGACGACGCTGCGGGGATGATGCCCGGGACCGCTGGGCCTGCGATTCCTGGGATGCCGCCGCCGCGGAGGTTTCGGCCGCGTTGGGCATCCCGCATGGCCGTGCCTCGGGCGAGATGCACCTGAGTCAGGCGATGCGGTATCGCCTGCCCCGGGTCGGCGCACTGTTCATGGCGGGCCGGCTGAGCTATCAGGTATGCCGCGCCATCGGATGGCGCACCATGCTCGTCGAAGACGACGAGGCACTGGCTCTTATCGACGCGGCCCTCGCCGAAGCCGCGGTGCTCTGGGGTCCGATGTCGGAGTACAAGCTGGGGCAAGCCATCGACGTGTGGATCGACCGGTACGACCCGGGAGCGTTGCGACGGACCCGGGCGACGGCACGCAGTCGCGACGTGGAACTCGGCTCCCGGGACGAGGAGGCGGGCACGACCTCGCTGAGGGGGCGACTGTACTCGACAGACGCGGCGCTGTTGGATCGCCGGCTCACCCAGATGGCGCACGGTGTCTGCGACGACGACCCACGAACGATCGCCCAGCGCCGGGCCGATGCCCTCGGGGCGCTGGCGGCCGGTTCGGACAGACTGGCCTGCACCTGCGGCTCGCCCGAATGCCCCTCGGGTGCCGAAGACGGCCGCGGGTCCAGCATCGTGATCCACGTCCTGACCGAGGCGGAAGTGCTTGCCGGTGAACCGGATTCGGCGATATCGGGTGAGTCCGAGAGGCTCCAGGTCACACGGGACACCCCGCTCTCCGAGCTGTGTGCGCCGCGCCCCGAACCAAAGCCGACCGCCGAGCCGGTGACATCGGTGCTCACCGGACGCGGCGGGATCGTGCCGCCTGCTCTGCTCGCGCAGATGATTCGCTCGGGTGCCAAGGTGCGCTTCCTGCGTCAGCCCGGCGACGTGCCGGAGCCGGGCTATCGGCCGTCGGCCGCGTTGGACGAGTTCGTTCGCATGCGCGATCTGACCTGCCGATTCCCGAATTGCGATGTGCCAGCTGAGTTCTGCGACATCGACCATACGGTGCCATGGCCACTCGGCCCGACACATGCGTCGAACCTGTCGTGCAAATGCCGAAAACACCACCTGCTCAAGACATTCTGGGAGGGGTGGTCCGACAAGCAGTTGCCGGACGGCACGCTCATCTGGACATCACCGGTGGGCAAGCGCTACGTCACCCATCCCGGCAGCCGATTGCTGATCCCGCAGTGGAACACCACGACCGCGGCGCTACCCGAACCATCGGGTGACCCGCCGCGCGCGACGGGCCTGATGATGCCGACCCGACGACGAACCCGGGCTGCCCAGCGCGCCTTGAACATCAGGCGTGAGCGTGCGCTGAATGATGCTCTGGTCGCCGACCGAAACGCGCCGGCGCCCTTCTAGAACCGTCTGGGCCAAATCCTCAAACTCTGAGCTGACGCGCGCGTAAATTACCCCGGGGGGCGCACGAAGTAAGGAGATGGTATGCGTCTACGCAGCGCAGGTAAGGCTAAGTTTTCCGGGACAATTCTGGCCTGCGCAGCTGCCGCAGGCACGCTCGCGACTGCCGGGCTGGGGTCAGCGCCCGCAGCGAACGCGAGTTGCGCGTCGTTCTTCGGCATCGGCAACAGCGCCGATTGCAGCAGCACCATCACCACTATCGCGATAGCGCTCGGCAACGGTGCAACCGCCCACGCAGGCGGGCTGTTCGGCGCTGCCTTCGCGATCGGCACGGGTGCGCAGGCCTACATCGCCACTGGCCCATTCCTGGGCGGCGGCGGCTACTTCAACACCGCGATCTCCGTGGGCACCAACAGCTATGCGCAGACAGCGGGGCTGTTCTCCATCGCAGTGGCCAGCGGCGACAACACCGGTGCCAACGCCGGCCTGGGCAGCAGCCCATTCACCGGCACCACCCAGATCGGCAACATCACCCTGGCGTTGCGGGGCCCCGGCCGTCCGCTCGCCGTCAGTCAGGCCGACGGCATCGGCAATATCGCGGTCGTGCTGGGACAAGACCAGACCGCCCAGGCCAGGGGCGTGGGCAACACCGCATTCAGTTTCTTCGGAACCGGCAGCGACGCTGAAGCATTCGGCGCTCTGAACAATGCCACCAACCTGTTCACCGACCACACCTCGACGGCCAGTTACGACGCCTCACCGCCAAATGCCGCCTTCGCCAGCCTCGCATTCACGATCTTGGGCAAAACCAACACGGTGGCGGCGGGCCCGGGCCCATTCGCCGTGGCGGGCTCGATCCTGCAGACCGGGGCCACCGTGACCAAGGTCGGGCCGGGCTTCCACATCAACGATGTCGTCGTCGGCGGGGCTGCGGCTCAACACAAGGCCACCAAGGCGGCATCGACTACCGCGGCGTCGGCGCCCACCGGACCCAAGGCGGCCGCCGCGTCGGCACGCCACGCGAAGAACTAGCCGGGCTCAGCCCGGGTAGGACCCGTGGTCGGGCTCGGGCCCGAACTGGAAGCGCCGGCCGGAAACCTCCGACGGCGTCACGCGGACGAAGCGCAGCTTCTCGGTGGCCACCCACGGCAGAAGTTGCGCCCGTTCGGCTTCGTGAACGTCGTCGGCGGCCGTCAACACCTGAGCCGTGCCGCGGACGATCACGCTCCAGCCCTCGCTGACGGTGTGATCGTCGACCTCGAAGAGCACCTTGTCGTTCATCACAGTGCTGAACAACTTCGTGCCCTCCGCGGTCCGGAACAGCAGCGTGCCGTTCTGGGTGACGAAGTTGACCGGGAAGATCTCCAGCTGATCGCCGATGTGGGTGACCAGCCGACCCAGCGCAACGCTGTTCAGCAGATCCCAACTCTCGTCAGCGCTGAGTACCGTAATCGGACCCTGTTCGACTGTCATGGCCAGATTTTGCCCCGGCAATGAGCGGCTCGCATAGGGTCGAACGGCCTTTCAGCAGCGCCGGGAGTGGTGGCGGGTTACGCTCGGCGGGTGTTCGGGTTCGGCCGTGATCTGGCAAAGGTCGGAGTGCGTGCCTACGCAGATGTTCTGGCCGCCGACCAGTCGTCGATGTCGGTCACCATCGGCAATCCAAATATCCTGGGCAACACCGAGATTCGCTGGAAGCTCCACCTACGGGTACTCCCGGAATCCGAGCCTCCGTTCGAGGCCACCATCCATGCGTTGTTGCCACAACTGAACCGGCCGAGCCCGGGCACTCGGGTAGTTGTCTTGTACGACTCCAAGGACCACGGCAGAGTCGAACTCGCGCAGCCCGCTTCGGCGGCCGATGCGGCGATCGACGCGATCAACTGCGCGCGGCCCGATCTGGCCGGCGCCCAAGTCATGGGCATGCCGATGAGTGACATGATCCGCTCGGCGATCGCCGACCCCAACGGGTTTCGCGCCCAGATGATGCAGCGTGGCGCCGAGATGCAGCAGCAGGCCATGGCGGCCATGCAGGCGGCGGCACAGCAGGCGCAGCCCGCTCAACCCGCACCGGCGGACCCCGTCGACCGGCTCGAGCGACTCGCGGCACTCAAGGATCGCGGGCTGATCACCGACGAAGAGTTCGAGCAGCAGAAGCGCAGGATTCTCGGCGAAGTCTGACCGCACTCAATCGGTGAGCGTCGCCAACTCGGCCCGCAGGTTGTGCTGCGCCAGTGGCTCCCAGTGCCGCCGGGCGTGCTCGGTGCGGAAAACTCCCGGCCCCCCGAGCAGATTCGCCAGCACCTGCAGCCGCCCCTTGCGGAACACCTCGTCTGAGACATGGCGGTACTCCGCACGAATAGCTGCGGTGTTGGCCACATACCGCTCGCGGGGAACGGCCAGCGACGCCAGATCCGCATCGGAGAGCACCTCCCCGTTGTGATCGCCCGGGGCCGGATCGTGGCTGACGGTCATCCGGATCAACCGCGCCACTTCGTCGACGAGCTGCGGTTCCACGCCCAGTCCGGACAGGTCTCCCTCGGCCCGGCGGGCGCTGAGTTCCTCGTCGTCGGGGCGGCCCGCATACACCGAGTCGTGGTACCAGGCGGCCAGCCGGACGGCATCGGCATCGTCGGCGAGGGCGGCAAGCTCCTCGACGTGACCGAGGATGTCGCGCAGGTGCTCGACTGAGTGGTAGCGGCGGTGCGGCTCGGACCAGGCAGCCAGCAGCTCACTCCCGACCGTCGCCGTGTCGGGGTTCGCGGTGTGCCGGGCGAGCAACGCCGCCCACATCTCGAGCAGATCCTGCACACCTCTATGGTGCACAGGCCACGGCGCTGACGCTCAGCGGCCCGGGGTAACTAAGCTTCAGCGCGTGTCCGAGACAACCCCGGCAGCGCCGCTGAGCCTACGAACGCAGGTCATGCGGTTCGTTGTCACCGGCGGCCTGTCGGCGATCGTCGACTTCGGGCTCTATGTGCTGCTGTACAAGACCGCGGGCGTCCAGGTGGACCTAGCCAAAGCGCTGAGCTTCGTCGTCGGGACCATCACCGCCTACCTGATCAACCGGCGCTGGACGTTCCAGGCCCCGCCGAGCCGGTCGCGGTTCCTGGCGGTCATGGCGCTCTACGCGCTGACCTTCGCCGTCCAGGTCGGGCTGAACCACCTCACCCTGCATCTTCTCGACTATCGGACCTGGGCCATACCGGCGGCGTTCGTCATCGCACAGGGAACCGCGACCGTGATCAACTTCATCGTTCAGCGGGTCTGGATCTTCCCGGCGGGCAGGAGCGCAGCGACCGGGGAATGATCCGGCTGCGGTGACCGCAGGGCCCCGCACGGTACCCTCGTCACGATGTCCACAACCACGACAACCCGACGCCTGAGCGGCTGGGGACGCACCGCGCCCACCGTCGCCGAGGTGTTGTCGACGCCGGACCCCGAGGTGATCGTCAAGGCCGTGGCGCGCGCCGCCGACGACAATCAGCGCGGGGTGATCGCCCGCGGTCTCGGCCGCTCCTACGGTGACAACGCCCAGAACGGTGGCGGTCTCGTCATCGACATGAGCGCGCTGGACCGCATCCACTCCATCGACTCCGACACCCGCCTAGTCGACGTCGACGCGGGCGTGAATCTCGACCAGCTGATGAAGGCCGCCCTGCCATTCGGGCTGTGGGTGCCGGTGCTGCCGGGCACCCGCCAGGTCACCGTCGGCGGTGCGATCGGATGCGACATCCACGGCAAGAACCACCACAGCGCCGGCAGCTTCGGCAACCACGTGCGATCGATGGAGCTGCTGACCGCTGACGGGCAGGTCCGCACCATCACGCCCGACGGCGAAGACGCCGACGTGTTCTGGGCGACCGTGGGCGGCAACGGACTGACCGGCATCATCCTGCGGGCCACGATCGAGATGACCCCCACTGAGACGGCCTACTTCGTCGCCGACGGCGACGTCACCCACACTCTGGACGAGACCATCGCCTTCCACAGCGACGGCAGCGAATCCAACTACACCTACTCCAGCGCATGGTTCGACGCGATCAGCGCTCCGCCGAAGCTGGGCCGCGCCGCGATCTCCCGCGGCTCACTGGCCCGGCTGGACCAGCTTCCCAAGAAGCTGCAGAAGAATCCGCTGAAGTTCGATGCGCCACAACTACTTACGCTGCCCGACGTCTTTCCCAACGGGCTGGCCAACAAGTACACCTTCGGCCCCATCGGCGAGCTGTGGTACCGAAAGTCGGGTACCTACCGCGGCAAGGTCCAGAACCTGACGCAGTTCTACCACCCCCTGGACATGTTCGGAGAGTGGAACCGCGCCTACGGGCCGTCCGGCTTCCTGCAGTACCAGTTCGTGGTGCCGACCGAGGCCGTCGAGGAGTTCAAGGCGATCATCGTCGACATCCAGCGCTCCGGGCATTACTCATTCCTCAATGTGTTCAAGCTCTTCGGGCCGGGAAACCAAGCCCCGCTGAGCTTTCCGATCCCCGGCTGGAACGTCTGCGTGGATTTCCCCATCAAGGCCGGGCTCAGTGACTTCGTCGACGAGCTGGACAGCCGCGTGCTGCAGTTCGGCGGGCGGCTCTACACAGCCAAGGATTCCCGCACCACAGCGGACACGTTCCACGCCATGTATCCGCGCATCGACGAGTGGATTGCCGTGCGCCGCAGGGTGGATCCCGACGGTGTGTTCATGTCCGATATGGCCCGACGCTTGGAGCTCTCCTAAATGGTCTTCGACGCCACCGGCAATCCGCAAACCATCCTGTTGTTGGGCGGAACCTCCGAGATCGGCCTGGCCATCGTCGCGCGCTATCTGCGCAACGCCAAGGCACGGGTGATCCTGGCCGACCTGCCTAA
This sequence comes from Mycobacterium sp. DL592, assembly GCF_011694515.1. Classification (NCBI taxonomy): domain Bacteria; kingdom Bacillati; phylum Actinomycetota; class Actinomycetes; order Mycobacteriales; family Mycobacteriaceae; genus Mycobacterium; species Mycobacterium sp. DL592. Next base: position 102,114 of record NZ_CP050192.1, on the reverse strand, counting down.
CGCCCCCAAGCGCGACGCTGCAATCGCCCAACTGGAGGCTGCGGGCGCGAAGTCGGTGGAATACCTCGACTTCGACGCCCTGGACACCGCCAGCCACCCCGGTGTCATCGAAAAAGCTTGGGCGCAAGGTGATGTCGACGTCGCTATCGTGGCGTTCGGCATCCTCGGCGATGCCGAGGAGCTGTGGCAGAACCAGGCCAAGGCAGTCTTGAGCGCCCAGATCAACTACACCGCAGCGGTTTCGGTGGGTGTGCTTATCAGTGAGAAGATGCGCGCCCAGGGTTACGGGCAGATCATCGCCATGAGCTCGGTGGCCGGCGAACGCGTGCGCCGCAACAACTTCGTCTACGGCTCCACCAAGGCCGGCCTCGACGGCTTCTACCTTGGCCTCGGAGAAGCTCTGCGCGAGTTCGGAGTTCACGTTCTGGTGATCCGCCCCGGCCAGGTGCGCACCACCACCACGCTGGAACACTGGAAGGCCACCGGCGCCAAGGAGGCGCCCTTCACCGTCAACGCCGAGGACGTCGCCGAACTGGCCGTGACGTCGGCAGCCAAGGGCAAAGACCTGGTGTGGGCCCCCGGCCAGGTGCGGGTGCTGATGTCGGTGCTGCGGCACATTCCGCGCCCGATCTTCCGCAAGCTGCCGATCTAGCCCCCCATGCGCAGCGTCTTGGCCACGGCCGGCCAGATGGTCGCGGGAGCCTTTGTCGCCGTAGTCGTTTCAGCCGTCTCGCTGTACGCGATCGCCACCGTCGAATGGCCCGCGTTCCCGTCGTCGAACCAGCTGCACGCCCTGACCACGGTCGGCCAGGTCGGCTGCCTTGTCCTGCTGCTCGGCACCGGACTCGTGTGGCGTAGGGGCTATCAGTGGCTGGCCCGCATCGCCGCGGGGGTGTTCCTGTCGGCGTTCACCGTGGTGACCCTCGGCATGCCGCTGGGCGCCACCAAGCTCTACCTGTTCGGCATCTCGGTGGACCAGCAGTTCCGCACTGAATACCTGACGAGGCTCACCGAGAGCCCCGCACTGCACGACATGACCTACTCCGGCCTGCCGCCCTTCTACCCACCGGGCTGGTTCTGGCTGGGCGGACGCGCCGCCGCACTCACCGGCACACCGGCCTGGGAGATATTCAAACCCTGGGCCATCACCTCGATCGCCATCGCAGTAGTGCTGGCAATGGTGTTGTGGTCGAGGCTGATTCGATTCGAGTACGCCCTAGTGGTCACCACCGCCACCGCGGCCGTCATGCTCGCCTACGGTTCGCAGGAACCGTACGCGGCAATGATCACCGTGCTGATCCCGCCGGTCTTGGTGCTGGCCTGGTCGGGACTACGGGGCTCGGCAAGACACGGCGGCTGGGCCGCTGTCGTCGGCGTCGGCGTCTTCCTCGGCGTCGCCGCCACCTTCTACACCCTGCTGCTCGGCTACACGGCGTTCACCGTCGTCGTGATGGCGGTGCTGGTCGCGATCAGCCGCCGCAGCGCCGAACCGCTCCTGCGAGTGCTGGTGGCGGGTGCGATCGCCGCAGGCATCGCGCTGATCACCTGGCTGCCGTTCCTGCTGCGGGCCACCAAGGGCCCGATGAGTGACACCGGCAGCGCCCAGCACTACCTGCCCGCCGACGGCGCGGTGCTGACCTTCCCGATGCTGCAGTTCTCACTGCTGGGTGCGCTGTGCATGCTCGGCACGCTGTGGCTGGTCTGGCGGGCTCGCACCGCAACTCGCGCAGCGGCGCTGGGTATCGGGGTGTTGTCGCTCTACGCGTGGTCGCTGCTGTCGATGCTGACCACCCTGGTCGGCACCACGCTGCTGTCCTTCCGGCTGCAGCCCACCCTGACCGTCCTGCTGTCCGCGGCAGGCGCGTTCGGCTTCATCGAGGTCGCCTTGGTGATCGCCACCCGGACCAACCGCAAGGTCATCCCGGTGGCCGCCGCGATCGGGCTGATCGGGGCGATCGGCTTCAGCCAGGACATCCCCGACGTCCTGCGACCCGACCTGACCGTCGCCTACACCGACACCGACGGCAACGGCCAGCGCGGTGACCGCAGGCCGCCCGGCGCCGAGAAGTACTACGACCAGATCGACGGCGCCATCCAGCAGATCACCGGCAGGCCCCGCGAGGACACCGTGGTGATGACCGCCGACTACAGCTTCCTGTCCTACTACCCCTACTACGGGTTCCAGGGGCTGACCTCGCACTACGCCAACCCGCTCGCCGAGTTCGACAAGCGGGCGGCGGCCATCGAATCGTGGGCTGAGCTCAAGAACACCGACCAGTTCATCAAGGCCCTCGACGCGCTGCCCTGGAAAGCGCCGACGGTGTTCCTGATGCGCCGCGGAGCTAACGACACCTACACCCTGCGACTGGCCCAGGACGTCTACCCCAACCAGCCCAACGTGCGCCGCTACGCCGTCGAACTCAACGCCGACCTCTTCAAGGGACCGCAGTTCACCGTCAAGGACATCGGACCGTTCATCCTGGCCATCAGGAATCCGTAGTGACGGGCTCGCCGGCCCGGCAATTACCATCTAGCTCCGTGGAGCAGACGCGGGCGAACTATCGGACCGCGCGTCTCGTCGCCGTCGTCGCCGGCCTGCTGGGTGCCGCACTGGCGATCATGACGCCGTTACTGCCCGTCAAACAGACCACCGCGGAACTCAACTGGCCGCAGAACGGCGTCCTGGACAGCGTCACCGCGCCGCTCATCAGCTACGTCGCCACCGACCTGAAAATCGAGGTGCCCTGCCAGGTGGCCGCCGGGCTCGAGCCCACCGGCCGGACCGTACTGCTGTCCACCGTCCCCAAGCAGGCCCCCAAAGCCGTCGACCGCGGCCTGCTGATCCAGCGCGCCAACGACAACCTGGTGGTCGTCGTCCGCAACACCCCCGTCGTCGTGGCCCCGCTGTCCCAGGTGCTCAGCCCGGCCTGCCAGAAGGTGACGTTCACCGCCCACGCCGACAAGGTCACCGCCGAGTTCGTCGGCCTCACCAAGGGCCCCGACAGCGACGACCCCGGGGCGCCACTCAGAGGTGAGCGCGGCGGCTACGACTTCCGGCCCCAGATCGTCGGGGTCTTCACCGACCTGTCCGGTCCGGCGCCGCCCGGCCTGAGTCTGTCGGCCACCGTCGACACCCGCTATAGCAGCGCGCCTTCCGCGCTGAAGCTGGCGGCGATGGTCCTGGGCGTACTGCTGACCATCGTCGCGCTGGTGGCGCTGCACGTCATGGACACCGCCGACGGGATGCGGCACCGCCGCTTCCTGCCGCCGCGGTGGTGGTCACTTGGCGCACTCGACGGGGTCGTCATCGCGGTCCTGGTGTGGTGGCACTTCGTGGGAGCCAACACGTCCGACGACGGCTACATCCTCACCATGGCCCGGGTTTCCGAGCACGCCGGCTACATGGCCAACTACTACCGCTGGTTCGGCACCCCGGAAGCCCCGTTCGGCTGGTACTACGACCTGCTGGCGCTATGGGCGCACGTGTCGACGGCCAGCATCTGGATGCGGCTGCCCACCCTGATGATGGCGCTGGCCTGCTGGTGGATCATCAGCCGCGAGGTCATCCCCCGGCTCGGCCATGCGGTGAAGACCACGCGGGCCGCGGCGTGGACGGCGGCGGGGATGTTCCTGGCGTTCTGGCTGCCGCTGAACAACGGCCTGCGCCCCGAACCGATCATCGCCATCGGCATCCTGCTGACCTGGATCTGCGTGGAGCGCGGCGTCGCCACCAGCCGCCTGCTGCCCGTCGCCTTCGCCTGCATCGTCGGCGCGCTGACCCTGTTCTCCGGCCCGACCGGTATCGCCTCGATCGGTGCGCTGCTGGTGGCCATCGGGCCGCTGCGCACGATCCTGCACCGCCGGTCCCGCCAGTTCGGACTGCTGCCCCTGCTGGCGCCCATCCTGGCCGCCGCGACGGTGACGATCATCCTGATCTTCCGGGATCAGACCCTGGTCGGCGAGGTCCAGGCCAACATGCTCAAATCCGCAGTCGGGCCGAGCCTGAGCTGGTTCGACGAGCACATCCGCTACGAGCGTCTGTTCATGGCCAGCCCCGACGGCTCGGTCGCGCGGCGGTTCGCCGTCCTGGCCCTGTTGATCGCCCTGGCGGTCTCGGTGGCGATGATCCTGCGCCGCGGCCACATCCCGGGCACCGCCGCGGGACCGAGCCGGCGCATCATCGGCATCACGATCATCTCGTTCCTGGCGATGATGTTCACCCCGACCAAATGGACGCACCACTTCGGGGTGTTCGCCGGTCTGGCCGGCTCACTCGGTGCGCTAGCCGCCGTCGCGGTGACCGCGCACGTGCTCCGATCTCGGCGCAACCGAACCATGTTCGCCGCCCTGGTGTTGTTCGTGACAGCGCTGTCGTTCGCCAGCGTCAACGGCTGGTGGTACGTCTCCAACTTCGGCGTTCCGTGGTCCAACCAGTTCCCCGAATGGCACTTCGGTTTCACCACGTTCCTGCTCGGGCTGACCGTGCTGACCCTGCTGCTGGCCGCGTGGTTCCACTTCTCCGGCCGCCACAACGGCAGCACCGGCCGGCGGCGATGGTGGTCGGGGATCGTCGGTTCACCGTTGGCGGGCGTGGCCTGGCTGCTGGTGATCTTCGAGGTGCTGTCGCTGACGCTCGGGATGACCGAGCAGTGGCCGGCGTGGTCGGTGGGCCGCTCGAATCTGCAGGCGCTGACCGGCAAGACGTGCGGTCTGGCCGACGACGTCATGGTCGAACTCGACCCCAACGCCGGGACGCTCATCCCGATCGGCGTCCCGATCGGCGAGGGACTGGGCTCGACCGCCGAAGGCTTCACCCCCGGCGGCGTTCCCGCCGACGTCTCCGCCGATCCGGTGCTGGAACCGCCCGGCGGCGGCAGCCTCGCCGAGAACGACGGAGTGGCCACCAGCAGTGAGGCCGGCACCGAGGGCGGCACGACCGCGGCCGCCGGCGTCAACGGCTCACGCGCCCGGCTGCCCTACGGGCTCGACCCGAACCGCACCCCGGTGCTGGGCAGCTGGCGCTCGGGCATCCAGCAGCCCGCCAGGCTGCGCTCCGCGTGGTACCGGCTGCCCGACGACTGGCGCTCGTCCCCGCTGCTGGTGGTCTCCGCGGCCGGCCGCTTCGACCAGGACGAGGTCCAGGTGCAGTGGGCCACCGACGAGGGCGCTGCCGCCAACAAGCCCGGCGGTGGCCTGGGCTTCGCCGACATCGGCGCCGCACCGGCGTGGCGCAACCTGCGCGCCCCGCTGGCCGCGATCCCGCGCAACGCCACTCAGATCCGCATCGTCGCCTCCGACGACGACCTGGCCCCGCAGCATTGGATCGCGCTGACCCCGCCGCGCATCCCCAAGCTCCGCACCCTGCAGCAGGTCGTCGGCTCTCAGGATCCCGTTCTGCTGGACTGGCTGGTCGGTCTGGCGTTCCCGTGCCAGCGGCCGTTCGGCCACCAGAACGGCGTCATCGAGCCGCCGAAGTGGCGGATCCTGCCGGATCGGTTCGGCGCCGAGGCCAACTCGCCGGTGATGGACAACATCGGCGGTGGTCCGCTGGGCATCAGCGAGCTGCTCTACCGCGCGGTCACCGTGCCGACCTACCTCAAAGACGACTGGTTTAGGGACTGGGGCGCGCTGCAGCGGCTCAACGCGTTCTACCCCAACGCCCAGCCGGCCCGCCTGGACCTCGGCACCGCCACCCGCAGCGGCTTCTGGAGCCCGGCTCCGCTGCGGCCGACGTAGTCCTCAGGGCTGCAATCCAGTCTCAAATCGGTGCGCCCCCGCAGGCCTTCCGAAGGCGCTAAGCCTCGTCGCCTAACATCGAGCCTCGTGCCTAGCGACAGCGACGCTTCTCTCCGGATCGCGAAGCTCGTCGCCGTCGTCGCCGGCATTCTCGGCATCGTGCTCTGCGGCCTGACGCCGCTGCTGCCGGTCACCCAGACCACCGCTGCTATCCAGTGGCCGCAGGGGGACCGGGTCGGTGACATCACCGCGCCCCTGGTGTCCGGGGCCCCGCGGTCGATGGACGTGTCGATCCCCTGCCAGGCCATCGCGACCCTGCCCGCCGAGGGCGGCCTGGTGTTCTCCACGATCCCGCCCGCCGGTATAGACGCCAGCCGCAACGGCCTGTTCGTCCGGGCCAACGCCGACACCGTCGTCGTCGCATTCCGCGACACGGTGGCCGCCGTGGCGCCGCGCTCCGCGGTGGCGACACCGGCCTGCAGCACGTTGCACCTGTGGGCGGGCCCGGGCGGCACGGGCGCCGATTTCGTCGGGATCCCCGGTGCGACGGGCCGGCTGTCACCGGAGAAGAAGCCCCAGATCGCCGGGATCTTCACCGACCTGAAGGTGCCGCCGCAGCCCGGGCTGTCGGCGCGGGTCGACATCGACACCCGGTTCATCACCAACCCCACCTCACTGAAGCTCGCCGTGATGGCCCTGGGCATCGCCTGCGTGGTCGCATCGCTGGTTGCGCTCGCGGTGCTCGACGCGCAGTCAGGCCGGCGAGTCGCCGGGGCGTGGCGGCGGTTCTGGCGGGTCGGGTGGGCCACCTGGCTGGCCGACGCCGCGGTGCTCGGCACCCTGCTGCTGTGGCACGTCATCGGCGCCATCTCCTCCGACGACGGCTACAACCTGACCATCGCGCGGGTCTCCGGCGAGGCCGGCTACACCGCCAATTACTTCCGGTTCTTCGGCGCCACTGAAGCCCCGTTCGACTGGTACCAGTCGGTGCTGGCCCACCTCGCGTCGGTCAGCACCGCCGGGGTGTGGATGCGGCTGCCCGCCACCCTGGCGGGCATCGCCACCTGGCTGATCCTGAGCCGCTGCGTACTGCCCCGCCTCGGCAGGCGGCTCTCCCTCGACCGGGCCGCAGTGTGGACGGCGGGCGCGGTGTTCCTGGCCGCCTGGCTGCCCTTCAACAACGGCCTGCGGCCCGAGCCGCTGATCGCCTTCGGCGCGCTGGCCGCCTGGATTCTGATCGAGAACGCCATCGCCACCCGCAGGCTGCTGCCTGCGGCCATCGCCATCGTCATCGTGGTGTTCAGTGTGACGCTCGCGCCCCAGGGGCTGATCGCCACCGCGCCGCTACTGGTGGGCTCCCGCGCAATCTGGCAAGTCATCAGCAGCCGCCGCGCCGCCACCGGACTGCTCGCACCGCTGGCCGCCGTGGCCGCCGCGCTGTCGACCATCTTCGTGGTGGTGTTCCGCGACCAGACGCTGGCCACCGTCGCCGAATCCGCCCGGATCAAATACGTCGTCGGCCCCACGATCGCCTGGTACCAGGACTTCCTGCGCTACTACTTCCTGACCGTCGAAGACAACGTGGAAAGCTCGCTGACCCGTCGCTTCGCCGTGCTGACGATGCTGCTGTGCCTGTTCGGCCTGCTGGCCGTGCTGCTGCGGCGCGGCCGGGTGCCCGGGGTGGCCAACGGGCCGGTGTGGCGCCTGGTCGGCAGCACCGCGATCGGTCTGCTGCTGCTGACGTTCACCCCCACCAAATGGGCGGTGCAGTTCGGCGCGTTCGCCGGACTGGCCGGCGCGCTGGGCGGGGTCGCCGCGTTCGCCTTCGCCAGGGTCGGCCTGCACAGCCGACGCAACCTCGCGCTGTGGGTGACCGCACTGCTGTTCGTGCTGGCCTGGGCGACCTCGGGAATCAACGGCTGGTTCTACGTCGGCAACTACGGGGTGCCGTGGTTCGACCGACAGCCCGTTATCGCCCACCAGCCGGTGACGAGCATGTTCCTCGGCCTGGCCATCGTCACCGGCCTGCTGGCGGGGTGGCTGCACTTCCGGATGGACTACGCCGGGCACACCGAGGTCAAGAACACCCGCCGCAACCGGGTTTTGGCGTCCACCCCGCTGCTGGTGTTCGCGGTCATCATGGTGCTGCTCGAGGTCGGCTCGATGACCAAGGCGTTCGTGCAGCGCTACCCGGTGTACACCACCGCCAAGGCCAACGTGTCGGCACTGAGCTCTGGCCTGTCGAACAGCAGCTGCGCCATGGCCGACGACGTCCTCGTCGAGCCGGATCCGAATGCCGGTATGTTGCAACCGGTTCCGGGCCAGAAATGGGGACAGTACGGTCCGCTGGGCGGGGAGAACCCGATCGGGTTCACCCCCAACGGAATCAGCGACACCCTCGAGCCGGCCGAGCCGTTCGTCGCCAACCCCGGCACCGTCAACTCCGACGGCTCGCCGAACAAGCCGAATGTCGGCATCGCCTACGCGGCGGGAACCGGCGGCGGTTACGGCCCCGTCGGTGTCAACGGATCGCGGGTGTTCCTGCCGTTCGGCCTGGACCCCAAGACCACCCCGGTGATGGGCTCCTACAAGGAGAACACCGTCGCCGCCAAAGCCACCTCGGCGTGGTACCAGTTGCCGCCGCGGACCTCCGACCGCCCACTGGTCACTGTCGCCGCCGCAGGTGCCATCTGGTTCTACGACGAAGAGGGCCAGTTCAACTACGGCCAGTCGCTGAAACTGCAGTGGGGTGTGGCGCGGCCCGACGGCAGCTTCCAGGCGCTGAACTCGGTGCAGCCCATCGACGTCATCGCCCAAAAGGCTTGGCGCAACCTGCGTTTCCCGCTGGCGTGGGCGCCGCCGGAGGCCAATGTGGCGCGCATCGTGGCCGACGATCCGAACCTGAGCGACGACCAGTGGTTCGGGTTCACCCCGCCGCGGGTGCCGGTGCTGCAGACCGCGCAGCAGTTCCTGGGTTCGCAGACCCCGATCCTGATGGACATCGCCACCGCCGCGAACTTCCCGTGCCAGCGGCCGTTCGCCGAACACCTCGGCGTCGCCGAACTGCCCGAGTACCGGATCCTGCCCAACCTCAAACAGGTTGTGGTGTCGTCGAATATGTGGCAGTCGGCCCGCGCGGGTGGCCCGTTCCTGTTCATCCAGGCGCTGCTGACGACCGCGACCATCCCGACCTACCTGCGTAACGACTGGTACCGGGACTGGGGCGCCCTGGAGCGCTACATCCGCCTGGTGCCCGCCGACCAGGCGCCGACCGCCGTCATCGACCAAGGCTCGGTGAAGGTGTTCGGCTGGAGCCGCAACGGACCGATCAGGGCTTTGCCGTGACAGGGGCGCCATGACACAGACTCTCGCCGCCAACGCCCGAGACGCGGCCCACGACGTCAAGGTCACCCGCTGGGTGGCCACGATCTCTGGCCTGGTGGGGTTCGTGCTGGCGGTATTGACGCCGCTGCTGCCGGTGGTGCAGACCACCGCCACGCTGAACTGGCCGCAAGGCGGGCAGTTCGGCAATGTCACCGCCCCGCTGATCTCACAGGCACCGGTGTCGCTGACCGCCACGATTCCGTGCGATGTCATCGGATCCATGCCGCCCCAGGGTGGTTTGGTGCTGGGCCTCGCGCCGGAGAAAGGCAAAGAGGCAGCGCTGAATTCGCTGTTCGTCAACGTCACCGCGCAGCGGGTCGACATCACCGACCGCAATGTGGTGATCGCCAGCGTGCCGCGCACGAAGCTCACCGGCTGCTCCCGCATCGAGATCAGCTCCAACGAGGCGGGGACGTTCGCAACCTTCGTGGGACTGACCGACCCCACGACCGGCAAGGAGATGCGCAGCGGGTTCCCCGACCCGAACCTGCGGCCCGCGATCGTGGGGGTTTTCACCGACCTGACCGGGCCGGCTCCCCCGGGCCTGACGTTCTCGGCCACCGTCGACACCCGGTTCTCCACCAAGCCGACAGCGCTGAAGCTGGCCGCGATGCTGCTGGCGATCGCCGCCACAGCCGTCGCGCTGGGCGCACTGTGGCGGCTGGACCGGCTCGACGGCCACCGCATGCACTCGTGGATTCCGCAGCGCTGGCGCACGTTCACCGCCGTCGACGCCACCGTGGTGACCGGGTTCCTGGTATGGCACGTCATCGGTGCGAACTCCTCGGACGACGGCTACATCCTCGGCATGGCCCGGGTGGCCGACCACGCCGGCTACATGTCGAACTACTTCCGCTGGTTCGGCAGTCCCGAGGACCCGTTCGGCTGGTTCTACAACGTGCTGGCCCTGATGACGCACGTCAGCGATGCCAGCATCTGGATGCGCCTGCCGGACCTGCTCTGTGCACTGCTGTGCTGGCTGCTGCTGTCGCGGGAAGTGTTGCCCCGCTTGGGTCCCGCCGTCGAGCGCAGCAGACCCGCACTGTGGGCGGCCGGCCTGGTGCTGATGGCGGCCTGGATGCCGTTCAACAACGGTCTTCGCCCCGAAGGTCAGATCGCCACCGGCGCCCTGATCACCTACGTGCTCATCGAACGCGCGATCATCTCCGGCCGGCTGACCCCGTTCGCGCTGGCGATCATCAGCGCCGCCTTCACCCTCGGCATCCAGCCCACCGGGCTGATCGCCGTGGCGGCGCTGATCGCCGGTGGCCGCCCGATTCTACGAATCCTGGTGCGCCGCCGCGCCATCGTGGGCACCTGGCCACTGGTACTTCCGCTGCTCGCCGCCGGCACGGTCATCCTGACTGTCGTCTTCGCCGATCAGACGCTGGCAACGGTGTTGGAAGCGACCAGGATTCGCACCGACATCGGGCCCAGCCAAGCTTGGTACACCGAGAACCTGCGCTACTACTACCTGATCCTGCCGACCGTCGACGGCTCGCTGTCGCGCCGGTTCGGCTTCCTGATCACCGCGCTGTCGCTGTTCGTCTCGATGTTCATCATGTTGCGCCGCAAGCGGGTTCCAGGCGTGGCCCGGGGACCGGTGTGGCGGCTGATCGGTGTCATCTTCGCGACGATGTTCTTCCTGATGTTCACCCCGACCAAGTGGGTGCATCACTTCGGCTTGTTCGCCGCGGTGGGTGCGGCGATGGCCGCGCTGGCCACCGTGCTGGTCTCGCCCAAGGTGCTGCGCTGGTCGCGCAACCGGATGACTGTGGTCACCGCGGTGCTCTTCGTGCTGGCACTGTGCTTCGCAACCACCAACGGCTGGTGGTACGTCTCGAGCTACGGTGTGCCGTTCAACAACGCGATGCCGCGGATCGCCGGAATCACGGTCAGCACAATCTTTTTCTTCCTGTTCGTCGTCTCCGCCCTCTACACGGTGTGGCTGCACTTCAACTCGCGTGACCACGGTGAGGGCCGCATTGCGCGCGCCGTCACCGCCGCGCCGATCCCGGTGGCGGCCGGACTCATGGTGGTGGTCTTCGTCGGCTCCATGACGGCGGGAATCGTGCGCCAGTACCCGACGTACTCCAACGCGTGGGCGAACCTGCGGTCGTTCTCCGGCGGCTGCGGTCTGGCCGATGACGTGCTCGTCGAACCCGACCCCAACGCGGGCTTCCTCAGCCCGCTGCCCGGCGATTACGGCCCGCTCGGCCCGTTGGGCGGCACCAAGCCCGTCGGCTTCACACCCAGCGGCGTGCCGGAACACATTGTCGCCGAATCGATTCGGATGACCAACCCACAGCCAGGCACCGACTACGACTGGGACCAGCCGATCAAGTTGGACACCCCCGGAGTCAACGGCTCGACGGTGCCGCTGCCATACGGCCTCGACCCCGCACGGGTGGCGCTGGCGGGCAGCTATGTCGTGGGGCCGCAGCAGGAAGCCACCCTCAACTCGGCCTGGTACACGTTGCCGCCCAACGACAGCGGCCATCCGCTGGTGGTCGTCACGGCCGCGGGCACCATCGCCGGCCGCAGCGTGCTCAACGGTCTGACCGACGGACAGCTCGTGGAGCTGGAGTACGGCAGGCTCGGTCCCGACGGTGCGCCGGTGCCTGCGGGCCGGGTGACGCCCTACGACCTCGGGCCCGCGCCGTCGTGGCGCAATCTGCGATTCGCCCGCTCGGAGATGCCCGCCGACGCCACCGTCGTACGCATCGTGGCCCAGGACCGCTCGCTGTCACAGGGCGACTGGATCGCCGTGACGCCGCCACGTGTTCCGGAGTTGCGCTCCGTCCAGGAGTACGTCGGGTCCACACAGCCGGTGTTGATGGACTGGGCCGTGGGCCTGGCCTTCCCTTGCCAGCAGCCGATGCTGCACGCCAACGGTGTCACCGAGGTGCCGAAGTTCCGCATCACACCGGACTACACCGCCAAGAAGCAGGACACCGACACCTGGGAGGACGGCCGCAACGGCGGTCTGCTCGGCATCAGCGACCTGTTACTGCGCCAGAACGTGATGGCCACCTACCTGTCCCACGACTGGGGCCGCGACTGGGGCTCGCTGCGTAAGTTCGCGACGATCGTCGACGCCGAGCCGGCACAGATCGAACTGGGCACCGCCACACACAGCGGCCTGTGGAAGCCGGGACGAATCAGGATCAAGGCTTAGTCGGATCAAGGCGTAGTCGGTTCAAGGCGTAGCGACGCCCGGAAGCCGTTCGCGGTGAAACAATCCCAAGATGGCTGACGACGCGGCAACCATCGACCCTTTGATGCACGGCCTGCGATCCAAAGGCCTCAAGAAGGGCTCGGTCTCCCTGGTCGGCGCGGTGGCGATCGGCCTTGCCGCCACCGCACCGGCCTACTCGCTGACCGGCGCGCTGGGTCATGGCGCGGCGGAGTCGGGTTACCAGTTGCCCATCGTGTTCATCATCGCGGTCATCCCGATGTACTTCGTCGCCCTGGCCTACAAGCACCTCACTGACGCCGCCCCGGACGCGGGCACGGTGTTCACCTGGGGATCCAAGGCGATCGCGCCGCACATCGGCTGGATCGGCGGCTACGCGCTGGTGCTCTCCAGCATCCTCGCCGGCGTCGGTGCCGCGGGAATACTGGTCAATGCCACCGCGGTCGTGCTCGGCATCGACGATCCGCCGTCCTGGTTCAACGTGCTGGTGGCCGCGGTGTTCATTCTGACGACGACCTGGCTGGTGGCGCGCGGCGCCGAGGAGTCGTCTCGGACCACGCTGATCCTGACCATCGTGCAGTACGGCGGCCTGGCACTGTTCGCGGGCATCATGATCATTGCCGCGTTCCGTGGCCACCAGAGCCCGACCGCCGAGCCGTTCTCCGTCGAATGGTTCAATCCCTTCGCCATCGCGAGCCCCGGTGCGTTGCTCGGCGGGTTCTTGGTCGCCATCTTCATCTTCTGGGGCTTCGACGCTTCACTGGCGATGTCCGAGGAGACTACCGGCACTCCTGAGCAGGCCGGCCGCAGCGGCGTGACGGCCATCATCATCACCGTCGTCACCTACGTCGTATTCAGCGTCGCCGCACTGGCTTTCGCGGGCATCGACGAAACCAGTCCGACAAGCCTGACCAATCCCACCAACATCGACGACGTCTTCACCACGCTGGCCGGTGCGGCCATCGGCACCCGGGGCGCGGTGATCGCCGCGCTGATCGTCGGTATCTCGGCGTTCTCGGCCACGATGTCCACGGTGATGCCGACGGCACGTGGCCTGCTGTCGATGGCGACGTACAAGGCGCTGCCGAACCGGTTCGCCTCGGTCGACGAGGTGAGCCAGACGCCGAAGTTCGCCACCTGGGTGATCGGCCTGACCAGCCTGGCCATCTACGGCGGGCTCACGCTGGTCAGCGAATCCATCGTGGAGGACTCCGTCTACAGCGTCGGCATCGCCATCATGACCTACTACTCGGTGGTCGCGGTGTCGTCGGTGGTGTACTTCTGGCGCAGCGCATTTCGATCGGTGAAGACCGCACTGGAGCAGGTCATCCTGCCGGGTATCGGTGCCCTGATCCTCATCCCGGTGGGCATCACCGAGGCCTATCACATGATCGACCCGGCGTACGGTTCGGGCGGCTCGGTGGCCGGTATCGGCACTGTGTTCGTCGTCGGAGTGCTCAGCCTGGCATTCGGCGTCGTGCTTATGATCCTGTGGAACATCAAGGCACCGGCATTCTTCCGCGGCGACACACTGCCCACCGAACGGACTTGACACCAGCGTCAAATACCTTGTGTCCGGAGCGTTTTCGTTCCGTTACCGAATGCCTAGCGCGAGCCCATGAACGCCACAGGCGGTACCCATCGGTACTTCATAACGTTGCAGAGGCAAGCAGAAGTACACAAAGGGAGACGACGATGAACTTCAAGCGCATGCTCTACACCTCGGCGGTGGCGACCGGTATCGGCGCGGCCGGCCTATTCGGACTCGGTATCGGCACCGCGAGCGCGGACCCCGGCCAGCCATGTGGCGGGCCGAATCCGGCTGCCTGCCAACAGGGTCCGGGCGGACCAGGCGGACAGAACAACTGGAATAACGGCCCCGGCGGCCCCGGCGGCCCGGGTGGCCCCGGCGGCCCCGGTCCGGTCGACTGGCAGAACCGCGGTATGGACCAGGGCCGCCAGGACCATCAGCCGTTCAACTTCAACGGCCAGTGGGTACAGCCGATGCAGGCCGGCGACGGCCACGGCTGGGGCTTCTGGTTCCTCGGCCAGTGGATCGGCCTGTAATCACCCGCCCGGTGACTGACGGTCGCGCAGCAGCTGTTCGGGCTGCAGCGACCACACCGTGTTGGGCGCCCCCGGCGCGGCGTGCGCGCAGTAGGCAGGCGCGCCCGTCTCACTGACGGCCGCCGCCCCCATCACCCCGCAGTTGGCGCCGATCACCACGATCGGCAGGTCCATTCGGCTCGACACCGCCGGTGGCGGGGGCGGTGCCGCCACGGGCGACTGGGTGGTGGCCGTGTTGTGCACGCCGTGGTGGCCGAACAGCAGGCTGATCCCGGCGGCCGCACCGGCCACAACGATCACCGCGCCCAGGATCGCCGGGATCAACCGGCGCCGCCGGGAGCGAGCCGACTCCGGTTTAGCGTGCCGGGCGCGGGAACCCACGGGCTTCTTCGCCCGGCCCGCCGTCGCTGACTGGGCAGTCAGCGCCACCGCACCGGACTCGAATTCGGCCGCCCCCAGACAACGACGCAGATCATGGGCGAAGTCGACGCACCGCGCATACCGGGCGTCGGCATTCTTGGCCAGCGCCTTGGCGAACACCGGGCCCAGCCCGGCGAGTTCCGGGCGCTTGGCGCCGATCGCGGGGGGATCCGAACTCAGATGCTGGCTGATGACGATGGCCGGGTTGGTGTGCTGAAACGGCGGCATACCGGTCAGCAGGTGATAGGCGGTGGCGGCCAGGGCGTACTGGTCGGCGTGACCGTCGATCTCCTCACCTTTGAGTTGTTCGGGGGCGGCGTAGGCCACCGTCCCTACCGTCATGTTGGTTCCGGTGAGCCCACTGGCCTGCCCCATCCAGCGGGCGATGCCGAAGTCGGCCAGAGCGACCCGCCGGTCGCCGGAGTCGGGATGACCCAGAAGAATGTTGGCGGGCTTGATGTCTCGGTGCAGCAGCCCACGACTGTGCGCGTAGTCGAGGGCCTCGGCCACCGCGGTGACGATGCGCACCACCTCGTCGGGCGGCATGCCGTAGGGGTAGCGGTCGGCGAGCAGATGCGAGGCGTCGGTGCCGTCGATGAACTCCATCGCGATCCACAGCTTGTCCTCGAACTCGCCGCGGTCGTAGATCGTCACGATGTGCGGATGCGACAGGGTGGCGACCATATCGGCTTCCAGGCTGAACCGCTGCCGGTACTCCTCGTCACGGCTGACCGCCGACCCGAGCACCTTCAACGCGTCGTGTCGGGGCAGTCGCGGGTGCTGGACGAGGTAGACCTCACCCATTCCGCCGGCACCCAAGGTCCGAACGATGGTGTAACCAGCAACAACCTGGCCGTCCGCTAACGGCATTGGGGCATCCTAGTCAGGCCGGCCGGTCATAGACGACACGGCTGCCCAGCACGAGGTCCTGCACCGAGCGCCGTTGCTTGTCGACGGCGACCCAGGCCAGCCCGATGGGAAACAGCACACACGCCACCGCCCGGACCGCGGCGACGGCCAGCGGCAGGCGGTCGGTGCGCCGCCCCAGGACACGCACGCCCAACAGCACCGCACCCACGGTCCGGCCGGACAGCGCCCAGCAGACGGTCAGGTACAGCACCGACACGACGAACGTGGCGGCGGTGGAGAAGATCAGGTTCGGCGCCGGGAACCGGAACGCCGCCGGGTTCACGATCAGGGTGATGAGCACCTGCCCGAGATAGAGCAGACCCATGGTGACGACGACGACCAACATGTCGACGAGGGCGGCCGCACCACGCGAGACGATGCCAGCGTTGGTCACTGCCCGTCCCGAGGATCCTGGTTGCGGCCCAGTACCCGGTCGACGAATCCGGCGACGACGTCGTCGGCCCTGGCGGTCTGGGTGCGGACGTCGGTCATCACCTCGGCGGTCACGGTGCCGGTGGACTCCCGGATGATCGCGGGCAGGTCGACCCCGTCGATGATCTGGTCGGCCAGCCCGATCAGATCAATCCGGGCGATGATGGCGTCGATATCGACGTCGGCCACGATCGCGTCGATGTCGACGCGCTCACGGACCAGGGCGGTCAGGTCGATCTGGTCGAGAACCAACTCGGCGATCCTGGTGACGGCCGCGACGGTGGCCCGGGTCGCTTCGACACGCGTGGTACGAAGCCACCCGCCGATCAGCGGCAGTTGTTCCCAGGGCACCCCGGCATCGTAGCCACGCACCTGGTCGGTCGGATCAGTTCATGTTCCAGGGTTCGCCGTAGGTGGTGACGCTGTCGCCGGCCTTGGAGATCAGCCGGGCGAACGGGCGCAGCAGCACACCGCCGGCCGCACCGGTGACGGTGCCGTGGGCGTTGGCCACCGCGACCGCGCCGTTCGGACCTTCGACGTCGACCGAGAAGGTGGCGACTTCCTGGATGCCCGGGCCGTTGCCCAGGTCGGCACTGATCGACACACCGGGGAACAGGTTCGGGGTGATGATCGAGCCCAGCGGGTTGAAACCGGTGGGTGAGAGGTTCACATCGTCGAGCAGGATGTTGGGGGTGGTGTAGCTGAAGTTGATACCCACACCCAGTGACCACGGGAAGCCCACCTGGTAGCCCAGCTCCAAGGTGCCCGCGAACTCGTCGGCACCGGAGCCCACGACGCTGTAGACAGCCTTGCCGGAGTGGAACCACTCACGGGTCAGCCGGTTGCGGTCCAAGGGGAACACGCCGTCCAGGAAGGTGTCCCACTGCTGGATCGTCAACGTACGGCCACCGCCGTCGACCAGGCTCAGCTGATTGTCCAGACCCGCGTTCGAGGTCCCCGTACCCACGAACAATGCCGCGACAGCGGCGATCATCGCTACCAGCAGCCGACCGAAAATCCTCATGTTCTCCCTTTGTGACGAGCGGTTCCTGGCAGTTGACTGTGAAATTCGTACCCGGAGGGTGTCACATCAGGAATCGCTTCGCCACAACCGCCCGGGCGTCCCGGCGGGGCGGACGGCAAGGCAGGCAACCGCTCAAACTGAGCGCCAGCTGCACCTTTGTTGTGATCGCAACCGAAAATCACACTGCTGAAAAAACTTTGACGCCATCATCGACGGCCAAGAATCGCAGCGATCCGATCTAGCCCTGGGCGGGTTGCTTGAGCCTGGCCAGCGCGGCGACGGACAGCCGCGCCAAGTCCTCGATCTCCGCAGGCGTCAGGGCCGCGTCGACGATCTCGGCCATCCGGCGGTTCGTCAGGCCCTCGACCTCGGTATAGCGGTCTTTCTTCGCCGGATCGACATCGACGTAGGGCGGCTGCCAGCCCATGAATGCGGCGTATTCGGGTCCTTTGTTGAGCAGGTGCGCCTCGACCGGGCTGATCCCGGAGATCGTCAGCGCATTGAAGTGCACGGCGGCCCGCAGCTCGCGCAGCACGAACATCACCTGGAACGCCCGCGCCGCGGGGTCGTCGGCAAGCGGCATGGCGCGCCAGCCGGCGTAGAGCGGCAGTCCCGGCTCCGGCGCTGCCGCGATCACCTTCTCGCCCAGCTCGGCGATCCGGTCCAGGCCCTCGGCTCCGGCCAGGTGCTCCCGGCCATACTCGGCAGCCTGCTCCCAATACAGTTGAGCGCTCTCGGGCGCGTCGCGTACGGCCACACCGGCCTGCCAGCACGCGCGGACGACGTTCGGCTCGAACACGGCGAACACCGCGTTGACGGTGGTGTCGGTGGCGCGGCCGAGTACCCCGCCGCGACCGGCGAAGTAGGCGGCGAACGGGTCCGGATAGCCGGCCTCCAGGCTCTTCTGCACGGTCTCCGGGCTGAGCATGAAGATGCTGACGGCTTCGCCGATGGCCGCCCCTGCGGTGCGGACGGCGGCGGTGTCGGTGTCGGTGTGCGGCATAGGTGGAGTGTAGGGATGTCGTCGCCGGGGCCGGGTCGCTATGGCTTCAGCGGGGCCGTCAGATCGTAGACGGTGGCCGAACCGACAGCCTTGGCTGCAAAGTTCGCCGCGACCCACGCAGTGATGTCGGCGTGCTGGTTTCCGCGGCCGGGTCCCTGCTGGCTGCCGGGAGAGGTGACGTAGTAACCGATCTCATGATTGGCGACATAAGCCTGAAACTGGGTGAGCGAGGGAACGGGGTCGTTCCCACCGAATCCACCGATCGCCATCACCGAGGTGTTGGTGGCGAGTTCCAGGGCGGCCGCTGCCGATGACCCGTTGACGGCTGCCGACCATTTCGTGTCGGTGCCCGCCAAGAGGCCGTCGAGCTGCGCATTGGACTCCTGGCCGCCGCGATCCGGCCGGTCACCGCCGTCGTGGGCCGGTTGCGCGGGACCCACCTGGGCCATCCCTCCGGTGTGCGGCACTTCGATGGTCGCTAAAGCATAAGCGGCCGAACCCATTCCGCTGGCAATGATGCCGAGGGTCAGTGCCGCGGCGGCGAGCCGTCCACGGTTCGCACGCGGCGCCGCAAGTAGCATGACGGCGGCGGCGACCCCTGCAATCACGACGACCCAGCGCATAACCGACGCCCAGTGCAGATTGCCGTCCAGCAGTCGCCAACTCCAGAGCGCCGTCAGCAGCACGTTCGCCGCCAGGCTGATTCGACCGAACAGCCGGTCGCGGGTGCGCCACATCTCGCCCCCACCGATGGCGGCGAGCGCGGCCACCGCAGGCACCACTGACAGGCAGTAGTAGGGGTGCGCCATCCCCTTCATGTAGCTCAGGACGAGCCCGTCGACCAGCAGCCAGCCACCGAACAACAGGGCCCCTCCCCGGAGCAGGTCGGTACGTGGCGCATGCGCACGCACCACGAGGACGAAGATCAGACCGAGCAGCGCGGCCGGAAGTAGCCAGCTCATCTCGATGCCGAATTCACCACTGAAAAGCCTTGTCAGACCAGGATTCTGGTGTCCGGAGCCGGTAATTCCGGCGGCACCGGAGTGCTGGTCGAAGCCGGCAGGAGGTCCGGCGTGAGCATCGGTGGCACCGGCGTTACCGCGGCCCAGGACCCGGGCCAGGCCGTTGTACCCGATTACCAGGTTCATGAAGTTGTTGTCCGTCGAGCCGGCCAAATACGGACGCGACGAGGCGGGCCACAGCAGCGTCACTGCGACGAACCAACCAGCAGACAGCAGGCAAGCGCCGACTGCGGCTGCCAGATGTGCCAGCCGGCGCCGAACCGACGTCGGTGCGACCAGCAGATAGGCCAGTCCGATCGCCGGCGCAACCATCAGGCCTTCCAGCATCTTGGCCAGGAAGGCAAACCCGAGGGCGGAACCGGCCAACATCATCCACTTGAGGCTGCCGCGTTCGAGGGCCCGCACCCCGCAGTAGGCGGCTGCCAGCATCAGCAGGACCATCACCGCGTCCGGGTTGTTGTAGCGAAACATCAACGCCACCACGGGTGTCAACGCGAACGCCGCACCCGCCAAGAAACCTGCACCGGTCCCCGCGATACGGCGCACTGCGCCATATAGCAGGGCAACCGCAGCCACCGCCATCAGCGCTTCGGGTACCAGCATGCTGGCGCTACTGAATCCGAAGATCTGCCCGGACAGGCCCATCACCCATTGGGACACCGGTGGCTTGTCGACCGTGATGAAGTTGCCGGGATCGACCGACCCGAACAACAGTGCTTCCCAGTTCTTGGAACCAGCCTGCGCGGCACCGGCATAGAACGCATTGCCCATGCCGTTGATGGTGATGTTAAAGAGATAGGTGACGGCAGTGGCGATCAGCAAGCCAGCCAGGCCGATGCGCCGCCACGCGGTGCGCGAGAGCCTGAACCGGTGTGGTTTCGGCATATCGGCAACACTGTGTGGGCCTTCAAGAACTGCGGTCATACCGTCTATTTCGACAGCCGAAGAATGGTCGAGGCTTGGTTTTTCTTGTGCGTGGCCTATGAGCCGAAGGACACCTCAGCGTCAGGTCCATGCAGCCGCTCGGCGAGCCAGGGCAGTGAATCGGCGAACGCGCGCTGCGCGAACTGCCAGGTGTGATAGCCGACGTAAATCCTTAGGGTGCAGTCGATGTGCACCGCCACCGCCGCCGCACACAGGTCCGGGAGGGCACCCTTTTCCCGGAACTGATCCTCGTCACCATGACCGCCGTATCCCACCGGAGCCAGCCGGTCGTCGTGCCGATCCGGGAGATCCTTGGTCTTGTCGTCGGGCGGTTCCTGCGAGTCGTTGAACAGGCCCGCGACGCCGGCATACGGTCCATGTCTGGTCATCACCGTGCGGGTGTCGAAGGCATCCCACATCGCGGGGTTGCCGCCGTAGAGGCGTTCGATGGTCTGTTCCTTGGTGCCGGAATTCGGCCCACGATCGCCACCGATGTCGACGAATGTGGCGAAGAGGTCCGGATGCATGACGGCCAGGTTCATCGCACAGGTCCCGCCGGCCGACCAACCCACCGCAGCCCAGTCTGCCGGCTCAGCCGAAGCACCGAATCGGGAGATGACGTAGGGGCGAACCTCCTCGGTGAGGTGGTCGGCGGCATTGCCGCGCGGCCCGTTCACACATTCGGTGTCATTGTTGAAGCTGCCGCTGGAATCGACGAAGACCACCACCGGGGCCCACCCACGATGTGCGCGGGCAAACGCGTCGAGGGTGGCCACAGCGTTGCCGGTCCGGATCCAGTTCGACGGGTTGCCGAATTCGCCGCCGATCATCATCATCGCCGGCAACCGGGTCGGCGCCGAGCCGGAGAACCACACCGGCGGCAGGTAGACGTACTCGCTGCGGTGCTTGAATCCGCTTCTGACTTCAGGAGTATCGACGACGAGCAGCTTGCCCGTCGACGGAAAGGTGTTGCGCAATCCGGCCAGATCGCTGTCCCTGATCTGGTCAGGCAGCGGGCCCGAGGTCAGATCGCCCCACGCACGCTGCACCGTGGAGTAGTAGCCGACCCATTGGTTGAGCACCACCAGTGTGCTCAGCAGCGTCAACGGAATCGCGAGCAGCGATAGCGTTCGGCGCCACGGTGCGGCGCTGCGCCATCCGAGCACCGCCACCGCGAGCGTTGCCGCCCCGAGACCCGTCCACACCCACAATCGAAGCGGTGCCGGGTTCGACGCCAAGCCTTCGGACTCCATCCAGGCTCGAGCAGTGCAGGCGGCGCCCGCGCCCACCGCCGCGACGATCGGGAGCCACACCAGCCGCCACCGCCGGGACCGCCAACCGACGGCCACGATCACAGCGACGAATGTCCCGATCTGGACGGTGATCGGCAGCCAGCCGCCCAGCAACGACACACCGTGCCCGAGCTTGTTGAAGTCCGGATCGGGCAGCCGGGGCATGACAACGGGCTGCGGGACCGGTGTCGGGGTGGGGCCGTTCGGCGGCACTGCACCAGGATGCGGCACCGTCCTGTACAGATCATGTCAACCAGCTGAACTCACTCGCGACACCGCGAATTCGTAGCGGCCACATAGCAACCGCTCACCTCGGCGCCGTTGACTGACGTCATGACATCGATCCCGACACCTGTCGACGAATCCCCCGTCGTGCTCGTCCCTGATGCCGGGACCGAGCGCGGATACATCGTTGCCCGCACCCTGCTCCGCGCCGGCTACCGCGTGGTCGCCACAGACAGAAATCCTGTGAAGTTGGTGCGAATAGGCCACGGCTACAGCAGCAATCGATTCCTGCTGGTTGCCGCCGACCCCACCGACGAACGGCAAGCCGAACGTATCGTCAGCCTGGCGCACACCCGTTTCGGTGAGTCACACCCTAGTGTTGCGCCATGCGCCGAACCCCGTCGATTCTCTGCTGCCTAGCCATCCTGGGCTCCGCCGTCGCAGGGTGCGGAGGCTCACCCACCGCGGGCCGCATGGCGCCGACCATCTCGACACCACCGATGGGGTGGAATTCGTGGAACTCGGGGATCGCGCTGTCCGAACAGAACGTCGAGGAGACTATCGATGCCATGGTGTCCTCGGGGATGCGAGACGCCGGCTACCGCTACGTCAATCTGGATGCAGGCTGGGCCGCCGCCGACCGGGACGCCGACGGCGACCTTCAGGCTGATCCCACGCGGTTTCCCCACGGCATCGCCGCGCTGGCCGGATATGCCCACGATCACGGGATGCTGCTGGGCCTCTACGCCAGCCCCAGTTACCAACTGTGCGGGATCGGTGAACACAATGCCAGCGCCGGACACGAGTCGGCCGACGCGCGTACCTTCGCCCGGTGGGGTGTCGACTTCCTGAAGTACGACTGGTGCAGTACCGATCAGAGCCGGGCCGATCAGATCAATCGGTTCACCGCGATGCGCGACGCCCTCCGTGCGACCGGACGGTCCATCGTCTACAGCATCAACCCCAACACCTCCGGTGACCCCGGCGCCGGGGCGGCATTCGACTGGTCCTCCGTCGCCGACATGACGCGCAACACCATAGATTTGGTTCCGCTGTGGCGCACTGAATTCGCCTCCGAAGAACCGGTTCTCGGGGTGCGCGAACAAGTGCAGGTGGCCGGCCCGCTGGCAGCGCGCAGCCGACCCGGCTACGTCAACGATCCCGACATGCTCGTCGCTGGAATATCATGGCCCGAGTTCGTGGCCAGCCACAGCGGCATGTCGCAGACGCTGGCCGACGAACACGGGCCCAGCATGACCGAAGACGAGCAGCGGACCCATGTGTCACTGTGGGCGATGATGGCCGCACCCCTATTGGCAGGCAACGATATTCGCTCGATGACGGCACAAACCCGCGACATCCTCACCAATCACGACATCATCGCGGTCGACCAGGATCCGTTGGTCCGCCAAGCCCGCCCGCTGGCCCAAGATCCCCGCATCATGGTCAAGCCTCTCACCGGGGGCGCGGTCGCCGTGGCGATCGTCAACCCAGACCCGCAGTCGGCTTCGATCGCCACGACTACAGCGGCCGTGGGCCTGCCAGCTGTGGCCTGCTACCGGGTACGGGACCTGTGGACGCACACCGAACACTCCACGACCGGCGACTTGGCGGCCGAGCAGCTGGCTCCCCATGCAACGGATGTACTGCGGGTCGATCCACGCTGCAGCTAACCCACCGGGGCGACATCCACCGGGATGCCGTTGAGCGCGCCGTTGCCCGACGGTTCATCGAGAAATGTTGGGGGAGAAAGGATGTTGGTGTTCACCCCGGGTGAGCCGTTGGCCACCGACAGCCGGGTTCCCGGCTGACCGTGACCCCAGCCGTGCGGCATCGAGACCACGCCGGGCTTGATGGCATCGGTGACCTCCACGGCGACCTCGATGCGCCCCGCCGAGGAGGCAACGCTGACGGTCGTGCCGTCGGCCACCCCGCGGCGGGCGGCGTCGGCCGGGTGCATCAGCAGCGTGCACCGGTCGCGGCCCTTCATCAGCGCCGGAACATTGTGCAGCCACGTGTTATTCGAGCGCAGGTGCCGACGGCTGACCAAAACCAGGTCCTCAGGTGCACGCTCCAACCGGCCCGCCAGCCGGGGCAGGTCGTCGAGCAGATACAGCGGGGCCAGCCGGATCTTCTTGTCCGTGGTGTTCAGGATCTCGGGCACCTGCGGCACCATCGGCCCGAAGTTGATGCCATTCGGGTTGTCCTTCAACAGGTCCAGGCTCAGGCCGCCCGGATTCTCGCCGTAGCGGTCGCCGAACGGGCCGGTGCGCAGCGTCAGGTCCAGGATGCGTTCGGGTCCGCCGTGCTCGTAGTGGCTGCGGATCTGCGCGCCGTCGAGCCCCTGGGTGAAGCAGAGGTAGTCGAAGAAGCCGTCGTCGATGGCGGCGACGTCGACGTCCTCAGCGGGTGTTCCGGCGCACAGACCGGTCAGGCGGACCAGGATCTCCCACTCCTGCGGCCGATCCGGGTCCTCAGGTGCGAACACCGGCGCCGAGTAGTTGGCGATGCTGCCGATCGCGAACGCCAGGATCAGGTCGTCATGATGCGGCTGCTCCAGCGGGGACAGCCCCGGCAGGATCACGTCGGCGTGCCGGGTGGTCTCGTTGAGCCACAGGTCGACGGCGATCATCGCGTCGAGTTGCGGCAGCACCGCGTCGAGGCGGTGCCCACCGGGTGTGGACAGCACCGGGTTTCCCGCGACGGTGATCAGTGCCTTGATCTGGCCCTCGCCGGGGGTCTCGATCTCCTCGGCCAGACATGACACCGGCACCTGGCCGAGCACTTCCTTGGCGCCGCGCACCCGGGTCTTCCAGCGGCCGAACTCGGGCAGTCCGCCTTCCAGGCCGGGCTGCGGCTGGGAGGTGACGGTCCAGACCGCCGGGCGCGGGAACATCGCGCCGCCCGCCGTGTCGAAGTGTCCGGTGAGAATGTTGACAACGTCGACCAGCCAGCTGGCCAGGCTGCCGAACTCCTGATTGCACAAGCCGATTCGGCCGTAGACGACGGCTCTTTCCGTCTCCGCCAGTTGGCGGGCCAGGTGGCGCGTCCGTTCGGCGTCGATGCCGGTGACGCCTGCCACGCGCTCGGGGGTCCAATCCGCCGCCGCCGCGCGCAAGACGTCGACGCCGTCGATGTGGTCGCCGAGCCGGCCGAGGTTCACCAGGTTCTCGTCGAACAAGGTGTGCACGACTGCGAGCAGCAGGGCGGCGTCGGTGCCCGGGGTGATGGGCAGCCATTCGTCGGCCTTGGCCGCGGTGGGCGTGCGCACCGGGTCGATGACGATCACCGTGTCGATACCGGCGATGATGCCCATGACGTCGGGGGCGGCCAGCAGCGAACCCTGCGATGCCGCCGGGTTGGCACCCATGATCACCAGCAGGTCGGTGCGCTCGATATCGGGCACCGGGAAGCCCCACCAGTTGCCGTACATCAGATGCGAGGACAGGTTCTTGGGCCACTGGTCGACCGTGCCCGGCGAGTAGCTGACCGGGATGCCGGACATGCCCAGCAGCACCCCGGTGTAGCGGCCCAGCGAGAACGAGTGCGCCAGCGGATTGCCGGTGTAGCAGGTGACCGCACCGATACCGTGCTCGGCGATGACCGGCGCCAGCAGTTCGGTGCAACGCCGGAACGCCTCGTCCCAGCTGACCTCGCGCCACTGGCCGTCAACCTTGATCATCGGTGCCCGGATGCGGTCCGGGTCGTGATGAATGGCGCCCAGCGAGGTGCCCTTGGGGCACAGGTGCCCGCGGCTCCACACGTCGTCGGGGTTGCCGCGGACGCCGGCCACGCGGCCGCGCTCGACCTGAATCTCCAAGCCGCACATGGCTTCACACAGCGGGCACGTGTAGAGGTGGCGGCCGTCCCGGCCGGTGGGGGCAAGCGGCTCGGAGGTCACCTCGTCACGGTAGTTCGGCCGTGCCGGCCGGACTGTTGTTTCGTCAAAAATGACAGCGCGGGCTAAATTACTTCGAATTACACAGGTGTGAGTAACTTCTGTGGATGGTTGGAAACTAGCTGGTCCGGCTGATTTCCAGCAGCTCGTCCACCGACCACTGGTCGTCGGCGTGGCTGCCATAATGCACGGCGACCAGAGTGCCGTCGGTGTCGATCAGGAAGTCCGCGGGCAGCCCCAGATGCGTGGTCCCGTCATTCTCCCCCACCCCGGCCCAGTCCGGTTCGCCGCGATGAGCCATCCACTGCCGGCCGCCGCGGACGGCCGCGGCCAGCGCCCGCGGGTCGGCCAGTGACCGCACGCCCTTTCCATGCCGAACCTGTGGTAGTACACCCGGTCCGGGTCGGCGATGACGGCGAACGGCAGGTCGGCCTGATACCCGCGCAGATGCTCGGCAGCGGAGTGGAAGAACGTCACCTCGGTGATGCCGGCGGCCGCGATCTCGGCGTGCCGGCCGGGACCCGGCACGGCGACGACCGATCCGTCCAGCGCGGTGAGCGTGAACGGTGCGAGCACCGAACCGGCGGCCAGCCTGGGCATCGGCTTAGATCGGGATCAAACCGTGCTTGCGCAGCACGCGGTTGATCTGCTTGTCGCGCAACAACTTCAGCGACTTACGCAGCAGCAGCCGGGTCTGGTGCGGCTCGATCACCGCGTCGACATAACCGCGTTCGGCCGCGATGTAGGGGGTGGCCATATTGAGGTTGTATCCCTCGATGAAGTCGGCCTTGATCTTCTGCACCTCGGGCGCAGTGGGATCGGGGAATCGCTTCACCAACAGCTGCGCGGCGCCCTCGGCACCGATCACCGCGATGCGCGCGGTCGGCCACACGAAGTTCATGTCCGCGGTCAGCTGCTTGCTGCCCATCACCGCGTACGCGCCGCCATAGGACTTGCGGATGGTGATGGTCACCTTCGGCACATCGGCCTCCACCACCGAGTACAGGAATCGGCCACCGCGCTTGATGATGCCGTTCTTCTCCTGCTGCACCCCGGGCATGAACCCCGGGGTGTCGACGACAAACACGAGCGGGATGTTGAAAGAGTCGTTGAACCGCACGAAGCGGGCCGCCTTGTCGGACTCCTCGTTGTCGATCGCGCCCGCGTTGTGCATCGGCTGGTTGGCGATCACCGCTACCGGGCGGCCGTCGACCCGCGCGTAGCCGGTGATGATCGCCTGGCCGGCCTGGGCGCCGACGTCGAGGAAATCGCCGTCGTCGAAGATCCGCAGCAGGATCTCATGCATGTCGTAGGCGGTGTTGTCGGCATCCGGGACGAGGCTGTCGAGCTCGAGGTCGTGCGGGGTGATCTCCGGCTCCAGACCAGGGTTGACGATCGGTGCATCGTCAAAGGTGTTGGACGGCAGGAAGTCCAGGTAGTCGCGGACGAACTGGAACGCGGCCTTCTCCGAGTCCACGACCTGGTGGATGTTGCCGTAGCGGGCCTGGTAGTCGGCGCCACCGAGTTCGTCGAGGCTGACTTCCTCGCCGGTGACGTCCTTGATGACATCGGGTCCGGTGACGAACATGTAGCCCTGATCACGCACCGCGACAACCAGATCGGTCTGGATCGGCGAGTACACCGCACCACCCGCGCACTTGCCGAGGATGATCGAGATCTGCGGCACGATGCCGGACAGCAATTCGTGTCTGCGACCCAACTCGGCGTACCAGGCCAGCGAAGTCGCCGCGTCCTGGATGCGGGCGCCGCCGGAGTCGTTGATCCCGATGATCGGGCAGCCCACCATGGCGACCCACTCCATCAGGCGGGCGACCTTGCGGCCGAACATCTCGCCGACGGTGCCCTGGAACACCGTCTGGTCGTGGCTGAATACCCCGACGGGGCGGCCGTTGATGGTGCCGTGCCCCGTCACCACGCCGTCGCCGAAGAGCGCGTCGGGATCGCCGGGCGTTTTGGCAAGCGCGCCGATCTCCAGGAAGCTGCCCGGGTCGACCAGATCGAGGATGCGCGCGCGGGCACTGGGGATGCCCTTCTTCTCGCGCTTTGCCACGGCCTTCGCACCGCCGGGTTCCTTGGCCAGCTCCAGCTTCGCGCGGAGTTCGGCTAGCTTCTCGGCAGTTGTGCTGGCGGTCACTGGTTCTCCTCAGCATCAATGCGGCTGATCGCCGCGCTCATGTGGGCACCGACCTTCGCAATGTACGGCTCGTCGATCGCCTGGATGTGCTCGCCCCCGATGGGCACGACTTCGAGCTCGGACACGAACTCACCCCACCCGCCGTCGGGCTGGCGAATCGCATAGCGCGGCTCGAACATGATCGCGTCATCGTGGTAGCGCTCGGCCATGTACAGCGTGACGTGACCGTCGTACTGCTCGATGTTGGCGGTGTCCAGTGCCCGGTTGTCCAGATACGACGTCCGCTGATGCTCGATGATGCCGCCCGGGATGTCGACCCCGGCGTCCTTGACGGCGTCGAGCACGAAACGCACCTGACCCTCGTCGTCGAGCTGCTCGAGCTGCTCGTAGGGGATCTCCGGAATCTCCACGTTGAACGTCCGTTGCGCGAACAGCGCGTAGCGGTCCCAGCGGGCCCGGATCTCCTCCTTGGTCTGCGGCACCTCCTCGCCGGCGCGCACCGTGTCGATGAGTCCCACGAAGCGGACGTCGCAACCGTTGCGCTTCAGGCCGACCGCGCAGGCGTAGGCCAATGCGCCACCCAGCGACCAGCCGGCCAGGATGTACGGGCCCTTGCCGTTGATCTCCATCAGCTTGGGCACGTACTCGGCGGCCCGCTCCTCGATGGAGCCCTCGACGCGCTCGAGTCCGTAGACCGGGGTTTCCGGCGGCAGACGCTTGAGCAGCGGCTCGTAGACCACCGTCGACCCGCCCGCCGGATGGAACACGAACACCGGGACGTGCGTGCTGCTCTCTTTGGGGGCGCGCAGAGTGCGTACGAAACCTTCGAGCTCACCGGCCTCGAGGTACTGCCGCACCGTGGTGGCCAATTCCTCGATGGTCCTGGCGGCCCGGACGTCCTCGACGGTGATGGTTCCCTCGGCACGCTCGGAGAGCCGTTCGGCGAGCTTCGCGGCCGTGTCATCGTCGACGGCGGGCAACTCGTTGAAGATGCCGCCCGGCGACTTGCCGGTGACGATCGCCCACGTCGCGAACGTGACCCGCTCGGCGGCCTCACGCGGCGGGACGTCGGCACCCAGCGCCTCTGTGACCGCCTCCTGGGTGAGTACCTTGGCAGCCACTGCGGCGGCCGTGGACTTAGCGGGGCCCGACGGATCGGTGGGCGGCGGCGGGACGTTCGGCCCGGCCGGGTTTGTCGGCGGCGGCGGAACCGCTGCCGGCTCCGACTCGGTGGCCAGCGGGTGACCGGCCTCGGCCAGCTTGGCCTCGAGCTCGGCGACCGTGGAGGCCCCGCCCATCAGCTCAGCCTGTGCCGCGGCGATCTCCTCGGCCGTCTTACCCTTCTGCGCCTCGGCCAGTGCCTCGACCTCGTCGCGGTGCTCGATCGCGTACTCGATGAGCTTCTCGACGGCGTAGAGGTTGGCGTCGCGTACCGCGGTCAACTGGATCGGTGGCATGTCGAAGTCGTACTCGACGCGGTTCTTGATCCGCACCGCCATCAGCGAGTCCAAACCCAGCTCGATCAGCGGCACCTCCCACGGCAGGTCCTCGGGCTCGTACCCCATGGCGCTGCCGACGATCGTCGACAGCCGGTCGTGCACGGTCTCACCGGAATCCGGGGACCACTTGCCCAGTGACGCAGCGACTCCGGCGCCGGCAGCGAGATTGTCGGACAGGATGTCCGGAGCGTCGTCCTCGGGTTCCGCTGCGACGGGGGTCGCGACCGGTTCGCTCACCGCAACGCCGGTGGCCACCGCCGCGGGCAGTGCCGAGGCAGTACCTGCACGGGTAACGATGGCGTCGTAGACCAGGGTGAAGGACTCGTCAATCCGGGCGTGCACCTGCACCGAGGCGCCACCGGGATGCCGGGTCAGCGTGGTCACCAGCCGGGCACCGTCACCGGGTACCGCGCGCTGCTCCGAGGCGGCCAGCGTCGCATCCGGAAGTACCTGTACCGCAGCGGCTTTCACCAGCGCGGCCAGATCGGTCTGGCCCTGCGCGGCGAACTCCCAGACATGCTTGCCGTCGGGGGTGGCCACGTGGGTGCCCGGGATCATCGTCGACCCGTCGGCGGAGAACTGCGCGTTGAGCCAGTGCTCCTTGCGCTTGAACCGGGTCGGCGGGATGGCGGCGAAGTCGCCGGGTCCGAAGAGCGTCCGGATGTCGAGGTCGTGACCGTACACATAGAGCTGTGCCATCGCCGCGATCATCGACTCGACTTCGTCCTGCTTGCGGGCCAGGGTCGCGATGAGCTGCGCGTCGTGCAGCCCGGCCGACGCGGTCGTCAAGCCAACCTGCATGAGCGCCACCGGATTCGGCGCCAGCTCTAGGAACGTGGTGTGCCCATTGTCGACGGCGTTGCGGATGCCCTGGGTGAAGTAGACGCTGTGGCGCAGACCCTTCTTCCAGTACTCGACGTCGTGGATCGGCTCACCGCCGGCCCGGATCAGGCTGCCCTCGTGCACCGTCGAGTAGTACGGGATCCGCAGCGGGTGCGGTTCGATCCCGGTGATCTCGGCGGACAGCTCACCGAGCAGCGGGTCCATCTGCTGAGTGTGGCTGGCGCCCTTGGTCTGCAGCTTGCGCGCAAACTTGCCCTCGGCTTCGGCGCGGGCGACGATCGCGTCGATCTGCTCCGGGGGACCGCCGATGACGGTCTGGGTCGGTGCGGCGTAGACGCACACCTCCAGGTCGGGGTAGTCGGAGAACACCGTCTTGACCTCGTCGGCGGAGTACTCCACCAGAGCCATCAGCCGGATGTACTCGCCGAACAGCATCGCCTCGCCCTCACCCATGAGGTGCGCGCGCGAACAGATGGTGCGGGTGGCGTCCGCCAGCGACAGGCCACCGGCGAAATACGCTGCGGCAGCCTCACCGAGCGACTGCCCGATCACCGCGCCGGGGGTGGCGCCGTGGTGGCGCAGCAGTTCACCGAGCGCGATCTGCAGGGCGAAGATGACGGTCTGCACGACCTCGATCGGGTACTCGCAGGTCTCGTTGGTGTAGTCGATCGCGTCGTCGAGGATCAACTCGACGATCGAGTAACCGCGCTCGTCCTGGATCAACGCGTCGACCTTGTTGATCCACTCCGCGAACACGTCGTCGCGCAGGTAGAGCTCCTTGCCCATCTTGCGGTGCTGCGCACCGAATCCCGCCAGCACCCACACCGGGCCGTTGGTGACCGGGCCGTCGGCGCTGTACACCAGCGGGCTCTGCTTGCCGTCGGCGATCGCGCGCAGACCCTTGACGGCCTCGTCGTGGTCGTGGGCCATGACGACCGCCCGGGAGCGGCCGTGGTTGCGCCGCGACAGCGCACGCCCGATGGACTCCAGCGACGACTCCCGGCCCTCCGGGCTGTCGATCCAGTCCGCCAACTCGGCGGCGGCAGCACGCTTGCGGGAGGTCAAGAAACCTGAAATGGCAATGGGAACAACGGGAACCGGCTTGTCCTCGCGGGCTTCCCACTCCGCGCGGGCGGCTTCGATGAGCTCGAGCGCCTCCTCGGTGAGGCCGGGCAGCTCGAGTTCGTGGTCCTCGGCGTCGTACCGCGGCTCACCGAAGTCCTCGGCTTCTTCATCGTCAATGAACTCGCCGTACTCGTCCATCCGCACCCCGCCGACATAGACAGCGGCGGCGTCGGAGGTGTCCGGCTTGTCGGCCGGAGCCGCCTGCGGCTCGGGTTCGATCAGATCGGTGGGCAGCACCTCGCGCAGCACCAGGTGCGCGTTGGCACCGCCGAAGCCGAAGCCCGAGACACCGGCAATGGCATGGCCGCTGTAGCGGGGCCAGTCGGTCGCGGTGTCGGCCACCTTGAGATGTATGCCGTCGAAGTCGATGTAGGGGTTGGGCCCCGCGTAGTTGATCGATGCCGGAATCTTGTTGCGGCTCAACGCTAGTGCCACCTTGGCCAGGCTGGCCGCACCGGCGGCCGACTCCAGGTGTCCGACGTTGGACTTGACCGCGCCCAGCAGCGCGGGCTGCTCGGCGGTCCGGCCGCGACCGACGATACGGCCCAGCGCGTCGGCCTCGATCGGGTCACCGAGAATCGTTCCGGTGCCGTGCGCCTCGATGTAGTCGACGGTGCGCGGGTTGATACCGGCGTCCTTGTAGGCCTTGCGCAGCACCTCGGCCTGCGCATCCGGGTTCGGTGCCAGCAGGCCGTTGGAGCGCCCGTCGTGGTTGATCGCACCGCCGGCGATCACCGCCAGGATCTCGTCGCCGTCGCGGCGGGCGTCGGCGAGGCGCTTGAGCACCAGGATGCCGCCACCCTCGGACCGGGCGTAGCCGTCGGCGTCGGACGAGAACGACTTGATCCGGCCGTCAGCGGCGAGCACGCCACCGACCTCGTCGAAGCCCAGCGTCACCGCCGGGGTCACCAGTGCGTTGACCCCGCCCGCGACGACGACGTCGGCCTCACCGGTCCGCAGCGCCTGCATGCCCTGGTGAACAGCCACCAGCGAGCTGGAGCAGGCGGTGTCGACGGCGACCGACGGGCCGCGGAAGTCGTAGAAGTAGGACACCCGGTTGGCGATGATGGAGCTCGCCGTGCCGGTGATGGCGTAGGGATGCGCGGTACGCGGATCCATCATCGCCAGGTAGCTGTAGTCGTTGGTGGAACTGCCGATGAAGACGCCGACACTCTCGCCGCGCAGGCTGGAGGCCGGGATGCGGGCGTTTTCCAGTGCTTCCCAAGTGAGTTCGAGCACCATCCGCTGCTGCGGATCCATGTTGTCGGCTTCCATCTTCGACAGCGCGAAGAACTCGGCGTCGAAACCTTTGAGGTCGTGGATGTAGCCGCCGCGGGTGCGGGCCTTGGCGATCCGCTCGGCCAGCCGGGGCTCGGTCATGAACTCAGCCCAGCGGCCGTCCGGCAGATCGGTGATGGCGTCGCGACCCTCGAGCAGCGCCTGCCACATCTCGTCGGGAGTGTTCATATCGCCCGGGAAGCGGGTGGCCAGGCCGACAATCGCGATGTTGGCGATGCCTTCGTCGACGCTGCGGGCCCAGTCCTGCCCGTCGTCGCTGTACTCGACCTCCGGCTCACCCTCGATGATAACGGTGGCCAGCGCCTCGATCGTCGGGTGGCGGAAGGCCACCGTGGCGGTCAGCGTGACACCGGTGAGGTCCTCGATATCGGAGGCCATCGCCACCGCGTCACGGGAGGACAGGCCGAGCTCGACCATCGGGGTGGACTCGTCGATCTTGTCGGGCGACTGTGCGGTGGCGTTGGCCACCCAGTTGCGCAGCCACTCGCGCATCTCCGCCACGGTCATGTCGGTGCGGGCCGGGGTCAGTTCGGCCGACTCGGGGGTACTGGTCGTGAAATCTTCTGGGGGCGTGTTTGATTCAGACATGAGGCCTCACCTCGTGCGAGGGAGCGTCCGACCACGGTCTCGTGCCGCACGCCCCTTCGTCCACTTAGGAACTTCTTTCAGTCGTCATTCGGTCTCGTCCGGGAAGGCGTTGGCCACCTTCCCGCTACGCAGGCTGCCGTCCAGGTAGGCCGACCGGCAGGCGCGCCGGCCGATCTTGCCGCTCGAGGTCCGCGGGATCGCACCGGCCGGCGTCAACAGCACGTCACGCACGGTGACACCGTGACGCACGGCGACCGCCGCGCGGATGTCGTCGACGACCGGCCCCAGCTCCAGCTTGTGCGACCCGGGTGCCCGTTCGGCGACGATCACCAACTGCTCGGAGGTGTCGTCGGGATCGCGCTTGAGACCCGCGTG
This sequence comes from Mycobacterium sp. DL592, assembly GCF_011694515.1. NCBI lineage: Bacteria > Bacillati > Actinomycetota > Actinomycetes > Mycobacteriales > Mycobacteriaceae > Mycobacterium > Mycobacterium sp. DL592. The sequence continues at coordinate 68,698 of NZ_CP050192.1, read as the reverse complement.
GGCGTTCTCGAACACCTCGTCGGGAAGCCGGTTGGCCGGTACCGAGAACGCCGCGACGAACCCGGTGCGCACTGCCTTGGTGGCCTCCTGCGCGGAGTACTCCAGGTCCTGCGGGTAGTGGTTACGGCCGTCGATGATCACCAGGTCCTTGGTGCGGCCGGTGATGTAGAGCTCGCCGTCGTGATACGCACCTAGGTCGCCGGTGCGCACCCACGTGGCGTCGTCAGCCGCGCCTTCGGCGTGCGACGGGTTGGTCCGCGACTTCAGGATGTTCTGGAAGGTGGCGTGAGTCTCTTCGGGCTTGTTCCAGTACCCGGTGCCCATGTTCTGGCCGCTGATCCAGATCTCGCCGATCTGGCCGTCGGCGAGCTCGGTGGCCGAGTCGTTGTCGACGATCACCGCCCACTCGTCGACGCCGATCTTGCCGGCGCCGGCCTGTGCGACGGCCTTGGGAGAGTCGTCCGGCACCGCGACGAAGCGGCCCGCGTTCAGTTCGTCGCGGTCCACCGAGATTATCGTCGGCTCCTCGGACGACGGGGTGGTCGAAACGAACAGCGTGGCCTCGGCCAGACCGTAGGACGGTTTGATGGCCTTGGGCTGGAAGCCGAACGGGCCGAAGGCCTCGTTGAAGCGGCGCACGGTGGCCGCTGAGATCGGCTCGCTGCCGTTGAGGATCGCCTTGACGTTGGACAGGTCCAGCGGCTCCTCGTCGTCCTTGGGGACACCACGCGCCGCGGCGTGGTCGAACGCGAAGTTCGGCGCCACCGAGATGGTGCCGCCGGTGTCACCGGGTTTGCGGGCCAGCTCACGAATCCAGCGGCCGGGGCGGCGGACGAACGCGGCCGGGGTCATGAAGGTGAAGTAGTGGCCGATCATCGGCGACAACAGAGCGGTGATCAGGCCCATGTCGTGGAAGAACGGCAGCCACGAGACACCGCGGTCGCCCTCCTCACCCTCGAGGGCCTCGATGACCTGAACGATGTTGGTTCCCAGGTTCAGATGGGTGATCTGCACGCCGGTCGGGATCCGGGTCGAGCCGGACGTGTACTGCAGATAAGCGACGGTGTTCTCGTCAATGTCGTCGTAGTGCTCCCACGTCGCGCCGACCTCGTCGGGCACGGCGTCGACCGCGATGACGCGGGGCCGGTCCTTGGCCGGGCGGCTGCGGAAGAACTTGCGCACACCTTCGGCGGCATCGGTGGTGGTCAGGATCGCCGAGGGTGAGCAGTCATCGAGCACCGCGTGCAGACGGCCGACATGGCCCGGTTCGGAGGGGTCGAACAGCGGCACCGCGATTCGGCCCGAGTACATCGTGCCGAACATGGCGATGAGGTACTCGAGGTTCTGCGGGCACAGGATGGCCACCCGGTCGCCGGGCTGGGTCACCTGCTGCAACCGGGCCGCCACAGCACGGTTGCGGACGCTGAAGTCCGCCCAGCGCAGTTCACGCACGACACCGTCGCGCTCGGTGGAGAAGTCGAGAAAGCGGTAGGCGAGCTTGTCCCCGCGCACCTTGGCCCAGCGTTCAACGTGCTTGACCACGCTGGCGCCCTCAGGGAAGGTGATGCGGCCGTTCTTGATGAACGGGTTATGGAACGGCATACCACTCTCCTGTCACAACACTTCTGTGTCGGGTCCTTCGGCGGCCGCGCGTAGGTCGCGCCACCGGTCACCCTGCGTCGCGGGCCCCAAACCTCACAGATGGTACAGAGAACACCTAAGTCCCGGCTGAACCGTGATCGTGGATGCCCCCGCCAGTTCGGACGTGTCATCACGTCCTCGCCGACGGCTGACGCCGTAGCTCTTATTTTCTTCTTAATGTTAGGCGCAGTAGCGGCGGCGGCCAAATCGGATCAGGTGTCGTTACCGCATCATCCGTGTTTCGGTGCGGGTGCGTTCTGGATCACGTCACGCGCCCAATTCAGTGTCCACGCCGTCGCCGGTTGACCGTCGAGGTTCCAAAACTGCGGCGTGTTGTACATCGCATGCACCGGCTGGCCGGCGCCCCCGGCGAGCACATCGAGGGTCTCGGGCAGGTTGGTGATGTTGAACGCCTGCTCGGGTGCGGCGCAGATCAGGTCACCCGGCGCGCAGATCTGGTTGGTCCGGTTGTTCAGCGCGCCGAACCCGCCCGGGCGTTCGCCGCTCATGGTCAGGCCCATCGCCGAGAGCACCGGCACCTCGTGCAGCGTGATCTCCGCGCCCTGCCCCGGCGGGTTGGGCCCGATGTCCTGACCGACGCCGAGCTGGCGGCGCCCGTCGGCGATCAACGTCACACCCAGCACCAGGTCCTCGTCGACCGGACCGCGGCCATTACCGATGTCGCTGGCCAGATCGCCGCCGATCACCGCGCCCTGGGAGAAGCCGACAATCACATACGACGTCAGCGGGCACCGCTCGTTCATCTCCGTCATGGCCTTGACCGCGGCGCGGGTCCCCTCGGTGCGGCTGTCGTTGTAGGACATCTGCTTGTCAGCCGACAACGGATTGTGGAACTGCGCGGTATAGGGAACGGTGTACAGCTCGACGCGGTCGCGCCCGAACTGCTGGGCGAGCGGCCCGGTGACATTGCGCAGCAACGCAATGGGGAACTGCGTCGGGTTCAGCGGATCGTCGGTCGGCGAGGACTCCCACGTGCCGGGGATGGCGACTAGCTGCACGTCCGGGCAGCTGGCGTCCTGGAACTCCGGACGCGGCTTCTTGCCGGGCTGGGCCGTGGTCGGCGGGACCGCCGTCGGAGGCACCGCGCTCGGCGGTGACTCCGGCTTGCGCACCACGATCACGATGATCGCAACGATCAGTGCCACCGCCACCGCCATCGCGCCCGCCGCGATCAGGGCGAGGATGCGGTGCCTGCGACGCCGGGCATTAGTCCGGGTTTTTCGAGCCATGGAAAGGGGAGCTGTCTTCCTGCTAGCAGAGGCGTTGGGTCGCGATGCGGATGTAATCCGCGGTGACCGCGTTCACCTGGATGTCGGAAGCCGTCTGCGCTGACGACGAAGGGGCATCGGCGACGTCGCTGCGCACCATCGGCGCGATGTAGTCCCACACCGCCTGGTCACTTTGGCCGGCCGCGTGGGCCTGGCACACCGAGGAGCCGATGGACAACGCCTGCAACTCGCTCGAGGGTTTGACGCCAGCGGCGGACAGCGCGTCGAGGAAGGACCGCTGCACCGGGGTGACGTCCAGCTTCGCCGACTGCATCTCGTTGTCCGGCGACAACGACGCGCCCTGCCCGTGCACCGGTCCCAGCACCTGCTCCGCCGGGGCGGCGGTGGTGACCAGATCCTCCCCGGAGCTGCAGCCGATCAACAGCCAGGCCGCCGGAACCAGAAGACCGGCTGTCACCAGGACGTGCCGCGACGAACCGGTGGGCGCCGTCGCATCACCGGCAGCGTTGCCGGTAACCCGGGCGTCCGTGGGCTGCACGCCTCCACGGTACCGGGTCAACACATGCACTCAGGATCGCCGAGTGGTTGCGGATGGCTAACGGTTCGTGCGCTATTTGATGGCTGCCGCAACGTCGTTCGCCATCGCGGCCAGCTGAGCCGACCAGCTGCCCCAGTCGTGCTGACCGTCGACAGGGAAGTCGAAGTGGCCGTTGCGGCCGCCCAGTGCGCGGTAGTGCGCGTAGAACGTGCGGTTGCCGCCCTGGGCCTGGTCGCAGTAGCCCAGCATCGCCGGAACGTCGGAGCACGTCGTGGTCTGCGGGCTGAACACCCACAGCCGGGTGTTGTTGTCGACCAGCAGCTGGGCGTGCACGTCGGGGTCGTGCCACTTCCACCGGCCGAGCTGAGCGGCACCCCACATGGCCTGGGTGTTGACACCGCCGAACTCGTTCATCCCCGCGGTCAGCGCGCCGTTGACGAAGGTGTTCGACGGATTGGGGAAGCCCGACAGCGAGCCGGCGTAGCGGTAGCGGTCCGGATGGAAGGTGGCCTCCATCAGGGCGCCGGTGCCGCCTTGCGAGGCGCCGACGATGGCGTGGCCGCTGGGAGCGAGGCCCTTGTTGGCCGCCAGCCAGTTGGGCAGTTCGTCGGACAGGAAGGTCTCCCACTGCCGGGTGCCGTCCTGCTCCCAGTTGGTGTAGAGGGTGAACGCGCCGCTGGCCGGCGCGACCACCGAGACGCCCTTACCGGCAAGGGTGTTCATCGCGTTGCCTGCGGTCACCCAGTTGCTGACGGGATCACCGGCGTTGAACGCGTCGAGCAGGACCACGGCGTGTGGACCGCCGGCCTGGAAGGCAACCGGGATGTCGCGGCCCATCGCCGGGGACGGAACCATCAGGTACTCGACGCCGGCGGCATGGCCCGTCGGGGCGGTCGCGCCCCAGACACCAAGAGCCAGGGCTGTCGCGCACACTCCGCCGAACAGCCTCGACAACACCTTCATGGTCACCTCACGTCGACTCGTCGCGATAAATAAGACCCCGGCCACCCGCTCGTAGTGAATCACATGCCGAGGTGGCGGGGGCATCGATCCCTGAACGCCAACGGCGACGACCCGAACGAATCGGATCGTCGCCGTTGAGCGGATGTCGTTGCCGACGGATCAGGCGGTCGGGGTGGCCCCGAGGACGCGCTGGATGTCCGGCTTCATCTGCTGCAGCTGCTGGCCCCAGTAGTTCCACTGGTGGGTGCCGTTGGCCGGGAAGTTGAAGACCCCGTTGGTGCCACCGTCGGCCAGATAGGTGTCGCGGAACGTCTTGTTCGTCCGCAGGGTGAACCCTTCGAGGAACTTCGCGTTGAACAGGTTGCCGCTGCTGGTGCCCGCGTCGAGGTCGGACGGCTTGCCGTCACCGCAGTAGATCCAGATGCGGGTGTTGTTGTCGATCAGCTTCTGGATGTTGACCAACGGGTCGTTGCGCTTCCAGGCGTTGTTCGGATCGCCCGTCGAGCCCCACATGTCGTCGGCCTTGAAGCCACCGGCGTCGCCCATCGAGATGTTCACCAGGAAGGGCCACCAGCCCTCGGAGAGGTTCAGGAAGCCCGACAGGGCAGCGGCGTACGGGAACTGCTCGGGGTGCCAGATCGCCAGGGTCAGCGCGGCCGAACCGGCCATCGACAGACCGACGGCGGCGCTACCGGTCGGCTTGACCTGCTTGTTGGCGGCCAAGTACGCGGGCAGTTCCTGGGTCAGGAAGGTCTCCCACTTGTAGGTCTGGCAGCCGGCCTTGCCGCATGCCGGCTTGTACCAGTCGCTGTAGAAGCTGGACTGGCCGCCGACGGGCATGATCACCGACAGGCCCGAGCCGTAGTACCACTCGAAGGCGGGAGTGTTGATGTCCCAGCCGTTGAAGTCGTCCTGCGCACGCAGACCGTCGAGCAGGTAGACCGCAGGCGAGTTGGCGCCACCGCTTTGGAACTGCACCCGGATATCGCGGCCCATACCGGCCGACGGCACATCCAGGTACTCCACCGGAAGGCCCGGCTTGGAGAACGCTCCGGCCGTTGCGGAGCCGCCGACGACGCCGATCAGGCCGGGCAGCACGGCGGCGGCCGCGGCAGCGACCGTCAGCCGGCGCAGCCATGCGCCACGCAACTTCTCAACGAACTTCATGCAACTATTCCCATCCTTTTTGTGTGTGCTGCACCGCATGCGACTCGGCGCGGCAGTGCCTTGTCAGTCAACCACATGTGATGTGGTCGTTCCTCTTCAGAGATCTGCTCGTGATCGCCTTTCACCGGTTGATTGTGCTGATCAGGTCGGGTTTCAAAGCGGCCAACTGAGCTCCCCAATAAGGCCAGGAATGGTTGCCCGACGGCGGGAAGCTGAACGTCGCATTGGTGCCGCCGGCCTGGGTGTAGGCGGCCTGGAAATCCTTGTTGCTCGTGATCGCCATGGACTCCAGGCTGGTGGCGCTCAGTGCGACGCCGGGGTCGGCGGCCTGATCGAGATCGGTCTGCCCGCCGGGTGCGCAGTAGATCCACAGCCGGGTGCCGTTACGGGCCAGCGTGGCAGCCTGTTTGACCGGATCGTTGCGCTTCCAGGCCGGATCCCAGGGGGCGCCCCACATGTTGTCGACGTTGTAGCCGCCGGCGTCGAGCATGGCCACCCGGATGGCCTGCTGCATGAGCACCGCCGACGGATTGAGGAAACCCGACAGCGACGCCCCGTAGACGAACTGCTGCGGGTGATAGGCCGCCAGGATCAGGGCGGCCCCGCCGGACATCGACAGCCCGACGACGCCGTTGCCGGTCCGGGAGACCTGCCTGTTGGTGGCCAGCCACTCCGGCAACTCGGTGGTGAGGAATGTCTCCCACTTATAGGTGTAGGGCTGCTTATTGAAGCTCGACGGCGAATACCAGTCGGAGTAGAAGCTGGACTGCCCGCCGACGGGCATCGCCACCGAGACACCCGAGCCGTAGAACCACTCGAAGGCCGGGGTGTTGATGTCCCAGCCGCTGTAGTCGTCCTGGGCGCGCAGCCCGTCGAGCAGGTAAACGGCCTTGGTCGGGGCGAGGGGTGCCGGGGACTCAGGTGCAGGTGCCGGCCCTGCGGCTCCGGCCTGAAACTGGACGCGGATGTTCCGCCCCATCGACGCCGAATAGACGTCGAGGTACTCCACCGGCAGACCGTCGCGGGAGAACGCGGTGGCAGTCGGTGTGGTGCCGGTGATCGCCGCGACGCCCGACATCATCAGGACGGCGGCCACCGCGGCGGTCAGTCGGTGGCCCATGGCGCGCACGCCTGAACCACTCACTGCACGAAGCATCGGTTGCTCTGTTATCCGTTCCACGGCATGCGTCTGCCGCCATATCCCGACATTGGTCTGGCCAAGCGTTTTCACACTTGCGCTGTGTATCGCCGCGATCTGACCGCAGCGTTACCGGCCGGAGCCCTCCCAGCTAACGTCGTCCGACGGCTAGGGCCCAGTGGCCGGTAACCCAGTGTACGGGGTGCCGTCCAACGCAGGCTCATCGAGCCCACAGCGCAACAGCTCGTACTGAGGCACCCGATTGATCCGATATCCGGTGTAGTCCAGCGAGTGGACCACGTTGGACAGGAAGCGACGGATGCCCAACGGTGCGCGAATGGACTCCAGCTTGCGGGCGGTCTCGGGGCACTGCAACGCCACCCCGGCCTCCTTGATCCACCCCTCGTCGAGGTAGGGCGGAACGTAGGGATGTTCCTTGAGCCACGGCCCCTCGGCGACCGCCCAGTCCGGGAAGAGGTTCTTGTCGTGACCGATGCGGCCGTCCTCGAGCCGCGCGGTGTGGGCGGCCAGCGGATTGGCCAGGCCGATCTGATCGATCACCCTGGTATTAAGTCCGACGTTCATGCCGACCATGCCCAGGTTGGTGAAAAAGACTGTGTGCGGCGCGATTTGACGACGCCAGCTGTCCATCGACATTCCTGGCGGAGGCGGCGGCGGCGGGAACGCGGGCACGACGTCCCATACGTCGTAGTTGCCCGACGGCAGCAACAGCGCACCGTCGGGAGTGTTGTTGATGGCTACCACCACCGCGCGCATCCGCGGATAGTCCAGATAGTCGGCCGCGGTGAGCGGGTGCGCGTGGCCGGTGGCCTGGGAGTAGAACCGCCGCTCGTCGACGATCCCGGAGTAGGTGACGCGGGTGGCGTCCGAACCCAGCCCCGGTGAGTTGGCCGCCCACAACGACCACCCGATGACCGCGAGCCACAGCGCTGCCGCCGCGCCGCTGAGTAACAGGCCTTTGTCCCGGGAGAAGCGGGTGCCGTCCGGCAGCGCAAGGGGGATCACCGCGATCGGGGCCACCAGGCAGAACACCGGAGTCAGCAAAACCCGGCCGTGCATGAAATCGCCGCCTTGGCGGATCCAGTACAGCGCCTGCAGCAGCCCGCTGAGGAGCATGAAGATCACTACGGCAGTGGGGCTTTGGATCCGGCGGGCCAGCCGGCCGGGACCGCCGGGCGCCTCGGGGCTCGGGACCCACCACGGTGTGCCGCGACCGGTGAGCAGCACGGCGGCCAGCGCGATGAGCAGCAGCGCCGGGATCCACAGCGCATAGGGCTTGTTGAAGTTGGCCAGATAGATCAGCCCCTGGCCCCACTTGTCGCCGGTGGCGTCCTTGGCCAGCGCGGTCTGCGGGACCAGCAGGGCGTAGTAGCCCATCCGGAAGATCTGATACGCGACCGGCAGCAGGCCGCCTGCGACCACGATGAGCGCGCGGGTGCGCCAGTCGCGGGCGCTGATGACCATCATCACCAACGCCAGCCCGCCCATGAGGGCCAGTTCGGGGCGGACCAGCACGCTCAGCCCGGCAACCACGGCCAGTGCGGCGGTGAACCAGAGTGTGGCGGGCTGTGAGCGCGACCGCTGAGACCAGCAGACCAGCATCCACCACAGCAGGCCGATCCAGGCGAGCACGAGCCCGTTCTCCAGGCCCGAGGTGGCGAAGTCCCGGGCGGGCGGGATCGCGATGTAGACCACCGCGCCGGCCGGAACCAGCAGGGCACTTCGGCCGCGCAGGCTCGGCGCGTAGAGCCGGGCGGTGCCCAGCATGACGAGAACCGCCCCGGCCACCGACAGCGTCAGCGCCAGGGTCAGTGCGACGTACTCCAGGCGCACCGGGCCGCCGATGACCGCACCCAGGTAGTTGAGATAGGTCCACAGCGTCGAGGTGTTGGACTCGACCCGCTCGCCGGCGTTGAACACCGGGCCGTTGCCGGCCAGCAGGTTGCGCACGGTGCGCAACACGATGAGGCCGTCGTCGGCGATCCAGCGGCGTTGCCAGGCACCCCAGCCGAACAGCCCGGCGACAACCACCACGCTGACCCACAGGCTGATCCGGGTGACCGGTGTGTACGGGAAGGACGGGGCCCAAAGCACTTTGGGCCCTTCGGGTTTGACCCCGTCGGATTCAGGAGTCAGCAGCTCAACTGAAGACGATCGCTGCAACTACTGTTCCGATCCACAAGAGCCCCAACAGCTGCAACACCCGGTCGCGCAGTGCGATCTCCTCGGGCTCCCCCGCCAGCCCACCGTCGACGTCGACGGCGTAGCGAAGGATCGCGATGGTGAACGGCACGATCGACACCGCCCACCAGGACCCGGTGCTGCCGTCGCGCTCGAAGGCGAACAGGCCGTAGCAGAGCACCACGGCCGTCGCCGACAGAGTCCACACGAACCGCAGGTAGGTACTGGTGTAGCTCTCCAGTGACTTACGGATCTTGGCCCCGGTGCGCTCGGCGAGTTGCAGTTCGGCATAACGCTTTCCGGCCGCCATGAACAGCGAGCCGAATGCCATCACCAGCAGGAACCACTGCGACAGCGGGATACCCGCCGCCACACCACCGGCGATGGCGCGGATCAGGAAGCCCGAGGAAACGATGCAGATGTCAAGCACCGCTTGATGTTTGAGCCCGAAGCAGTAGGCCAGCTGGATCGCGATGTAGACCGCCATCACCAGCGCAAGCTGCGGGGTGAGCCACCAGGCGATGCCCAGCGACGCCACCCCGAGCACGGTCGCGATGCCGTAGGCCAGCCCGACGGGCAGCACACCGGCGGCGATCGGCCGGAACCGCTTGGTCGGGTGGGCACGATCAGCTTCCACGTCGCGGGCGTCGTTCACCAGGTATATCGACGACGCCGCCAGGCAGAACACCACGAAGGCGATCGACACCTTGAACAACACGTCGCCGTAGTCGTAGTGGACGTCGCGACCCAGTGCCGCCAGCGGAGCCGCCAGCACCAGCAGATTCTTGACCCATTGCCGCGGGCGGATCGCCTTGACGATGCCGGTGGCCAGATTGCTCGGGGGCCCGGTGACCGGTGCGGCTTCCTCACTCACTTCTGCGTCTCCTTCTGCGGTGAGGCGAGGTGGGCGGCCGCACGCGCGACCACCGCGCCCACAGCTGCCCCGGCGAGCACATCGGTCGGGTAGTGCACACCGAGCACCAGCCGCGACACGGCCATCGCAGGCACCACAACCAGCGGAAGCGGTGAGCGAGTGGCCCGGCACAGCAGCATAGCCGCGGCGGTCGAGGAGGTGGCGTGCGCCGACGGGAAGCTCAGCGCGCTCGGCGTGCCCACGTTGACCGCGATCGCCGGGTGATGCGGGCGCTTGCGGCGCACCACCAGCTTGATCGCGATCGCGGCGGCATGTGCGGCGACGGCGCCGACGCCGACCAGCAGCCAGTCCCGGCGCCGCTTGCGGGACAGCAGCGCACCGACCGCCGACAGTGCCACCCAGCCCTGGGCATGCTCACCGAAGTGCGACATGGCCCGGGCGACGCCGAGCACCGGCGGGGTGGCCAGCCGGGACTGCACCGCCACCAGCACGGCGACCTCGCCGCTGGGCGGCGGCGCGACCGGCTCGCGGCCGTCAGGCATTGACTGCGGCCTTGTCGAACAGCACCGTCTCCCACTTCTCCTTGCTGGAGAGCACCGGCAGCGCCCGGCGGTACACCTTGCGCATCCGGTTGTACTTACGGGCCAGCCTGACGTGCTGACGCATCGATTCACGCAGTAGGGCGAACATCTTGGCTCGGTCGCGCTGGCGGAAGACCACACCCCGCCCGTCCGCGGTGGTGACGGTGACGCCGTCGACCTTGCACAGCAGGAACCAGCGGGCATCCTGGGTGGGCACGTTGAGCTGGGGGCGTTCGTGGTGGTCCGGATTCTCCTTGCGCAGCTGGTGGAGCACACCCCGGGTCAGCCGAAATCCGATGGCGGGCAACGACACCGGCGGCTTGTGCACTTTGGTGCGACCACTGGGCTTGGGCAACGAGGTGGCACCCGGCCGGACGACGGCGTCCGGGTACTGCGCACGCATGCTGCGGACCTCCGGGAGCGCCGACTCCAGGATGGAGAAGATGTGCTCGGGGCCGGCCAGGAAGTCGGCGATCGCCTTGTTCTGGATCGCGACAGTCGAATATTCAAGGCACAGAAGGTGTTTGAATGTCGCCTTCAGCGAGCTACCCAGCAATCCGCGCACCGGGCCGTCCCAGTGCAGGGCCGAGACCACCAGCCGGTTACGCAGGTGGAAGTAGGCCTGCCAGTCGATCGCGTCGTCCTTGTCGCTCCAGGCCATGTGCCAGATCGCGGTGCCGGGCATCGTCACCGTGCCGTAGCCGTGCTCACCGGCGCGCAGCCCGTAGTCGGCGTCATCCCACTTGATGAACAGCGGCAGCGGCTGGCCGAGTTCCTCGGCGACCTGGCGCGGGATCATGCACATCCACCAGCCGTTGTAGTCGACGTCGATACGGCGGTGCAGGGCAAGGCTGCGCTCGTCGTCGTCGCTGAGCGGATGCTTGGCGAAGTTGTGGTCGTACTGGGTGAAAGGCGCGTTGGTCCACATGAAGTTGGACCGGTCGACAACCTCGCCCATGACGTGCAGGTGCGACGGCTCCTGCAGGTTGAGCATCTGCCCGCCGATAAGGGTGGGCGTCTTGGCGAAGCGGTTGAGCGCGAGGGCTCGCAGCACCGAGTCGGGCTCGATGCGGATGTCGTCGTCCATGAACAGGATCTGTTCACAGTCGGTGTTCTTCAGCGCCTCGTACATGACGCGGCTGTAGCCACCGGAGCCACCGAGGTTGGGCTGGTTGTGGATCGTGAGCCGATCACCCAAAAGTGCTGCCGCGGCTGGGAAGTCAGGATGAGCGCAGGCTTTGTCGGCACCCTGGTCGGCGACGATCACCGCGCCGATGACCTCGTCCACCAACGGATCCGACGTCAGTGCCTTGAGGGCGTTGACGCAGTCGGCCGGGCGGTTGAAGGTCGGGATGCCGACGGTGATATTGGCCCGGCCGGGTGCGGGCACCGGCGCGTACCAGGCGGCCCTGTGCAACGTCACCTTGGTGTCGGTGGTGATGTCGAACCAGATCCAGCCGCCGTCCTCGAACGGGTCCAGGCCGATCTCGAACTCGGCGGCCGTGGGTGTGTCGGCGTCCGGGCTGGTGACCTCGGTGCCACCGACGGTGATGCGGGCACCGGTGGCCTTGGAGCGGTAGACGTCCACCCGGGCCGATCCGGTCAGTTCGACGCGCAGCACCACCGAGTCCAGCGTCGACCACCGGCGCCAGTAGCTCGCCGGGAACGCGTTGAAGTAGGTGGCGAACGAAACCTCCGACTCCGAGCCGATCTCCAGCGTGGTGCGAGTGGGTGCGTGTGCGCGCCGGGAATTGGTCTCGGACTCTTCGATATAGAGCTTGCGGACGTCCAGCGGTTCACCGGGGCGCGGCAGGATCACCCGGGCGAGCAGGCTCACCGCTTTGGTCTCGCCGGCCGCGATGGGCCCGGACGGGATGTCGCTCATTCTGTGCTGCTTTCCGTAAGCGGGGTCCCGTCGCGCAGATGGGGCGCCAGGACGTTGTCGTACATGCTCAGCGCGCTGGCGATCGCCATGTGCATGTCCAGGTACTGGTACGTGCCCAGCCTGCCACCAAAGAGGACTTTCGCCGAGGCGGTCTCCTCCTTGGCCCTGGCCCGATAGGCGGCCAGCAACGCGCGGTCGGACTCGGTGTTGATCGGGTAGTACGGCTCGTCGTCGGCATCGGCGAAGCGCGAGTACTCCCGCATGATGACGGTCTTGTCGGTGGGGTACTGCCGCTCGGGATGGAAGTGCCGGAACTCGTGGATCCGGGTGTAGGGCACGTCGAGGTCGTTGTAGTTCATCACCGGTGTGCCCTGGAAATCCCCGGTCGGCAGGACTTCGACCTCGAAGTCCAGGGTGCGCCAGCCCAGCCGGCCCTCGGTGTAGTCGAAGTAGCGGTCCAGCGGGCCGGTATACACGACCGGGGCATCCGGGTTGGCGGCCCGCAGCTCGGCGCGGACGTCGAACCAGTCGGTGTCGGTGCGCACCTCGATGCGCTCGTCGGCGGCCATGTTCTCCAGCCACTTCGTGTAGCCGTCGACGGGCAGTCCCTCGTAGGTGTCGTTGAAGTAGCGGTTGTCGAAGGTGTAGCGGACCGGCAACCGGGTGATGTTGGCCGCGGGCAGGTCCTTGGGGTCGGTCTGCCACTGCTTGGCGGTGTAATCCCGGACGAACGCCTCGTAGAGCGGCCGGCCGATCAGCGAGATGGCCTTCTCTTCGAGGTTCTGCGCGTCGGCGGTGTCGATCTCGGCGGACTGCTCGGCGATCAGGGCCCGCGCCTCGGCCGGGCTGTAGTACCGGCCGAAGAACTGCGCCACCAAACCCAGGCCCATCGGGAACTGGTAGGCCTGGCCGTTGTGCATGGCGAACACCCGGTGCTGGTAGCCGGTGAAGTCGGTGAACTGGCGGACGTAATCCCACACCCGGGTGTTCGACGTGTGGAACAGGTGGGCGCCGTACTTGTGGATCTCGATGCCGGTCTGCGGCTCGGGCTCGGAATAGGCATTGCCGCCGATGTGGCTGCGGCGCTCGACGACCAGGACACGCTTGCCCAGTTGGGTGGCCGCGCGTTCGGCGATCGTCAGGCCGAAGAAGCCGGAGCCGACGACGAAAAGATCGGGGGGGCCGGCGGGCAGGAGCGGAGCGACCCGGGAATCAGGAAAGGTCATCGGCGCCTAGGGTATCCGACCCGGCCTATGTGACCCGCATCTCAAGGCGGGGTGCCACGAGTAGATCTAGTGGCGCTACGTATCAATCAAGGTCGCGATTGGCTCACGATTCCGCATCGTCACTCTAGACACAGCAGTCACAGCCGTACCATCGATCACGTGGGCTTCGGTCTCGGCGCACGGCCGAATTTCGGGGCTCACGAATGAAGTTCAGACATGAACTGATGTCTAGATTGAGGAGACTTCCGTGCCGAACCGTCGTCGACGCAAGCTCTCGACAGCCATGAGCGCAGTCGCCGCCTTGGCCGTCGCAAGTCCGTTTGCAGCCGTTGGTGTCATTGAACTGACGTCCAGCACCGCGGCACCACAGCACCATGATTTCGTCCAGGCCGCTGTCGTCACCGACCTGCCCAACGAGTTGCTGTCCGCCCTCCAGCAGGGTCTGTCGCAGTTCGGGATCAACATCCCGCCGCTGCCGACAGGCTTGAGCCCGGCAGGCGCGCAGCCCGTTCAGGCCGGCCCGGCTCTGACCACGCCGGGGCTCACCGCTCCCGGCCTCACGACCCCGAGCCTGACCACACCCGGTCTGACCACGCCGAGCCTGACCACACCCGGTCTGACCACGCCCGGTCTGACCACGCCCGGGCTGACCACGCCGAGCGTCGGCACCCCCGGTCTGACCACCCCGAGCCTGACCACACCCGGTCTGACCACACCCGGTCTGACCACGCCCGGCTTGACGACGCCGAGTGCGACGCTGCCGGGCGGCGCGGCGGCGACGACGCCGTCGCTGACCAACCCGGGCCTGACCACGCCTGGTCTGACGACGCCCCAGTTGGGCACCCCGTCACTCACCAGCCCGTCGGCCACCGGTATCGGACTGCCCAACGAGCAGCCGATCAGCGCGCCCGTGGGGCCGGTCGCCGGGACCTACCCGATCCTCGGTGATCCCTCGCTGGGGGTGCCGACCGCGCCGACCAGCTCGGGCGGGATCATCAGCGATCTCAGCAGCGCAGCCAACCAGCTTGGTGTAGGGCAGGCCGTTGACCTGCTCAAAGGTGTCCTGATGCCGTCGATCACGCAGGCGGTTCAAGGCGCCTCGTCGGCGGCCGCGGCGGCACCTGCAGCGGCGGCTCCGGCCGGATAAAAAGCCTGCATCGGAACGGCACCGCAGGGTGGGGCCGACCGGAAGGTCTGTGCACCCGGAGAGGCCCCTGCGGTGCCGTTGCAGGAACGAATAGTCACTTTCTCCACACTGGCCCGTGTCGAAACACTGGCATCAGATGGCACATACGTAACATCGCTGTGTGCCGTCTCGACGACCCACACCGACGATCCTGTTCACCGCACTCGCGGCGACTGTCGTCATCCTGCCGTGGGCGATCAACGGCGTGCCCGGAACCCACCACCGCGACGGGCCCAACGCGGCTGACACCGTGCTCAATCAGCAACCTCTGACGGGGCTCGGCGGCGGGCAGACGATCCGCGAGATCAGCCAGTCCACGCCGTTTTCCTTGGTGGCGCTCACCGGCACCGACCTGACCGGAACCACCGCCGAAGTCCGCGCCAAGCGTCCCGACGGCTCATGGGGCCCGTGGTACAAGGCCGACACCCTCGAATCGAACGCCGACGACCGCCAGGCCGGCGGACCCCGCGGCACCGACCCGGTGTTCGTCGGCACCACCACCGCCGTGCAGATCGCCGTCAGCAGGCCCAAAGACGCTCCCGTCACCACCGCACCCCCCGAACACGGCCTGGATGCCGGCAAGCAACTGGGCTACGTCCCGGCCAACGTCGAACAGCCCTTCGCCCAGAACATCTCGGCCGTTCTCATCACCCCGCCGAAAGCACCCGTCGACTCGCAGTGGAACCCGCCGACCGCCGCGCTCGGGCCGGGTCAACCGCCGAACATCATCAGTCGGTCCCAATGGGGTGCCGACGACAGCATGCGGTGCGGAGGTCCGGCGTACGGCAACGGCATTCGCGCGGCCGTCGTGCATCACACCGCGGGCAGCAACGACTACGCGCCGGAGGATTCCGCGGCGATCGTCCGCTCGATCTACGCGTACCACACCAGAACGCTGGGTTGGTGCGACATCGCCTACAACGCACTGGTCGACAAGTACGGTCAGGTATTCGAGGGCCGGGCAGGCGGAATCACCAAGGACGTCCTGGGATCTCACACCGGCGGGTTCAACCGCGACGTGTGGGGGGTGTCGATGATCGGCGACTTCGAAACCGTCCCCCCGACCGACATCCAGATCCGGACCGTCGGCCGGCTACTCGGCTGGCGGATGGGACTTGATCACGTAAACCCAATGGGTACAGTGCAATTGACGTCGGCCGGCGGTGAGTACACGTTCTATCCTGCGGGCGCGACACCCACCCTTCCGGAGATCTTCGCCCACCGCGACGTCGGTAACACCGAATGCCCGGGCAATGCCGGCTATGCGGCACTGCCGATGATCCGCGACATCGCGGCGCGATTCAACCGGCCGCCCGACATCGTCGACTCACTGCGCGGCGGAGCGATCTTCGACCGCTGGGAAGCCATGGGCGGCAAGGACGGTCCCCTGGGCGCACCCTCGAGCCCGGAAGCCGCCGGCGACGGCGACGCACGGTATGCGACATTCGAACACGGCGCCATCTACTGGTCGCCGTCGAGCGGGGCGCAGCCGTTGACCGGCGCGATCTACGAAGCCTGGGCGTCACTGGGGTACGAGCGCGGCGCGCTGGGCCTGCCAACCAGCGGCGAGATTCAGGAACCCGAGTGGATCGTGCAGAACTTCCAGCACGGCACCCTCAACTTCGACCGGCAGACGCACAACGTGCTGCGGGTGATCGACGGGTTGACCCTCGTGATGCCGCCACCGCCGGTGGACGGTCCGCCGGTTCAGCTCGAACGCTTCAGCCGGATCGCCAATCCCATCCTGGAGCCGGCCGGCTAGAGCCACCAGCGCTCGAGGACCCGCGCCAGCCCGTCGTCGGTGTTGGGTGCGGTGACCTCGTTGGCGGCCGCGATCGCCTCCGGGTGAGCATTGCCCATCGCCACACCGAGACCCGCCCAGCGCAGCATCGGCACATCGTTGGGCATGTCACCGAACGCCACCACGTCCTCGGCGGTGATCTCCAGCGGCCTGGCCACCTCTTCGACCCCGGTGGCCTTGCTCGTCCCGATCGGATTGACCTCGATGAGGCCATTGTTCGTCGAGTAGGTGATATCACCCTGAATACCAATGTGTTTGAGCAACACCTCGGCCATATCGGAGCTGCGCGCCCCGGCCTTGCGGATCAACAGTTTGACCGCCGGGGCGCTCAGCAGGTCCTCGAAGGACACCTCGGTGTTGTCCGGATTGAGCCAGGCATGTTCGTAACCGGGGGAACTGACGAACTGTGGTGTCGCCGAGTCGTGCGCACTGCGGCCCACCCGCTCGACTGCGAGCCCCACACCGGGGATGACGCGGGTCGCGATCTCGGCGAGCTCGCCGAGCAGGTCGACCGACAATGTGCGCGCGGAGATGACCCGGTCCTGCTCGGGGTCATAGAGCACCGCACCGTTGGCGCACACCGCCATCGGCGCGAACCCCAGGGCCTCCACGATCGGCGGGATCCAGCGCGGCGGGCGCCCCGTCGCCAGGACGAAGTGCGCACCGGATTCCACCGCGGCCCGGATGACCTCGCGGGTGCGGTCGGTGACCCGCTCCTCGTCGTCGAGCAGCGTGCCGTCCACATCGGTGGCGATCAGGGCGGGCAACATCACCGGCGCTCCGAGGCTCGGCGCGTCCGCTCGGCGAGTTCGGCTTGGTCGAGCTTGCGGGCCTCCTCGAGGGTGGGCGCACTGCCGCCCAGCCTCTGCGGCACCCACCATGCGCCGGCCGGATGCGGGTAGACCAACTGCACCTCGCGCAGCATAGTCGTCATCCGGTCGCGAAGCACGGCATCGAGCTGAGGTGCCGTCCCGGCGGGCGGCAACGGTTCGCCATACCGAACGGCGAAGGGAATCTTTTTGCGGCCCAACTGCTTTGGATGGTCCTTCGTCCAAACCCGCTGCGCGCCCCACACGATGCAGGGAATGATCGGGACGTGCGCCTCAAGCGCCATGCGTGCCGCTCCGTTCTTGAAGTCCTTCAACTCGAAGGCGCGGCTGATCGTCGCCTCGGGGTAGACGCCGACGAGTTCACCGGACCGGAGCTCGCGAACCGCCTGCGCGTAGGCCTCTCCGCCGGCCCGCCGGTTGACCGGGACGGCGCCGGTCCTGCCGATCAGATAGTCGACGACGCGGACCTCCTGCATCTCGGCCTTGATCATGAACCGGATCCGGCGCTTGCGCGGCCTGGTGCCCAGCGCGGCCGGAAGGAAGTCGACGTAGCTGGTGTGGTTGATCGCGATGACCGCCCCACCACGCAACGGGATGTGCTCCAAGCCTTCGTAGGTGATCTTGGTCCCGGCTGCCCTGACCGCGATCGAGGCGGCAATCTCCAGAGTGCGGAAGACGGGTTCCATAGCCGCTTATCCCGGCGGTCCTGTCCCGTCGCGCTGCGCCCTGCGGGCCGCCTTCTCCGCGGCCTCGGCGGCTTCCAGCTCGGCCGCCTGCGCCGGCGTCGGCGCTCCCCCACCCAGCTTGTGCGGCACCCAGAATTCGCCTGGCGGATAGGGGCCGTAGGCATCCTGAACGTGTTCGAGCAGGTGCTGCATGCGCGAGCGCAGCAGCGCGGTCAGCTCGGTGGGCGGCAGGGTCGGCAGAATCGGCTCGCCGACGGCGATCGCGATCGGCACCTTGGGCCGCCACATCTTCTTCGGATGGTCCTTGGTCCAGATGCGCTGGGCACCCCACACGATGTGCGGGATGATCGGCACGTCGGCGGCGATCGCCATCCGCGCGGCGCCGGACTTGAACTCCTTGAGTTCGAAACTGCGGCTGATCGTCGCCTCGGGATAGACGCCGACCAGCTCGCCGGCCTTCAGCGCCAGGCAGGCCGCGTCGAACGAGGCGGCGCCGCTGTCCCGGTCGACGGGGATGTGGCGAAGGCTGCGCATGATCGGCCCGGTGATCTTGTGATCAAAGACCTCCTGCTTGGCCATGAAGCGGACCTTGCGGCCGCGGTGCTGCAGATAGGCGGGCAATCCGGCGAAGGTGAAGTCGAAATAGCCGGTGTGGTTTATCGCGACGACGGCACCGCCGGTGACGGGCAGGTTTTCCACGCCGGTCACGGTGAACTTCAGTCCCTGCGCGCGCCAGACCAGGCGGGCAAGCTGGATGACTGTCCCGTACACCGGCTCCACAGCGCAAGCCTAGCCGTAGCGGACTCTGGGGCTAAGCTCGTGTCGGGTGCCACGACCACTGGAGAGGGAATACGTGCAGGTCACATGCATCGGCCACGCCGGCTTTCGGATCGACACCCCGGCGGGAAGCATCCTGTGCGACCCCTGGCTGAACCCCGCCTACTTCGGCTCGTGGTTCGTCTTCCCGGACAACAGCGGCCTGGACTGGGCGGCCATCGGCGACTGCGACTACCTCTACGTATCGCACCTGCACAAGGACCACTTCGATCCCAAACTGCTCGCCGAACACGTGAACAAGGACGCGGTGGTGCTGCTGCCGGACTTCCCCGTCCCGGACCTCAGGCGCGAGTTCGAGAAGCTGGGATTCCACCGGTTCTACGAGACCACCAATGGTGTCAAGCATCGGGTCAGCGGGCCCAAGGGCGACCTCGACGTGATGATCATCGCGCTGCGGGCGCCGGCGGACGGGCCGATCGGCGACTCGGGGCTCATCGTCTCCGACGGCACCACCACGGTGTTCAACATGAACGACTCGCGCCCGCTGGCCGTCGACGTCCTGGCCGAGGAGTTCGGCCACATCGACGTGCACATGCTGCAGTACTCCGGGGCGATCTGGTACCCGATGGTCTACGACATGCCCGAGCGTGCCAAGGCATCCTTCGGCAGCCAGAAGCGCCAGCGCGGGATGGACCGCTGCCGGCAGTACATCGCCGATACGGGCGCGACGTGGGTGATTCCGTCGGCCGGGCCGCCGTGTTTCCTGGATCCCGAACTGCGCGATCTCAATGACGACCACGGCGATCCGTCGAACATCTTCCCCGACGAGATGGTCTTCCTCGACCAGATGCGCCAGCACGGGCACAACGGCGGCCTGCTGATGATCCCCGGCTCGGTCGCCGAATTTACTGGCTCCCAACTGAATTCACTGACCCACCCGTTGCCAACCGACGAGGTCGAGGCGATCTTCACCACCGGCAAGGCCGACTATATCGCCGCCTACGCCGAGCGGATGGCGCCGGTGCTGGCCGCCGAGAAGGCCGGCTGGGCGCCTGCCACCGGGGAACCGTTCCTCGAGCCGCTGCGGGCACTGTTCGAGCCGATCATGCTGCAGAGCGACCAGATCTGTGACGGCATCGGCTACCCGGTGGAACTGCGCATCGGCGCCGAGACCGTGGTGCTGGACTTCCCGAAACGCGCTGTGCGCGAACCCATCGCGGATGAGAAGTTTCGCTACGGCTTCGGGATAGCCCCGGAGTTGGTCCGCACGGTGTTGCGGGACAACGAACCCGACTGGGTCAACACCATCTTCTTGTCGACGCGGTTCCGGGCGTGGCGGGTCGGCGGGTACAACGAGTACCTGTACACCTTCTTCAAGTGCCTGACCGACGAACGCATCGCCTACGCCGACGGCTGGTTCGCCGAAACACACGACGACACCACCGATATCACGTTGGACGGCTGGAACATTCAGCGTCGCTGCCCGCACCTCAAGGCGGATCTGTCGAAGTTCGGCGTCGTCGAAGGCTCGACGCTGACCTGCAATCTGCACGGCTGGCAATGGAACCTGGAGAACGGAAAATGCCTGACGACCAAGGGCCACGAGATTCGGTGTTCACGAACATGAGTGCCCCGCCGCAGCAGTACTACGACGACGGTCTGGTTCAGCTGGACCGCCACGCCCTGACTCTGCGGCGCTACCACTTCCCGTCGGGAACATCGAAAATCATTCCGCTGCAGTCGATCCGGAGCTACAAGGCCGAGCCGCTCGGGATGTGGATGCAGCGGTTCCGGCTCTGGGGCAGTTCGGACCTGCGGCGCTGGCTGCCGCTGGACATGTACCGGCCGATGAAGTCGACGCTGGTGACCCTCGACGTACCGGGGGCCTACCCCGCCCCGGCGTTCACTCCGGTCAGGCCGCGGGAGTTCCTCGCAGTGTTCGACGAAGTGCTGGGCTAGGGCTCCCAGACCAGCTGACGTAGTTCGGATGCGGCATCGCTATCGGTGTCGTACACCCGCACGATGGCCTCGTCACCGGTCTTGAGATAGGTGGTCTCGCCGAGCTTGGTGTACTTGGTGGCGCCGATGCCGATCAATACGTTCGCCGGCCGCCCGCACGCGACCATCAGTGCGCCGACATCCTCCAAAGGCGTTTCAGGCGAACCCTTCTGGTTGGCCAGCCGCTCGACGATCCAGTCCAGCAGCACCTCGCCGTAGTAGGAGTAGCCCAGCAGTGGGCTGTCCACGCCGTACTCGTGGTGCACGCCGTCTGCGGTGCGCAGGTGGCACAGCAGCCGCAGTGTCGCGGTGGGCCCGTCCGGAGTCAGGTCGCTGATGTCGAAGAATTCGTGCGCAACACCTTTGGAGGCCGGGCCCCAGTTCTTCTTGTAGCTGATCTTCGGCGCGTTGGGCCGGCGGATCGAGCAGTCGTTGAACGCGCCGAGCGCGAAGGGCCGCAACGTGACCACTGTGTCGCCCTGCCAGACCACCTCGCACGCCAGACCGACCTCGGGCTCGATCTGCAGGTTCAGCGGACCGTCCGCCTCGGTGGTCTGCGGAACGATGAGCGCGTCGTGCGACAGCGGGAACTCGCCTAGGAAGCTGTCGTAGCCCGGTGCATACCAAGGGAAGATTCCCTTCGGCGCGGCGCCCACGCTGGTGACATTTGCGAAATCGACTGCCTCACCGGCCTGTTCGAGGTGACCGGCGAAGTTGCCCGCCACACCGAAGCCGAACCAGTCACGCAACTCGTCGAGGTCGAGTTCGATCACGGTTGCAGGACCTCCGTCCCCACATAGGGCACCAGGGCGGCGGGCACCCGCACGCTGCCATCTGGCTGCTGATGGTTTTCCAGGATTGCGACCAGCCACCGGGTGGTGCCCAGGGTGCCGTTGAGCGTCGCGGCGATCTGCGGCTTGCCGTTCTCGTCGCGGTAGCGGGTCGCCAGGCGTCGGGCCTGGAACGTCGTGCAGTTCGACGTCGAGGTCAGCTCGCGGTAGGTCTGCTGAGTGGGAACCCAGGCTTCGCAGTCGAACTTGCGCGCCGCCGAGGAACCCAGGTCACCGGCGGCGACGTCGATCACCCGGTAGGGGACGTCGATGAGCGCCAGCATCTCCCGCTGCCAGCCCAGCAGCCGCTGATGCTCGGCCTCGGCCTCCTCTGGCCTGCAATAGACGAAGCCCTCGACCTTGTCGAACTGATGCACCCGGATGATGCCCCGGGTGTCCTTGCCGTAGCTGCCCGCTTCGCGGCGGAAGCACGACGACCAGCCCGCGTAGCGCAACGGGCCGCCGGACAAGTCCAGGATCTCGTCGGCGTGGTAGCCGGCCAGCGGCACCTCTGAGGTGCCCACCAGATACAGGTCGTCATCCTCTAGGTGGTAGATCTCGTCGGCGTGGGCGCCCAGGAAACCGGTGCCTGCCATCACCTCGGGGCGCACCAGTACCGGCGGGATCATCAGCGTGAAACCGTTTTCTCCTGCCACCCGCACCGCCAGTTGCAGCAGGCCCAGTTGCAGCAGCGCGCCGCGGCCGGTCAGGAAGTAGAACCGGGAGCCCGACACCTTGGCGCCACGCTCCATGTCGATGAGCCCGAGGTTCTCCCCCAGTTCCAGGTGGTCCTTAGGGTTCTCGATCACCGGCGGCTCACCGACAACGTCGAGGACGACGAAGTCGTCCTCACCACCGGCCGGGACGCCCTCGAT
Organism: Mycobacterium sp. DL592; assembly: GCF_011694515.1. Lineage (NCBI taxonomy): Bacteria > Bacillati > Actinomycetota > Actinomycetes > Mycobacteriales > Mycobacteriaceae > Mycobacterium > Mycobacterium sp. DL592. The sequence continues at coordinate 46,250 of NZ_CP050192.1, read as the reverse complement.
GATGACGTTGCCGATCGCCAGGTGCGCAGCGGAGAACGCCGCTTCGGCCTGGGCCTGCTCGGCCTCGGCCGACTTGACCGCAGCGGCAAGCTCTTTGGCGCTCTCCAGGAGGGCGGGCCGGTCTTCGGGCGAGGCGCTGCCGACCTTCTTGCTGGCGGCTTTCTGCTCGGCTCGCAAGTTGTCGGCGGCGGAGATCGCAGCGCGGCGTGCTGTGTCGGCGTCCAGCAGAGCGTCGACGAGACCCGGGTCCTCGCCACGGCTGAGCTGGGACCGCCGTACCGCATCGGGGTCGTCGCGCAGCAGTTTCAGGTCGATCACGACCTGAACCCTACTTTTGTCTGTGGGGCCGCGCGTCAGCCCCTCCGGCAGATGACGGCCCGTTGGCACAGCACAACCCCATAACATTACTTCTGTATCACTTGTCACATCGCTCGGCGCGCCTGACACAATGGACGCGATGTTGCAGTTGACCGAGCGTGCGGACACACCCACGACGGAGGCCGAAGCGGCCCCGTCGCGGCGGACGTTTCTCGGCACCCTGCAAGCCACCTCGACCCGGCGTGCGCTGCTGCTGACTGCCCTCGGCGGCCTGTTGATCGCCGGCGTGCTTACCGCCCTGCCGGTCAGCATGAGCAACCGGCTGACCGGATATGTCGGCAGCGACCCGTTCGTCGGCTCCAAGGGCACCGCGGCGTTCGCCAACGCCAAAGCCGGTAGCTGCCTGACCTGGCCGGACAAGAACCCCGACGCGGCGACCATCGTCGACTGCAAGGACGACCATCGCTTCGAGGTCGCCGAGTCCGTCGACATGCGGGCCTACCCGGGCACCGAATACGGGCCCGATGCCGCACCGCCATCGCCCGCGCGGATCCAGCAGATCAGTCTCGAGCAGTGCCAGCCGGCCGTGGAGCGCTATCTCGGCGCCAAGTACGACCCGAACAGCCGCTTCACCGTCAGCATGCTGTGGTCCGGCGACAAGGCCTGGAAGCAGTCCGGCGAGCGCCGGATGCTGTGCGGCCTGCAGCTGGCCGGCGCCGACAACCAGCAGATCGCATTCAAGGGCAAGGTGGCCGACCTCGACCAGTCCAAGGTGTGGGCCGCGGGCACCTGCCTGGGCATCGACCCGTCGACCAACCAGCCGACCGACGTTCCGGTCGACTGCGGAGCACCGCACGCCATGGAGGTCACCGGCACGGTGAACCTGGCCGAGAAGTTCCCCGGCGCACTGCCGCCGGACGCCGACCAGGACGCGTTCATCAAGGACGCCTGCACCCGACTGACGGATGCCTACCTGGCCCCGCTGCAACTGCGGACCACCACGCTGACGCTCATCTACAGCACGATCTCCCTGCCGAGCTGGACCGCGGGCAGCCACCAGGTGTCCTGCAGCATTGGAGCAACCTTGGGCAACGGCGGCTGGGCCACCCTGATCAACCCGGCCAAGGGGCCGCTGCTGATCAACGGGTTGCCGCCGGTCCCGCCGCCGGACATTCCCGAGGAGCGGTTGAACATGCCGCCGATCCCGCTGTTGCCCGACTCGCCGTCGACCACCTATTCACCGTCGACGACAGACAGCTCCAGCAGCTCCGGCAGCTCCCAGTCCACGGGCAGCCAGCAGCAGGGGCCGACCCAGCACCTGCCGCAGCAGTCCACAGCGCCGACCAGTCAGTCGCCGGCGCCCACCTCGGCGGCGACACCGGTTTCGCCAGCTGCTCCTCCGCCGCAGGGCAACGTCATCAACGGCGAGCCCGGACCGGCACCCGGACCGCAGAACGAGGCACCGCCGATGGAAGGGGGCGCCCCCGCCGGAGCGCCGCCGGGACCGGTCGAGCCCGTCATCCCGCCGGCGGCTTAGTGCCCGCAGAGATGAGCCCGCAGCGGTTCGAGGAACTGGTTTCCGACGCGCTGGACCTGATCCCGCCCGAACTGGCCGCAGCCATCGACAACGTGGTGGTGCTCGTCGATGGACGCCATCCTGAGGAGCCCGATCTGCTCGGGCTCTACGAGGGCATCGCGCTGACCGAGCGGGACTCGACCTATGCCGGCGCCCTGCCCGACACCATCACCATCTATCGCGACAGCCTGCTGGAGATCTGCGACACCGAAGCCGACGTCGTCGAGGAGGTGGCGATCACGGTGATCCACGAGATCGCCCACCACTTCGGCATCGACGACGACCGGCTTCACGAGCTTGGCTGGGGCTGAACGCTTTTCAGCGCTTATCAGCGCGCCGGGTCACCCTTCCAGGTGAAGCTGTTGACGTACTTGCCCATGTCCTGCGCGATCTGCAGGTTGACCCCGGAGGGCAGGCCGGGCCCGAAGTCGGGCCCGAAGGCGTGATACGGGCCGACCGCGCCGGCCACCAGTGCCAGGTCGTTCTTGACGGCGACCAGTAGAACGGTGCGGATCCGGATGTAGCTGCTCGAGGTGCCCTGCGGCCAGCTGTCGGCCACCTCGCCGTAGCCGGGCTGGTAGCCGACCATCGCGTTGGGGATCTCGTAGGCGATCTTGGCGTCCGGGAACTTCTGCTTGAGCAGGTCCAGCGCGATCTGGCGAGGCTCGCGGCCCCGGGCAGGCTCGGAGAACAGTTGCAGGACGCCGGTGTCACCGGCGGTGAACTTCGCGGTGATGCCTCGCTTGTCCTGGGAGATCTCGTAGGCCGACTCCGGCGAGGGATACGACACCGAGAACGAACCATCCGGCGAGGTGTAGCGGGGCAGCGCCGCTACCGGAGTGCCGGTGGGCGGCCGGCCGCAGTCCGGCGGGCACATGAACCGCGGGGCCTTCTTGGTGACCGACAGTGAGACCCCGACCAGAACCGCAGCGACGACGACGATGCCCGCCGTCCACAACCCGACCGTGCGAGACATCCGGGTGCGCTTGATCTCGGGAGCGACGTAGGTCCCCGCCGGCACCGCGTACCCGGGGTAGAGCTCCTCGTCCGAGTCGGCCGTCTTCGCAGCGCTCACGAACCCTCCGCCGCGACCTGGCGCACCGGCCGTGAATCCCGGCGGTCCTGACGTGAGGAACGCGACGACGCACGGGTGGCGACCCCGCAGGCGGGGCAGAACGCCATGTCAGGAACGACGTGCTCGCAGTGCACACACAGCAGTGGCTCGCCCTCCAGAATCGGGTCCTTGGCCTCGCGTAACAGTGCCATTTGCAACGCAATCCGCAGCAGGATCAGGACGACGATCGTCATCACGATGTGAATCACCAGCATCTGGATCTGCGGCATCCCGACGATGTCGGTGATGGCGACACCGGTGTGGATCAGCACCACCAGGATCGCCAGCAGCCACAGGGCAGCACGGGTGCGTGCCGGGTGCTCGTGCGGATTCTCGGTCTGGCCCTTGAACCACAACGCAATACCGACCATGCCGCCGGCCACCGCGGCGGTCAGCGGGATCGTCACCCCGCAGATGACTGCCTCGACGAGCAGACTTATGAAGGGGCGGGCGTGCGCCAGTAGACCGGTGGCGAACTGCGGTGCCAGCCGGGTCAGCGTTGCGGCGGCGGCGAACATCAGCGCCGCCAGCGCACCGATCACGAACCCGTCCAACGACTCTCGGGACCGGCGTTCGATCAGCCGGACGACGACGGTCGGCACCAGCATGAGGATCATCCCACCCGCCGGGATCAGGACGCCCTCGCGCACCAGATGATGAATGGCCAGGCCGGCCGCCATCGGGACACCGTAGGCGCGGGCCACCATCTCGCCGGTCAGCAGCACCCAGCCGACACCGAGACCGGCACCCATGATGCCGGCAACCGCCAGCGACACCGCGGACACGTCGCGGTAGACGTTGGACTCGCTGAGGTAGAGCACGAAGAGCAGCGGGAGACCCAGTGCCGCAACGGTTATCAGCGCGGCCGGCAGTTTGAGGACCGCGAAGCCGACCAGGCCGATCAGGACCAGCGCCAGGCCGACCCGGAACGGGGTGCGCGACTGGTTGGGCAGGTGCGGGAACAACGAACTAGCGATCGACGGCCGCAGCACACTCTCGTTGGGCGCGGCCCCGAAGGTGTCCTGCCGCAACCACTTCGGGCCCCGACGGGGTTCTGATGTCAAGTGTCCGCCGCAGTAGCCACAGAATGCGCCTGCCGGCACATCGATCTCGCAGACGGCGCATTCGACCCGCGGCACGCCGTTCGCGCCGGTGTCACTGTCGGTAGTCATGGGTGGTTCCCCCTGGTCAATCGATCACCTTCTGCGTCACCAGAATGTTTTGCGCGAGATTCTCGATATCGGGTGTACCCAGTCCGGTCACCAGGTCGTACCCCGGGCCGGCGATGGCGACGGCGTTGCCGCCGAGCGTGACATCGCGGAACGCAGGAAATGGTGCACCTTCGGCGATGTGGTAGAGCAGCGGATTCAGATCACCGATGAGGCGCCCACTGCGGCTGATCAGGAACTGGTTCATCAGCGCGGTCAGTCCGGCCCAGATCGGCGCTGACAGCGACGTGCCGCCGCCGACCACAACCTGCTGGTTGAAAACGATCTTGACGCCGGTGAACGGGTCGGCGACCGCGGCGATATCGGGCGTCAGGCGCTGCCCGGCACCCGTTGTCACGGTGACGTTCTGCTGCCAGTCTGGCCGCTCGAACAAGGTGGACACCCCACCGCCGGAGCCCTGCGACAGCGGCGCGTCGAACCAGGCCTGCTCGGCCAGCCACCGGCCGTCGGCGTCCGTCGACAACGTGGTGCCGCCGACGTCGGTCATCTCCGGCATCGAGGCCACCGCGTCGAGTCCGACGTCGTTGGTGCTCGGCGGTGACGACCACTCCTGGCCGCCCTTGCATTCCAAGCCCGCGAGGTCGCCGCTGGCGTTGAACGCCGTGGTACCGGACTTGTGTGCCTTGGCCAGCGCGGCACGCACCGGCGCGAGATCGGCGGCGGTGATGAGCTTGTCGCAGCCCCAGCCGATCGAAAAACTCCACACCGCACCGGGGTAACGCTTCTCGGTGTCCTCCATCAGCGTGGCGATCTTCTCGTAGGAGCCGTCGCCTTCAACGGTGGACCGCGCGTTGACAAGAACCTTCTTGGCGTCGGGAGCGATCGCGTGGATCGCCTCGAGGTCCATCGTCGCCTCACCGCGCCGGGAGTCCGGCTGGCCGCCGACGACCTCCGGGGTGAACTTGGGCAGGTTGAACGTCGTGGCGAACATATCGAGGTCAGCCTGGTCGAATCCGTCGAACGCGAACACCACGACGGTCTGGCCCTTGCCGCTGAAACCCTTGTCGCGCAACGGTGTTGCGTCGTAGGTGTTCAGTATGCCGCTGGGCGTCAGGCCCTGGTCGGGCACTTCCAGGGGCAGCACCCACGGCGTGGACTCGTGGTGGGGTGTGTAGCCAAGAATCCGTCCGAATTCGGCCACCTCGACGCGGAGAACGGAAGGGACCACCGACTGCTGCGGGGAAGCATAGAACACCTGGCCGCGCTTACCGCGGTAGTCGTGGACGTCGACGTCGAAGGCCCCCGCCACCGCGGTGGGTTCGCCTTCGACGATGGCCCAGGCGTCACCCGGGCGCCAGCGCACCGAAAGGCCCTGCTGCTGCGCCCACCCCATCAATAGATCGGGTCGGTCGGCAGCCCGCAGGGCCACAGTGAGCTGGACGTGGTTCGTCCGAGCCGGACCGAGGTCCGTCGAACTCGCCAGCAGAGACGCATACGGGCCGCTGATCGTGCCTGCCGCCTGGGCCGGGGGATGACGGAGATCAGCGACCAGCGCCGCGCCGATGGCCAGCACCGTCAGCAGTCCCACCATGGACAGCGTTCGTGAACGATGCCTTCGGTTCACTGTCGGTCAGTGGGAGCTGCGGACGGTTGCCGGCGTAGCGGCTCAGTTACCGCCGGTGATGACGTTGCCGGGAAGCGCGGTCGGCGCCGGCGGAGCCTTGACCGTGGGGGTGAAGGAGTTGGCGCCACCAGGCGTGAGGGCCTTCTCGGTCGGCGACGGCGCGGGAGCAGAGGTGCTGGTGGGCGACGTGGTCTCCGGGGCCTTCTCCTTTTCCTTACCGCAGGCGGTAAGGGTCCCCATACCGACGATCGCGAGACCGCCAGCAAAAAGTGCGATCTGGCGCGTCAGACGACGTGACATCATGGTCAGTCCTAACTTCTAGGCCGTGTACTTTGAAGAACGATGGCTGGCCCGGCAGTTAACCAGCCCACCCCCGAAGGGCTGAGGGCACTAAACATAACTCACCTCGCCAGCAATTGCATCCCGCTTTCGCCCGCGGCGTAAAGCCCAGCCGGCGACTCCCGCGCGGCAACGCTGCTTTGTCAGAGCCGGATGTTATGAACGAACTATGGGGATGAACTGCCGAGACTGTGCCGCAGGGCTCGGCCACTGTCATGGCACTCTGATTCGTCATTCCCGGTATCGGGCGGAATGCACGGAGGACGGCTGCGAGGCTCCGGAGCTAATTCTGCACGGGCTGGCAATTGACTGCGAAACCGTCGGCTGCGACTGCGCCCAGCAAACCTTCGAGCGGGCCGCTGTGTGAGGTGGGCGCTCAGCCCATCGGATCAGCTGATTCCAGCGCGTCCTCGACGGGGTGGACGTCCGGCTCGGGGTAGAACGGCGGCTTCTTCGAACCCCATTGCACGCAGCTCCAGCGGCCGTCGGTGATGGGGGCCAAGATCACCGACTCGGTGTTGGCCAGATGGTTGTCGAGGACGAAGCTGTGCTCCACGCCAGCGAGGGTCGCCGCGGTCAACCGGATCGCCGCGCCGTGGCTGACCACCACTATGTCGTCGTGCCAGTCGTGGTCGTCGAGGTAGCGCAGACGCAGGTCGGTGATCACCGGTAGGTAGCGGTCGAGCACATCGCGCGCGGATTCCCCACCCGGCATCGCGAGATCAAGATCGCCTTCATGCCAGCGCTGGTAGATCGCGTTGAACTCGGCGATCGCATCCTCGTCGTTGCGGTTCTCCAAGTCACCGGCCTGCACCTCGTGGATGCCCTCGAACTCCGCGGGAGCCACCCGCAGTTCGGCACCGATCTCGGCGGCGGTCTGCGCCGCGCGCAGCGCAACCGAGTGGATCAGCAGGCCGGGCGGCCGCTCACTGTCGCGGGCGAACGCACGGGCCTGGTCACGGCCGAGATCGGTGAGGTCGGCACCCGGGGGCCGGGTGTCCAGGCGCCGCTCGACGTTGGCGTGGGACTGGCCGTGACGGACCAGGATCAGCCGTCCGCTCATGTCGGGTCTCCCTGACGCAGCCGTGCCAGCCAGCGGTCGGAGTCGTCGAGCTGCGGCGGCACCGCTCCGGCGGCGGACTCGGTCGGCCAGGAGCCGAGGAAACGCACGCCGGCGCAGCGCCGGTGCAGAGCTTTGAGCGCCTCGGCCACCGCGCTGTCGTCGATGTGTCCGACACAGTCCAGGAAGAAGATGTAGGTGCCCAGTTCGGTGCGAGTCGGCCGGGACTCGATGCGGGTGAGGTCGATGTCGCGGATTCCGAACTCGTTCATCGCCGACACCAGCGCGCCCGGGGCGCTGTCGATGCTCAGGACCACCGACGTCCGGTCCGCTCCGGTGCGGGCCGGCGGTGGGCCCGGGGTCCCGACGAGGACGAACCGGGTTCGGGCGTTGGGCTCGTCGACGACGCCGTCGGCCAGGGTGGACAGGCCGAACCGCTGGGCGGCCAGCGCGGTGCTGACACCGGCGTCGGCACGGCCGGCGGCCACGTCCTGGGCCGCGGCGGCGTTGGAGTTGGCCGGAACGACCTGCGCGCCCGGCAGGTTGTCGGCCAGCCATCGCCGCACCTGGGCGGCGGCCACCGGGAAGGCTGCCACGGTGCGCACGCTCTCGGCGCGGACGCCGTCGGCCACGACGATGCTGAACGCGACGTCGAGGGTCAGCTCGGCGTAGATCTGCAGCGGCGAACCGGTGGCGAGGCTGTCGAGGGTCGGCAGCACGCTGCCCTCGATGGAGTTCTCGATCGGCACGCACGCGAAATCCGCCGCGCCGGAACGGACCGCCGCCAGCGCTGCGGGTGTGCTGTCCTCGGGTTGCGGCTGAACGTCACTGCCACCCGGAACCACGCCGGTGGCGATCATCTTCAGCAGCGCCGCTTCGGTGAACGTCCCCTCGGGACCGAGGAAGGCGATGCGCACCACGCCTCAACCCTATCCGGTCACAGCGCGGGTAGGCCTTGCGCCGCTCGCGCGTCGAAGTTAACTTAGGCTTACCTCACTATCGGAAGGTGCTCGATGACCTCAGCGACGCTCTCAATACCGTCCACCGCCGAACGGGTGCGCAGCGCCTGCGCGCGTGCCGCCGGCGCGATGCTGGCCTCCGACTCGGTGCCGCCGACTGCCGCGCCGATCCATCACTTGCTGGCCGACGGATCCTTCGCGCTGAGCGTGCCCAGTGACTCTGCGATGGCCCACGCCGCCTGCAACGCCCGCACCGACGGGGTGGCCGCCGTCCTCGAACTCACCGACTATGCGCCCCTACCGCTTCGCGAGCCGGTGCGGTCGCTGGTCTGGGTGAGCGGCCGCGTCCACCCGGTACCGGCACACGCCGTGCGGGAGCTCGTCGACGTGATCGCCAGCGCGCACCCCGACCCCGCCCTGCTCGACATCGGTTCCGGGCAGACCCTGCTGCTGCTCGGCGTGGAATCGGTCGTCGTCGCCGACGCCACCGGCGCCGAACCGGTCGGCGTCGCTGACCTGCTGGCCGCCCGGCCCGACCCGTTCTGCGAGTTCGAGGCGGCGTGGCTGCAGCACCTGGACAACGACCATCCCGAGGTACTCGCCCGGCTGGCAGGCAAGTTGCCCGCGCCGTTGCGCCGCGGCCAGGTCCGCCCCCTCGGCCTGGACCGGTACGGCGTGCGGCTGCGGGTGGAAAGCGCCGACGGCGACCACGACGTGCGCCTGCCGTTTCCCGCTCCGGTGCACGACGTCGGCGGGCTGGGGCGGGCGATCCGCCTCCTGATGGGCTGCCCGTTCGGCAACGGGCTGAGGGCACGCCGCATCTAGGGCCGTTACCGTGACGGGGTGAGCGCGCCCCCCGACGAATCGGACGAGAGCCGGCGGCGGGGGCTCAAGATCGAGGTCGGCGTCATGCTGGCCGTCAGCTTCGGGGTGAGCGCGGCGATCGCGGTCCTGCAACTGATTGACGCGGTGCTGTCGGGTCTGGCTGGGCGCCGGGTCCGGCTCAACGAGAACCTGTCCCGCTACGACCTGATCAACCTCGGACTGAACCTCGCGACGATCGCCCAGCTCGTCGCCTGGGGAGCGCTGGCCCTGTATCTGCTGTGGCGCGGGGGCATCACCCCGGCCCGGCTCGGGCTCGGCAGGCTGCGCTGGCGCGCCGACGTTCTCGGCGGCCTCGGTCTGGCCGCCCTGATCGGTATACCGGGGCTGCTGTTCTACCTCGCGGCGCGCTGGCTGGGGATGAACGCCGAGGTGGAGCCCTCAGCACTGCACAGCAGCTGGTGGCGCATCCCGGTCCTGATCCTGGCTGCGTTCGCCAACGGATTCGCCGAGGAAGTCGTGGTCGTCGGCTACCTCATCACGCGGCTCAAGCAACTGGGCCTGACCGAGAACCGGGCGATCCTGGCCACCAGCGTGCTGCGCGGGACCTACCACCTCTACCAGGGCTTCGGCGCAGGACTCGGCAATCTCGTGATGGGTCTGGTGTTCGGCTACACCTGGACCCGCACCGGGCGGCTGTGGCCGCTGGTCATCGCCCACGGCGTCATCGACACCGTCGCATTCGTCGGCTACGCCCTGTTGGCCGGCCAGCTTGGCTGGTTGAAGTAGACCAGCCACGTAAATTGACAGCGGTGAGCGACGACTGGCCGAACCGGCCCGTGCCGGATCAGCCCACCACGCCCATCCCACGGCCCGCGCCGCCACCGCCGC
>NZ_CP050192.1:0-36278 GCF_011694515.1 Mycobacterium sp. DL592 | reverse complement strand
ACGGTGCTGCTGCTGGTAGCGGTCACCGCACTGGTGGGGACGGCGGTGTGGATCAACTCGACCCTGCGTCACATCCCGGTGTTCAGTGCCTACACCGACCGGCCCGCGGCCGGCGCGGGGACCACCTGGCTGCTCGTCGGCTCCGACAGCCGCGAAGGGCTGACCCCCGAACAACAAGCCGAACTGGCCACCGGCGGCGACCTCGGTAACGGCCGCACCGACACCATCCTGGTGGTGCACATCCCCGCGCTGGGGTCGGCAGCGCCCACCACGATGGTGTCGATCCCGCGCGACTCCTACGTCCAGATCCCCGGCTACGGCCAGGACAAGATCAACGCCGCCTTCGCCGAGGGCGGGGCGCCACTGTTGGCACAGACCGTCGAGCAGGCCACCGGGCTGCATCTCGACCACTACGCCGAAGTCGGCTTCGGCGGGTTCGCGAGCCTGGTCGACGCCCTCGGTGGCGTGCAGGTGTGCCCCGCCGAGCCGATCAGCGACCCGCTGGCCGGTATCGAGCTGCCGGGCGGCTGTCAGACGCTCGACGGTCGCAACGCGCTCGGCTACGTCCGCAGCCGGGCCACCCCGCGCGCCGACCTGGACCGAATGATCCACCAGCGCGAGTTCATGTCCGCCCTGCTGCATCGGGCCACCAGCCCGGCGGTGTGGCTCAACCCGTGGCGCTGGTATTCGGTACCGCACGCCGCGGTGGCGTCACTGACCGTCGACGACGGCGACCACGTCTGGGATCTGGCCCGGCTGGGGTGGGCACTGCACGGGTCGACGACGACGCTGACGGTGCCGATCGGCGAGTTCACCGGCAACGAGTCCGGTTCGGTCGTGGTGTGGGATTCCGCTGCCGCGCAACAGTTGTTCGACGCGCTGCGCACCGACGCGGCGATCCCGCAGCAGGTCCTCGACGCCCAGCCCTAGTCGGGGCCCGGGACGGTCAGCCCGTTCTGCAGCCAGGCCTTCGTACGGCCCGGGTGGTTCGTCGCGATCCAGCCGACACCGAGGTCGCGGCAGTAGCCGACGTCCTCGTAGTGGTCGACGGTCCAGCAGTACATCGCACGGCCCTGCGCCGCTGCCCGGTCGACGAGCTCGGGATGCTCCCGCAAGGTGGCGATCGAGGGGCCGACGGCGGTGGCACCGACGGTGGTGGCGGCGCTGCCGCCCAGGTAACGCGACGTCTCACCGAGCAGCACCGTCGGCAGCAGAGGCGCCGCCCTGCGGATGCGCCACACCGCGGCGGCCGAGAACGACATCACCACGGCGCGCGACAGGTCCGCCGACAGCGGTGCGGCGATGCCGTAGCGGTGCAGCAGGGCCAGCACCTTGCTCTCCACCAGTGCGCCGTAGCGCACCGGGTGCTTGGTCTCGATGAAGAGCTTGACCGGCCGGTTCCAGTCCAGGACCAGACGAACCAGGTCGTCGAGGGTGAGCAGGCCGGTGTCCCCGAGGCTGCCGTCGGCGCGCCAGCTGCTGTGCCAGGCGCCCCAGTCCAGCCGCTTCAACTCGGCCAGCGTCATCTCGCTGACCAGGCCGCTCCCGGTCGAGGTGCGATCGACGCGACGGTCGTGGACACAGACCAGGTGACCGTCGCGGGTCAGCCGGACATCGCACTCGACACCGTCGGCACCTTCCTGCAGCGCCAACTCGTAGGCGGCCAGGGTGTGCTCGGGGCGATCGGCCGACGCACCCCGGTGGGCGACCACGAAAGGGTGCCCGCCGATGGCGCCGTCGGCCGTCGTCATAGCCCTATGCTGCCGGTTCCTGTCGGTCCGACTCAACCGCAGCGGCGGATTCGGTGGGGGCGGGCTGGTCGTCGGCGACGATCACCCATCGGTGCAGGGGCCGCTCGACCGGCTTGCGGACGAAACCGTCGAACACCCGCCACAGCAGCACGACGGTGGCGAGCCCGACCAGGTAGGCGATGATCACCGTGACGGTGTTGTCCGCGATGCCCTGCGGCTCTGTCGTGAAGCTCGTCGCGATACCGAAGATCGAGATGCCGGTGGAGAACAGCCATGCAATCCACCAGGCGGTGATCGGTGGGCGCAGCCGGGCATGTGAGTCCTCGGCGTGGGCGAGTTCCAGCACGAAGATGGGCGCCCAGACCAGATTGACGACGGGCACCAGGCACCCGGCCCACAACTGCCACGCCGGGCGGGGGTCCTCCTGGCCGCGGAACTGGTAGACCGCCGACCGCCGGGCGATCAGCCACGACGTCATGACGACCGCGGCCAGGATCACCGCCACGATCGCGGCGAGACTGACCAGCACGCCCAGCCACAGCGCGCCGCCGGCCACGAGTGGGGGCAGCAGCGAGGTGCGGTTGATCAGCAGCAGCACGTAACGAACGATGTGGACGGCGGCGGCCAGGCCGAAGATCGTGGCGACCGACAGCAGCGCGGCCCGGATCGTCGTCGGTGCGGGGCCACGCCTGGCGGCGGTCTGCTCGTCGGCGGCCTGCGGCGCGAGCTGGTCGTACAGGCCCCATCGCGGGATCGTGAAATAGCGTGGGGTCGGGCCGAGCGGCCGGCGTCGCCACCGCGGCGGTGGCGGCGGGCCGGGACGGACGGCGATCCAACGGAATCCGGAGGGCAGACGCGGCGTGTTGCCCTGCTGTGTCGGCGGGCGTGTCGGCGGCTGCGTCGCCGCACGTGGATCCCAGCGCGGGTCCGGCGGGGTACTCGGTGCCAGCAGCGCACCGTTGCAGCGCGGGCACCAGGCACGCTGCCGGTCGCGCACATTCCACCGCGTCCCGCATTGGGAACACACCTGAATCACCGGACCAGCCTAGCGAGGACGGCGGCGCGCGGTGGCGAAGCGACCTGTGATGGCCTCCGCTTGACCCGAGCCAAGAACTGCCTGCGGATTCCGCAGTCGATTGGCCGCCGATTCTGGCACGCAGTGCCGCTTCGGCCGCTGCACCGCCACAGCAATCCTCGGGCTATCCACAGTTTCCACAGGTTTATCCACAAGGCTCGGGGCGAGCATAGTGCCACTTAGCGCACTATGCGGGCGTGCGAAGGTGAGCAGCTTGTGGATAACCAAGGGGCCACTTAGAGGCGCGATCAACAGGTTGATCATGGTCGAGCGAAATCCGTTGGTGCCCTAAGTGCGCGGGGTAGGACCGCGACGCGCCGCGCGACACGCCGACCACCATGTGGGCCGTCTGCGCTGACCAACTCAATACCCACTGACAAGCCGGACCAATCAGCGTGTTTTGCTCACCGCGATCCTTGGCCCGCGGGCACTTCGCCCGGCGGATTTTCCTCCGGCTACAAGAGGGGTTATGATCGCGCTCACACTTGGTGCTGTGACAAATTTCACCGAGTGCGGTAGTTGAACACACAGGTCAGGACGGTTTGATGGCGTCGCAGTCAGTGGGGCCGCGGTCCACTCCGCAGCCATCGCAGTGGTACGCATCGTCGTCGACATGCAACCGCTCGTACATGATGGCCGCGATGCGCGCTGGACTGATCGCGCTGGTTCTGCTCGGGATTCTGGCCCTCATCGTCCTGTTCTGAAATCCGCGATCCGGCCCGACAGATTCAGTTCACGCGCCGTTAGCACTCGTGTCCTCTTGCGTGCCAACCGCACGGTGCCTCATCCTGATCCGAACCGACCCGCTGTCGTGTCGCACGAAGAAGTACTGAAGTGTCGCGGAGGCGAGATGGATATAGGATCCGGGCCCGCAGTTGAAGTCGCCCCCTTTCATTCTCGTGGTGCCCTCAAGGGCTTTGTCGTCTCAGGCCGGTGGCCGAACTCGACCAAGGAATGGGCGCAACTCCTGATGGTCGCGGTGCGAGTGGCGTCATTGCCCGGATTGCTCTCCACCACAACGATTTTCGGCGTCCGGGAAGAGCTTCCCGACAAACCCCAGCCAGGTACCGTCGGCCTGGTGCTCGCCGAGGGCACGGTGGTGGGCGAATCAGCCGTTCCGCCAGGGCATTTCGCCGACCGGCAGCCCCCCGCCCTGCTGATGCTGCACCCGCCGTCGGAGACCACACCGTCGCTGCCCGAATGTTCCGGTGCCGCGTCAGGATGCGTGCTGCTGCCCGGGCTGCCACATCTGGGGCTCGAGCATCGGGCCGCCTGGGTCGAGGCCGAGTCCGACGGCACCATCACCAGCATGGTGAGCCGGGTCGGTGTCGACCCGATCAGCCATCCGGACACCGCAATCCTGGCAATGTTGCTTGCGGCATAGCAGGATTCGGTAACTCGACATCTCGGGTTACGGCCACCCGAACATCGCTCTCCGGCTAGCGCGCCCTGATCAGGGTCGCTAGCGTTGGACGCGTCAGCGAAGGGGAGTAGCCCCCAATCGTCGAGTCGACATACTGGCGAAAGCCCGGCCGGCGAACCGGATCTCTGGTCCGGTGGGTGAGACCTTCGACCGGATGCCCGGCGGCCCGTGTACGCGCAGCCACGGGCAGCGTGTCGGAAGGTCGTGGCAGATGCTCACCGCAGCTCTGGTCAGCCTCGGAGTGGTTTTCCTCGCCGAGCTCGGCGACAAGTCCCAGCTGATCACCATGACCTATGCGCTGCGCCATCGCTGGTGGGTGGTGCTGAGCGGCGTCGGTATCGCGGCATTCCTGGTGCACGGCGTGTCGGTGACAATCGGCCATTTCCTCGGGCTGACGCTGCCCGAGCGTCCGATCGCTTTCGCCGCCGCAATCGCATTCCTGGGGTTCGCGTGGTGGACCTGGCGCGAGACGTCCGCCGACGACGAGGATCCCGACACCGCCCCGCCACCGGCCGAGCCGCGGTTCGTTGTTCTGGCGGTGGTGTCCTCGTTCGTCCTGGCCGAGCTCGGCGATAAGACGATGCTGGCCACGGTCGCACTGGCAAGCGACTACAACTGGGCCGGAGTGTGGATCGGCGCGACCGTGGGCATGGTGCTCGCCGACGGCGTGGCGATCGCCGCGGGCCGTCTACTGCATCGCCGCCTGCCCGAACGGCTCCTGCACGTGATGGCCAGCCTGCTCTTCCTGCTGTTCGGCCTCTGGATGCTGTTCGATGCCGCGCTGGGCTGGCGCACGGTCGCGATTACCGCGACCGCCGCGGTGGCCCTGGCCGCCATTGGGGCCGGCGGGCTGCGGTTCTGGCGTGCCAGGCGTCAGAACGGCGCCCCGGCCACCTCGCCGCAGCCCGACAATTGAGCGCAGCAAAGCGAATATTGACCGCAACTGATTCCGTAGGTGGTTGCCCAGCAGTACCGGCGGTATCTCCCGGGCCGGTGGCGGGCCCAATGCTGAGCCAGACCCGTCCCGACCACCGCATTCTTTGCCTAACGCCATTCGGGGATGGCCGCGCCGGCGGTGCCGCGGACGCATAGAAAAGTTTGCCCAGAGGTCAAAAATGACCGCCCGCGTCAATTATGCGATAGTTTGCACTTGGTTGTCGGCACATGTGTCGCTACGATGATCAGCAAATAAGCCTACGGAAACGATCGCTCTTCTATGCATGTGGAGGTCAATGAGATGAGCACGACGTTCGCCGCGCGCCTGAATCGCCTGTTCGACACGGTGTATCCGCCCGGCCGCGGCCCTCATACCTCCGCCGAAGTGATCGCCGCGCTCAAGGCTGAAGGCGTCACGATGTCGGCCCCGTACCTGTCGCAGCTGCGCTCAGGCAACCGGACCAATCCGTCGTCGACCACGATGACGGCGCTTGCCAACTTCTTCCGGATCAAGCCGGCGTACTTCACCGACGATGAGTACTACGAGAAGCTCGACAAGGAGCTGACGTGGCTCGCGAACATGCGTGACGAGGGTGTGCGCCGGATTGCCGCACGGACGGTCGGACTGTCCCCCGAGGCTCAGCAGGACATCGTCCACAAGGTCGACGAACTGCGCCGCCAGGAGCACCTCGACGATTAGCCCGGCACTCCCCTCGCTGGAGTCGCGGCAACATCGAAACGCTGTTCAGGCGGTCTTGAGCTTCGTCAGCACGCTGTATTGGCGGGCGATCTCCAGGATCCATTCCCGGTCCGAGTAGTTCTCTGGCTGCCGCAGCCATTCCAGACCGGGAAACTCACCCTTGACGGCCGGATTGGCCACCCGCGGGGTGTCCCGCCCTGCCCCGATCCACGCCGCGATTGCGGCTGCCTGCTCGGTCGGGCTGACGGTGGGCCGCTGCGCATCGGTCAGTACGTCCAGTGCGGTGTGGTCGCTTCGGCCGGCGTGCGCCCGTTGGGCGACGGTGGCCTCGAGATAGAGCGCATCGGAGATCAGTGACAGCCGTTCGGCGACCCGGAAGACCAGCGGGCCGCGCGGGCGCTCACCGATGCCGACGTCAGGCTGGCGGCGTTCCAGTTCCTGCAGCAGCGGATCGATCAGCTTGAGTTCACGCCGCCCGCCGAACCAGTCCTCGATGGCCGGCAACAGCGATCCGGCCGCGACGATCGCCATCGCCGCACCCAGCAGCGTGGCGGCCGTGCCCACCCCGACCAGTTGGGTGCTACCCACTGCGCGAATCAGGAAGAACGCGCTGGCCGCGACGATCAGCGCGATGCCGACGGTGAACACGAACAATGCCCGGCCCCGCCGGGTGCGGTTGGAGTGCCGCATTCCCGCCCACAGCACAAGCGTCAACGCGAGCAACACGTAGAGCAGCGGCAACAGCCACGGCAGCGAGGTCTTCGAGGAGCCGAGGTTGCGGCTCAGGTACTCCTGCGGGGCCATCTCGGGCTGCTCGCCACCGGCGAAGAACAGCACCAGGGTGACGGCCGCGATCACCGCGGCGATCAGGTATTGGACGATCGCGATGCGCCGGGCGACCGCCGGGCTCCGGCTGGAGGCGACCGTGGTGATCATGACGCAGCTCCCGGCGGCGCAGGCGATCAGCGCCACCTGGCTCAGCCCGATCGAGATGTTCGCCCAGTGCAGGGTGGTGTCGAGCAACAGCGTCAGCGGGGGCCAGTTCAGGGCGGCGACCAGGGCCAGGCTGCCGAGCGCGACGATCATCGCGGTGCTGACGACCGACTGCTTGTTGACCAATGCCCACCCGATACGCAGGCCGGTGGCCATCCCCAGGAGACCGGCGATCACCCAGACGATCAACCAAACGCCTCTCCGAGGCGGACTTGCACGATCGAGGACCGGTCCGACGGGAGCCGGCCGAGCCGGTAGAGCAGAAGCGCCGCGAAGTCCTCGGCCTCCTGCTCGGCGTCCTCGCCGCTGGGGCCCATGCACCCGGTGCGCTGGTTGAGCATGTAGCCGATCAGGTCGTCGCTGGCCACTTCGGCCACGTCGCGGGCCGCTTCGGTGACGGGTATGCCGTAGTGGCCCAGGACCAGGTGGCCCAGTTCGTGGGCCAGGGTGCGGTCCCAGGTCGGCAGGCCGTGCTGGATCAGGAATACGTCGTGGTCGGCGTACTGGCGCCACTGGCCGCACACCCCGGGCGGCAGATCGGCCATGGTGATCTCGATGGGCCTGCCCTGCTGCTTGCTGACGGCCGCCACCAGGCGGACCAGCGAGACTTCGCCGTGCCGGGGAGCCAGGTCCAGGACGTCGTTCACCGCCTTGGTCACTTGGCGACTGGCCGACATCTGAACCCCTTCCCAGTCGGCTGCGGGTCTGGACGCCCTTACCTACCGTTAGCGCAGGAACCGTGCGGTGCCTGCGGCCCGCACTCCGTGCCCGGCCTTGGCTTGGCGGTATCCGAAGACACCACCAAGGGCCGTCAGGGCGAGGAGGCCGGCGAATCCCGGCAGCGCCAGCGCGGCGACCTCCCCAATTTTGGCCTCCCGAAGGTACTCGGGATAGCCCACCCTAAACGACGGCGGTGCTTCTGTACCGCTGCCGGCGCTGGCGGGCAGTCGCTCCCGCCCGGCGGTGGGTTCCTTGGCCGGATTTGCGCGGCCCGGGCCGGATTCGGCCGGGGCGCTCGAGTTGGGTCCACCGATGGGGCGCAGCGGGGCTTCGAAGACCGGGGGCAGCCCGATCACCGGGGGCATCTCGAGCGGGGCCGGCTCACCGGTGGGCACCGGCGGGGCCTGCTCGCCGCCGGCGCTGACGGGAGTGGGCTCCGAGGGGACCCCGGGGACCTTCGGGACCGTGACCGGCGGAAAGCCGATCCCGCCGCCACTTCCGCCGCCCGCGCTCTGCGGCGGGCGGGCGATGCCGACGCTGGGTGCCGGCGATCCCACGCTTCCGTCGTTCCCGCCGTTTCCGGGGTCGTGGCACGGCGGCCACGGCCAGGGCCAGTTCGGGTAGTCCGGATCCTCAGGGAATCCGGGGACCTCGCTGCCCGGGTAGCCCACGTTGTCGCCCGGTTGGTTCGGGGGTCCCGGCAGCTGGTTGGCCCGCGGATAGCGGTGTGCTCCGGGACGGCCGGCAACCTGGCTCGGGCCGGTGTCGTCACCCGGCACGGCGGTGTCGCCGGGCGCGGGTGGGCTGCCGTGGCGGCCGCCCGGCCGACGATCGCGATGGCCCCCGACGTCGGTCGCGCCCTGGCCGTTGCTGGCCTCGCCTTCGTCGGTGTCGGCGGTCGTCGGCCCGTTATGAACCGTGCCAGGCTCTGCAGCGGCCGGTACCGCCGCCAGCGTGCCCGCACCGCCGTAGAACACACCGCCGGCGATCATCCAGCTAATCGCAGCGGCCCTCACGGACGACCGGTTCACAGGGTTCCTCGAGTTAGCGGCGCATAGGGTGCGCCGGGTCGGAAGCGTCCCGATCATTGTGGCATAGGCGCAGGTCGTGATCTGCCGCCTTGGGCCGGGCGATAGGGTGGGAACACCTGGTCGCGAGCCCACCTCGCCGATCGCCGACGACCTACCCGGGAGGCAGCAGGGATGGGCCTGTTCACCAAGCGCAAAAGCCGTGCCACCCGTCGTGCGGAGGCCCGCGCGATCAAGGCCCGCGCCAAGCTGGAAGCCCGGCTCGGCGCCAAGAACGAGGCCAAGCGCATCAAGGCCACCGAGCGGGCCGAGAACAGGGCGATCAAGGCTCAGCTGAAGGCGGCCAAGGACTCCGACCGGGCGGCGGTGAAGGTTGCCGAGGCGGAGCTGAAGGCCGTCCGCGAGGGCAAACTTCTGTCCCCCACCCGGATCCGCCGGGCGCTGACGGTTTCGCGCCTGTTGGCCCCGGTCGTGGTGCCGATCGCCTACCGCGCCGCCATCGCCGCCCGCGGGGTCATCGACGAGCGTCGCGCAGACCGGCTCGGTGTCCCGCTGAGCCAGCTCGGCCAATTCTCCGGGCAGGGCGGGCAGCTGTCCGCGCGGATCGCCGGGGCGGAAAGCTCGCTGCGTGCGGTGGCCGACAGGAAGCCCAAAGACGCCGAGACCAAGCAGTTCGTCGCCGCGATGACCGAGCGCCTGAGCTCGCTGTCGGCGGCGGTGACGGCGGCCGAGAACATGCCGGGCCCACGACGCCGGGAAGCCCATGCCGCGATCTCCGAACAGCTCGACGGCATCGACGCCGACCTGATGGCTCGCCTCGGCGTGCTCTGACCCCGATGCGCACCCGGTCCACCGATCCCGACGCGTTGCGCGGGATGGCGGTCGGATCGCTGACGGCTGTGCTCGCGGTGACCGCGCACGGCGCCGCCGGAGCGACGGTTTCCGGTGCTGCCCTGGCGTTGTTGCTGCTTGCCTCGGCCGGTGTCGGTGGCCTGGCCGGCTCGGTGCGGCGCGCCGGTGAACCCGCGGTCCTGGTCGGCGTGCTGGCGCTGGGGCAGGTCCTCGGTCACCTCATCCTGGCCGCGGCGGGCCATGTGCACGGCGGGTCGCCCAGCGGAGCGATGCTGTCGGCGCACCTGATCGCCGTGGTGGCCGCTGGGCTGCTGCTGGCCGGCGCCGAGCGGCTGTATCGGACGCTGTCGAGTGTGCTGACGGCTCCCGGCGGGCGCCCCAGCTGCCTGCCGATGGTGCGCCAGCCGCTGGCCCCGGACCCCGCCGATCACCCGTTGCAATCCAGACTCATTGTCGCCGTGTCGATTTCGCATCGAGGACCGCCTGCCTGGCGTTGACCCGAATCAGCGAAACTTCGACAACAGAAAGCACAACTCCATGAAGACCAACCACCAGCTGGTGCCGCGCGCCCTCACCACGGCCGCGGTTACCGCCACCCTGACCCTCGGGGCCTGGATCTGCGCGGCCGGCGCGGGCGCCCACGTCCACGTCGAGTCCGATCATGCCATCCGGGGCGACGACGCACTGGTCACCTTCCAGGTGCCCAATGAGTCGGAAAAAGGCTCTGCCACAACGCAAGTCACGATCACCCTGCCGAACGTCGCATCGGCGAGCACCGACGTGCTGCCCGGCTGGACGGCAAAACTCGACCGCAACGCAGCTGGCGCATACAGCTCCGTCACGTTCACCGCGACACCCAATGCGGGCATCGGGGCCCAGCAGTTCGAACTGTTCCCGATCTCCGTGCAGCTACCCGACGCCGACTCGGTGACGTTCCCGGTGGTGCAGACCTATGCCGACGGCACCACAGTGCACTGGGATCAGCCACCGCTGGCCAACGGCGAGGAACCCGAATTCCCCGTACCGACGTTGACGCTGGCCGCCGGACCCCACGAGGCCGAGGAACACCACGCGACACCGACCGCACCACCCGCGTCGGCCGCGCCGTCGGTCAGCGCCGCCCCTGCCGCCGCACCGGCCGCCGCACCGGACAACACCGCCAGGGCCCTGGCCGGCGGTGCCCTGCTGGTCGGCGCGATCGGCGTCGGCGTCGCACTCGCACGGCGCCGGACGTGAGGAAGCTGCTCGCAACGGTCCTGCTGATCGCCGTCATGGCGGTCAGCGGGACCGGCGTGGCCTGGGCGCACGCCGTGCGGGTGGCGGCAGATCCCGCCCCCGACGCGTCGGTCGCCGCCGGCCCGAGCCGGGTCACCGCCACCTTCAACGAGCAGTTGCAGGCCGACTTCGCCGCGATGACGGTAGTGGGGCCGGACGGCAACCTCTGGTCAGACGGAGCGCCCCAGGTTCAGGGGGCCACCGTCGGCGTCGCGGTGCGTCCGCTCGGGCCCGCGGGCGTCTACACGGTGAACTACCGGGTCACCTCGGCCGACGGCCACGTCGTGTCCGGCTCGTGGTCGTTCACGCTGACGACCGCCGGGGCGGGCACTCCGGGCCCGTCGGCCTCGGCCGCCGGATCGTCGGACGGGGGCCTGCCGGTGTGGCCGTTCCTGGCCGGGGCCGCGCTACTGATCGCCGCCGGCGCGGCGTGGGCGTTGCGACGCCGGGCGTGACACCGACCGGCCGACACCTGCTGGGCGGCGTGGCGCTCGCCGCCACCCTGGCGTGGGCGCTGGCCTGGCTGCTGGCCGGCGGCCAGGCCGCTCCCGCGCAGTCGGCGGTCCGGGCGGTCGCTGACGGGGCCGCCGTCGTCGCGCTGGGGCTGGCTGTGCTGCCCGCACTCGACGACGTGCGCCACCGGGCGGGCACATTCCGCGCTACCACCGGTCCGCTGCTGACGGTGAGCGTGGCGTGGCTGCTGGCCGAAGCGGTCCGGTTGGCGATGTCGGCGGCACAGGCCGCCGACGTGCCGCTGTCCCGGCTGCGGCTGTCCACCGCCTCGGAGTTCGCCACCACGATCGCCGGGCGGGCCGGCGTGATCAGCCTGGTCTGCGCGGCCGCAGCGATACTCGCCACTGTGATCGTGCCGGGTCAGGCCGCGGGGCGCATCGTCGTCACCGCGGCCGTCGCGATCGGCCTCGGGGCCCGCGCAGTGTCCGGGCATCTGGCCGACAGCACCGTGGGGGCGTTGGCGATCGTCGTGCACATCCTTGCCGCGGCACTGTGGTGCGGCGGCCTGGCCGCGATCGCACTGACCGTCGAGCATCGGGGTCACTGGGCCCGAGTACTGCCGCGGTTCTCCGGGTTGGCGCTGGTGTGCGTGGCGGCGCTGCTGGCGGCCGGCACGCTCGGCGCGCTGGTCACCGTGCCGGGCCCGGGTGCGCTGGTGAGCACGGGTTACGGCCGGCTGGTGCTGGCCAAGGCCCTCGTGGCGGCACTGCTGCTGCTGTTGGGCTGGTTGAACAGGATCGGTTGGGTGCCCGCTGCGCAGGCTCACCGGATGACGGCGACGCAGTCGCGGGGCCGGGCACAACGCGAGATCGCCTTGATGGTCGTTGCCCTGACACTGGGCGCGGCCCTGTCGGTTGCCGGTTAGCCGGGCGGCCCTTCTGCAGCCGCTGGCATGATGGGTACCGCTTGGCGTAGGTGAGAAGACACTGCAAAGGAGCAGCCCGATGGCAGAAGCTCAGGACCAGCCCGACGAGGGTGGTACCACGCCGCCGGAGCCGCAACAGCCCGAGGAGGTCGTCGCGAAGAAGGCTCCGGCCAAAAAGGCACCCGCCAAAAAGGCACCGGTGAAGAAGGCCCCCACCAAAAAGGCGCCGGCCAAGAAGGCACCCGCCAAGAAGGTCCCCCCGCCTGCGCTGGACGCGGCCGTGCCACCGCCCGCGCTCGACGCTCCGGCCACCCACGCGGCGCTGGCAGCCGGCAACGGGTCCCCGCCGCTGGCCGAGGCTGCCCGGGAGGCCGCCGCCAACGCGAAGTCGTCGGTGGAGCAGGCCGCCAGCCCGCTGTCGAAGCCGTCG
The DNA here is from genome assembly GCF_011694515.1 of Mycobacterium sp. DL592. NCBI lineage: Bacteria > Bacillati > Actinomycetota > Actinomycetes > Mycobacteriales > Mycobacteriaceae > Mycobacterium > Mycobacterium sp. DL592. Next base: position 23,717 of record NZ_CP050192.1, on the reverse strand, counting down.
ACGCCGGCCGTCCCGGACACCGGCCGGTCGCCGCTGCCGTTCGCGGTGGCATTCGCCGTGGCCGTCCTGCTCGCATTGCTCATTCGGCGCCGGCGTCACGCCTCCGACGAATGAGGCGGCGCGCATGACCGTCGCCTTCCGCCCGACTGCCGATCTCGTCGACGACATCGGGCCCGACGTCCGCAGCTGCGATGTCCAGTTCCGTCAGTTCGGTGGGCGAAGCGAATTCGCCGGGCCGATCAGCACGGTGCGCTGCTTTCAGGACAACGCCCTGCTCAAGTCGGTGCTGAGTGAACCCGGCGAGGGGCGCGTGCTGGTCATCGACGGTGAGGCCTCGGTGCACGCCGCTCTGGTCGGCGACATCATCGCCGAGTTGGCGCGCTCCAACGGCTGGGCCGGTCTGGTCGTGCACGGCGCGGTGCGTGACGCCGCGACGCTGCGCACCCTCGACATCGGCATCAAGGCGCTGGGCACCAATCCCCGCAAGAGCTCCAAGACCGGTGCCGGCGAGCGTGATGTGCCCGTGAGTTTCGGCGGTGTCACCTTCACCCCGGGCGAGCTGGCCTACAGCGATGACGACGGGATCGTCGTCGTCACGAACGACTAAACCCCAACCGCTGCTCGCTGTTTGGAGAACTGCAGCGCCTCGTCGTCGACCTTGCCGTGCCGGATCAGCCGAAGGTCCAGCAGATAGTTCTGCTTGAGCCGCCACGGCGCCCGCGAGCCGGCCTTGGGCAGCCGGTCCAGCGCACGCAGCACGTAACCGGGGGTGAAGTCCAGCAATGGGCGTTCGTCGACGCCGGCATCCGGGCTCGCGGGTTCGACGTGGTCGTATCCGCCCGCGTCCATGTGATTGAGTACGCGGCAGACGAATTCGGAGACCAGGTCGGCTTTGAGGGTCCACGATGCGTTGGTGTAGCCGATCGTGAAGGCCATGTTCGGCACACCGGAGAGCATCATGCCCTTGTAGGCCATGGTGGTGGTCAGGTCCAGGGGTTGCCCGTCTTTGCGGATGTCCGCCCCGCCGAAGAGCTGGAGGTTCAAACCCGTTGCGGTGACGATGATGTCGGCTGGCAGTTCCTGCCCGGAGCTCAGTGCGATGCCCGTCTCGGTGAAACGCTCGATGGTGTCGGTCACCACGTCGGCGTGGCCCTTGCGGATGGTCCGGAACAGATCGCCGTTGGGGGCCAGGCACAGTCGTTCGTCCCACACCTTGTAGGAGGGGCCGAAGTGCTTCTCGACGTCGTAGCCCGCCGGCAGCCGGCGCTGGGCCATGGTCATCAATTGCTTGCGCATGAAGTTGGGGAAGCGGCGGGCCAGCCGGTACTGGGCGGACTGGAACAGGATGCTCTTCCACCGGTTCACCACGTAGGCCGGCTTGGCGGGCAGCAGCTTGCTGACCCGGCTGGCGAACGGGTCGACGTCGGGTAGCGCGCCGATGTAGGTCGGTGAGCGCTGCAGCATCGTCACGTGCGCGGCGCCCGAATTGGCAAGCGCGGGAATCAGAGTCACCGCGGTGGCGCCGCTGCCGATAACAACGATCCGCTTGCCGGTGTAGTCGAGGTCCTCGGGCCAGTGTTGCGGGTGCACGATGGTGCCGGTGAAGTCCTGGGCGCCGGGGAACTCGGGCGAGTAGCCCTCGTCGTAGTTGTAGTAGCCGCTGCAGGCGAACAGGAATGAGCAGGTGATATCGCGCTGCTCACCGTCCGCCTCGACTCGCACGGTCCACTGGTTGTCGGCGGTTGACCACTCGGCACTGACCACCCGCTGGCCGTAGCGGATGTGGCGGTCGATTCCGTACTCGCGCACGGTCTCCCGCAGGTATCGCATGATCGAGGGACCGTCGGCGATCGCCTTGGTGTCCGTCCACGGCTTGAACCGGAAGCCGAGGGTGAACATGTCGGAGTCCGACCGGATGCCGGGGTACTTGAACAGATCCCAGGTGCCGCCGAGATCGGTCCGGCGTTCGAGCACCACGAAGGTCTTGGCCGGGCAGCGGTCCTTCAGATGCCAGGCGGCGCTGATTCCAGAGATCCCGGCACCAACGATCACCACATCGACGTGTTCGGTCATCCGGCCACGCTATCAACGCCGTGTTGAATAGGTCAACGCTATGTCGATAAATTCAACACCCTGTAAAGTAACCGCTGTGACCGCCGCAAGCCCGTCCCGTCCGCGGGGCCGCCGCGCCACCCGTCCCTCGGGCGACGAACGCGAATCGGCGATCCTGGACACGCTGGAACGGATGCTCGAGCAGCGGCCGTTCAGCGAGATCTCGGTCGACGACCTCGCCAAGGGCGCGGGTCTGTCGCGGCCGACCTTCTACTTCTACTTCGCCTCCAAGGAAGCCGTGCTGGTGCGGCTGTTCGAGCGGATGACCGCCGCCACCGACCCGGCAGCCCAGCAGTCTGCCGGCCCGAAGGCCGCCGACAATCCCGAACTGTTCTGGCGCAACGGCATCTTCGCGTTCTTCGCAGCGTTGCGCCCACACCGCAACGTGGCGGTTGCGGGGCTGACCGCGATGGCGTCGAGCCCCGAATTACGCCAGCTGTGGTCGAGGTTCATGACGGCGTGGATCGATCACACCGCCGAACTGATCGAGGCCGAGCGGGCCCGGGGAGCGGCGCCCGACACCATCCCGGCGCGCGACCTCGCGACCGCATTGAACCTGATGAACGAGCGCGTCGTGTTCGCCTCGCAGGGCGACCAGCAGCCCACCCTTCCCGAAGACGCCGCTCTCGACGCCGTCGCGCACGTCTGGGTGACAAGCATCTACGGCTCCACCCAGGCATGACAGACGTCACTTCGAAAGCGACTGCTTCGTAAAGAGGACGGATCCTCCTCCGGGTGGCTCTAATCTGGCGGATATGTCGGAGGAGCAACCGGGGTTGCCGACCAGGGGAACCACCATCGGATTGCTGGCGCTATGCTGCCTGCTCGCCGGTGTACTGGTCGCCGGGCTGCTGTTCCCGATCGTCGGTGGCGCCGGGCTGGTGATCAACAACGCCTCCGATGTGGCCACCCAGGATTCGGCCCAACTCATGGAAGGCGAAGTTCCCACCGTCTCGACCATGGTGGACGCCGCGGGCAATCCGATCGCCTGGATCTACACCCAGCGGCGCTGGCCGGTCACCACCGACCGGATCGCCGACACGATGAAACTGGCGATCGTCTCCATCGAGGACAAGAGGTTTGCCGAACACAACGGCGTCGACATCCAGGGCACTCTGACCGGTCTGGCCGGTTACTTGAAAGGCGATCTCGATACCCGCGGCGGCTCGACGATCGAGCAGCAGTACATCAAGAACTACAACCTTCTGGTCAACGCCCAGACCGATGCCGAGCGGCGAGCTGCCGTCGAGACCACGCCGGCCCGCAAGCTGCGCGAGATCCGGATGGCGCTGGCCCTGGACAAGGTGCTGTCCAAGCCGGAGATTCTCACCCGCTATCTGAACCTGGTCTCCTTCGGCAACGGCTCCTACGGCGTACAGGACGCCGCGAAGACCTACTTCGGCGTCAACGCCGCCGACCTGAACTGGCAGCAGGCCGCGCTGCTGGCCGGGATGGTGCAGTCGACCAGTGCGCTCAACCCGTACACTAATCCCGATGCCGCGCGGGCCCGCCGAAACCTGGTGCTCGACACCATGATCGAGAACCTGCCCGACAAGGCCGACGAGTTGCGGGCCGCCCGCGAACAACCGCTGGGAATCCTGCCGCAGCCCGCGACCCTGCCGCAGGGCTGCATCGCAGCCGGCGACCGCGGGTTCTTCTGCGACTACGTGCTGCAGTACCTGGCCAGGGCCGGGATCAGCAAGGACGACATCGCCCGCAACGGGTACCTGATCAAGACGACGCTGGACCCCCGGGTGCAGAACAGCGTGAAGAAGGCGATCGATTCGGTGGCCGACCCGACGCTGGACGGCGTGGCCAGCGTGATGACGGTGCTCCGGCCGGGGCAGGACTCCCACAAGGTGCTGGCCATGGGCGACAACCGAGGCTACGGCCTGCGGTTGGATGCCGGTGAAACCGTTCAGCCACAACCCTTTTCGTTGGCTGGAGACGGTGCCGGCTCGATCTTCAAGATCTTCACCACCGCCGCCGCACTCGAGATGGGCATGGGTACCAACGCCCAACTCGAGGTGCCGCCCACGTTCCAGGGCAAGGGGCTGGGAACCAGCGGCACCCCCGGCTGCCCGCCCGACACCTGGTGTGTGAAGAACGCGGGCGCCTATCGGACGCCGATGAGCGTCACCGACGCGCTGGCGCAGTCGCCCAACACCGCGTTCGCCCGGCTGATCCAGCAGGTCGGCGTGGCACGGGCGGTGGACATGGCGGTCAAGCTCGGGCTGCGCTCCTACGCCGAGCCGGGCACCGCCCGTGCCTACGATCCCGAGAAGAATGAAAGCCTGGCCGATTTCATCAAACGGCAGAACCTCGGCTCGTTCACGCTGGGCCCGTTCCAGCTCAACGCGCTCGAACTGTCCAATGTGGCCGCCACCTTGGCCTCGGGCGGAATGTGGTGCCCGCCAAGCCCTATCGCCGAGGTCTTCGATCGGCGCGGAAAACCGATCGCGGTCGAAACGGCGAAGTGCGAACAGGTCGTACCGCCGGGGCTGGCCAACACGATGGCCAATGCGCTGAGCAAGGACGCCACCGGCGGCACCGCCGCGAGTTCGGCGGGATCAGTGGGCTGGAGCCTGCCGATATCGGGCAAGACCGGAACGACGGAGTCGCACCGCTCGTCAGGGTTCCTGGGCTTCACCAACCAGTACGCGGCCGCGAACTACATCTTCGACGACTCGCCCAAGCCGGGTGGGCTGTGCTCGTGGCCGCTGCGCAAATGCGGTTACGGAAACCTCTACGGCGGCAACGAGCCGGCCAGGACGTGGTTCACGGCGATGAAGCCGATCGCCGAGGACTTCGGCCCGATCTCGCTGCCCCCCAACGATCCCCGCTATGTCGACGGCGGCCCCGGCAGTGAGGTGCCCAGCATCACCGGGCTGAGTCTGGACGCCGCGAAGAAGCGTCTGCGTGATGCCGGCTTCCAGGTGTCCGACCTACCCACGCCGATCAACAGCTACTTGTCCAAGGGGTCGATCGTCGGCACCACGCCGAAGGGCAAGACCATCCCGGGTTCGATCATCACCATCAACACCAGCAATGGCATCGCTCCGGCCCCGCCGCCCGTGGCCGCGCCGCCGCCCGATGCCGGTCCGCCACCGCCACCGGATGGCCTGCCCCCGCCGGACGTCCAGGTCATGAACATATGTTCGTGTCCACTGGTCTGGCGACCATCCTGCACGCTGACCTCGACGCGTTCTACGCATCGGTGGAGCAGCGCGATGACCCGACGCTGCGCGGCCGCCCGGTGATCGTCGGCGGCGGCGTGGTGCTGGCCGCCAGTTACGAGGCCAAGGCCTTCGGTGTGCGGGCGGCGATGGGCGGCAGCCAGGCCCGTCGGCTATGCCCGGCCGCCGTCGTCGTCCCGCCACGGATGTCGGCCTATAGCCGCGCCAGCGACGCCGTGTTCGAGGTGTTCCGCGACATCACCCCGATGGTCGAGCCGCTCTCGGTCGACGAGGCCTTCCTCGACGTCTCCGGGCTCCGCCGGCTCAGCGGTGACCCGGTGCAGATCGGGGCGCAGCTGCGCGAGGCGGTTCGCGATCGCGTCGGATTACCCATCACGGTGGGCATCGCCCGCACCAAGTTCCTGGCGAAGGTGGCCAGCCAGCAGGCCAAACCGGACGGGCTGCTGCTGGTGCCGCCTGATGCCGAACTCGAGTTCCTGCATCCCCTGCCGGTGCGCAGCCTGTGGGGCGTCGGCGCCAAGACAGCGGAAAAGCTTCAGTCGCATGGCATTTACACCGTCGCCCAGGTTGCCGAACTCAGTGAGTCGATGCTGGCCGGACTGGTCGGCGGCGCGATGGGTAGGCAGCTTTACGCACTGTCGCGCAATATCGACAGACGGCGGGTGCAGACCGGCCGACAGCGCCGGTCGGTGGGGGCCCAACGTGCCCTGGGCCGGCGGCGGATGCCGGCCGCCGAGCTCGACGCGGTGGTCGTCGGTCTGGTGGACCGGATCACCAGGCGGATGCGGGCGGCTCAGCGCACGGGACGGACGGTGGTGCTGCGGTTGCGCTTCGACGACTTCGACCGGGTCACCCGCTCACACACGATGCCGCGGGCGACGGCGTCGACCGAAACCGTGCTGGCCACAGCCCGAGCGCTGGTCGGACAGGCGGCACCGGTGATCGCCGAGCGGGGTATCACCTTGATCGGGTTCGCGGTCTCCAACATCGATCGGGACGGAGCTCAGCAGCTGGAGTTGCCGCTCGACGGGCCGCAGCCCGACTTGCTCGACCTCGATGCGGCAGTCGACCGCGTGCGCCGCCGTTACGGCAACTCGGCGGTCACCCGCGGCGTGCTGGTGGGCAGGGATCCCGGCTTGGAGATGCCTCAGCTGCCGGACTGAGCCCAGCCGACCAGCTTGTCGGCCGACCAGGTGTTGATGATCCGATCGGCGGGGACGTCGGCGTCGAGCGCGCGCTGTGCGCCGTAGCCGAGGAAGTCGAGTTGGCCTGGCGCGTGGGCGTCGGTGTCGATGGAGAATTCGCAACCGATCTCCAGAGCGAGGTTCAGCAGCCGGGTCGGCGGGTCGCGGCGTTCCGGGCGGGAGTTGATCTCGACGGCGGTCCGGTGTTCGCGGCAGGCGTGAAACACCCTCTCCGCATCGAACTTCGACTCGGGCCGGAAGCCGCGGCTGCCTGTCACCAGTCGGCCGGTGCAGTGCCCGAGCACGTTGACGCGGGAGTTGCTCACCGCGCGCACCATGCGACGCGTCATCGACGGGGCATCCATCGAGAGTTTGGAGTGCACGCTGGCCACGACGATGTCCAGGCGGTCGAGCAGCTCGGGGTCCTGGTCGAGCGTGCCGTCCTCGAGGATGTCGACCTCGATGCCGGTGAGGATCCGGAAAGGCGCCACCTTCTCGCGCAGTTCGTCGATGATGTCGAGCTGACGGCGCAGGCGGTCGGCCGAGAGCCCGTTGGCGATCCTGAGCCGCGGCGAGTGGTCGGTCAGGGCGCAGTACTCGTGGCCCAGCGCCGCGGCGGTGACCATCATCTCCTCGATCGGGGCGGAGCCATCCGACCAGTTGGAATGGCAGTGCAGATCGCCCCGGATCGCTTCCCTGATGTGTCCGCCACCGAGATCCTCAGCAGCCGAACGTAATTCAGCGAGGGCGTCGGGGATCTGGCCTGCGACGGCCTGTGCGATGACGGTGGCGGTCTTGGGTCCGATCCCGGGAATCGACTGCCAGGTGTTGGCCTTGGCGTGCCGGTCGCGTGCGGTCTCGTCGAGAGCTTCGACGATGTCGGCGGCCTTGCGGTAGGCCATCACGCGGCGGGAGTCCTCCCGTGCGCGGTCCTTGTAGTACGCGATCTCGCGTAGCGCGGCCACCGGGTCCATGGCTCCAGTCTGCTCCCGGTTTTGGCTGCGCCGCCAACCACCGCTACAGTGGATTGAGGAATCGTTCAATCCATCAAGTAGTCATCGAGGGAGGACCGCCGTGCCCAGCACCGTCCCCGGCGGAACCGAACGGCCGCTCTACGAGATCAAGGCCAACCTGTTCAAGGCGCTGGCCCACCCGGCCCGAATCCGGGTCCTGGAGATCCTGTCGGCCAATACCCAACCCACCACCGTCAGCGAGATCCTCGCCGGCACCGACATCGAGCCCACCCTGCTGTCGCAGCATCTCGCCGTGCTCAAACGCCATCAGGTGGTCCGGGCCGAACGGGTCGGCAACGCCGTCTACTACGAGTTGGCCCATCCCTCGATCCGCGAACTGCTCGTGATCGCCCGCTCCTTCCTGGCCGACACTCTCAAATCCCAGCAGCAACAGCTCGAAGCGTTCGCCGCGCTGCCGCCGATCGGCGGGCCACAGTGATCGCCACAGCGGCGGGTACCATCAGCCGGCTGCTACCCCACCGCAGTGACTACGCGGGCCTGTCCCGCTCGTGGCGTCGCGACATCCTGGCCGGGGTCACCGTCGGCGTCGTGGCACTGCCACTGGCATTGGCGTTCGGCATCAGCTCCGGGGTCGGTGCGGCCGCCGGGCTCATCACCGCCGTCATCGCCGGCCTGGTCGCGGCGGTATTCGGCGGCTCCCACGTCCAGGTGTCCGGGCCGACGGGCGCGATGGCGGTGGTGCTGGCACCGATCGTCGCCCTGCACGGGATCGGCAGCGTGGCGCTGGTGACCGTGCTGGCCGGCGTGATCGTGTTGACCGCGGGCATCTGCGGTCTCGGACGGGCGGTGACGTTCATCCCGTGGCCGGTCATCGAGGGCTTCACCCTCGGCATCGCCGCCATCATCTTCCTGCAGCAGGTTCCGGCCGCGTTCGGCACCACCGCCCCGGCCGGCCAGCGCACCCTGGTGGCGGCATGGAACGTCGTCGCCCACGCCGAATGGGCCTCGGCGTGGCGGACTTTGGCGGTTGTCGCCGTGGTCGCTGTTCTGATGCTCGGCCTGCCCCGGCTGCACCGCAGCATCCCGGAGTCGCTGACCGCCGTCGTCGCCGCCACGGTGATCGTGGTGGCCTTCCACATCCCGGTGGCCAGCATCGGGGCACTGCCGTCACATCTGCCCGCGCCGGTCATGCCGCACGCCGACCTCAGTTCGGCGCGCACACTGCTCGGTGCCGCGCTGGCCATCGCCGCCCTCGCGGCGATCGAGTCGTTGCTGTCGGCCCGGGTGGCGGCCACCATGTCCCCGACGGGTCCGTATGACCCCGACCGTGAGCTCGTCGGGCAGGGGCTGGCCTCGGTGGCCTCCGGCCTCTTCGGCGGAATGCCCGCCACCGGAGCGATTGCCCGCACCGCGGTCAACGTGCGCTCCGGTGCGCGCACCCGGGTGGCGGCGATCGTCCATTCGGTGCTGTTGCTGGGCATCGTGTACCTGGCGACCGGGCCGGTGGCGGCAATTCCGTTGTCCGCCTTGGCCGGTGTGCTGATGGTGACCTCGTTCCGGATGATCTCGGCGACGACGGTGCGCAAGATCCTGCGCTCGACCCGGTCGGACGCGGCCACGTTCGTGCTGACGGCGTTCGTCACGATCGGCTTCGACCTGATCGAAGCGGTAGAGATCGGCCTCCTCTTCGCGGCGTTCTTCGCACTGCGGACCGTGGCCCGGCGCAGCAGCGTGGTGCGCGAGGAACTGCCCGGCCCGAGTCAGCCCGGTGACGAGCGCATCGCACTGCTCCGTTTGGACGGGGCGATGTTCTTCGGTGCGGCCGAACGCATTTCGGGCGCGATCACCGATGCCGACCGTCCTGAGGTCACCGTCGTGATCATCCGGATGTCGCAGCTGGGCATGCTCGACGCCACCGGCGCGCACACCCTGGCCGAGATCGCCGAGGAACTCGAGTCGCGCGGAATCACGGTCATCATCAAGGGAGTACGGCCCGAGCACATGGCCCTGCTGGAGAACATGGGCATCGTCGACGCGCTGCGCCACGAGAACCATCTGATCGACTCCCTCGACGAGGCCATCGCCCACGCCCGCTCGCATGTGGCGCACTCCGACTCGGGTTGAGTAGGGTTGATCGAGTGCGATTCGCGTTCAAGACCTCACCGCAGAACACCACCTGGGCCGACATGCTTGCCGTCTGGCAGGCCGCCGACGACATCGACGTCTACGAGTCCGGCTGGACATTCGACCACTTCTATCCGATCTTCTCCGACCCGAGCGGGCCCTGCTTGGAGGGCTGGACCACGCTGACCGCGTTGGCGCAGGCCACCACCCGGCTGCGGATCGGCACACTGGTGACCGGCATTCACTATCGCCACCCGGCCGTGCTGGCCAATATGGCCGCGGCGCTGGACATCATCTCCGGCGGCCGGCTCGAACTCGGCATCGGCGCCGGGTGGAACGAGGAAGAGTCCGGCGCCTACGGCATCGAGCTGGGCAGCGTCAAGGAACGCTTCGACCGTTTCGAGGAGGCCTGTCAGGTCCTCAAGGGTCTCCTGAGCCAGGAGACCACGGACTTCGACGGGACGTACTACCAACTGAAGGCCGCGCGCAACGAGCCCAAGGGGCCGCAGCGTCCGCACCCGCCGATCTGCATCGGCGGCAGTGGGGAGAAGCGGACCCTGCGGATCACCGCCAAGTACGCCGACCACTGGAACTTCGTCGGCGGACCGCCCGAGGAATTCGCCCGCAAGCGCGACGTACTCAAGGCGCACTGTGCCGACGTCGGCCGCAACCCGAAGGACATCTTGCTGTCTGCGCATGTGCGCCTCGACCCGGATCGCGGCCACCGCGGGGTGATCGAGGATTCCATCGCGCTGGGCGCCGAAGGCCTGGACCTCGCGATCGTGTACCTGCCGACCCCGCACGACCCTGCGGTGCTCGAGCCGCTGGCCGAGGCGATCCGTGATTCCGGGCTGTGGCGCCCGTCTGACTGAACCAGACAACGCCGTTGCGAGGCCCGGCAAAATGATTGCGGCGTCAAATGCCGCCGAAAACCGTTGCTAGAAGCCGAAACGAACGAGGTCGTCGGCGGTGACAAGCCGCTCGAGTCGCTCCGGGAACTCCCGGCTCTTCACCGGGTGCCGGAACAATGACCAGGCTATACGCGCGACCCGCGAGCGAGATATGGGGTTGAGGTACACAAGGATCACTCCTGTGGTCGACTTCCAATGACCGGAGCACTACTTTACCGCAGCGACCGCTCCAGCAATTAGACATAGATCACACTGCAAAGCTGTGAAGGCGCGCCGATGAATCATCTGATGATTCTGGTGTGACTAAAGTGGCTGAAGTGATATTGCTCGGCGCTGAGTCAGAATCCGCGCAGCCGCCTACTCGCACTTCCTGTGCGTGAGTTCTGACTCGACGCAAGCGGCTAACGCTGGGGGGCGGCGGTCGGCCTGATCGGGGCCGGCAACGCCGAGTGACCCATCAGGTAGCGGTCCACCGCCGCTGCAGCAGCCCGCCCCTCGGCGATCGCCCACACGATCAGCGACTGGCCGCGGCCCATGTCACCGGCCACGTAGACGCCCTTCACCGAGGTGTCGAAGTCCTTGCCGCGGGCCACGTTGCCGCGCCCGTCGAGCTCGACGCCGAGGTCGGTCAGCAGGCCGGGACGCTCGGGGCCGACGAAGCCCATCGCCAGCAGCACCAGGTCGGCCTCGAGCTCGAAGTCGGTGCCCTCGACCTTCTCGAACTTGCCGTCCTTCATCACGACTTCGTGGGCGCGCAGCCCGGTGACCTTGCCCTCGTTGCCGAGGAACTTCTCGGTGTTGACCGAGAACACCCGCTCGCCGCCCTCTTCGTGGGCCGAGGACACCCGGAACATCAGCGGGTAGGTCGGCCACGGGGTCGAATCGGCCCGGGTCTCCGGCGGTCGCGGCATGATCTCGAACTGGTGCACGCTGGCCGCGCCCTGGCGATGCGCGGTGCCCAGGCAGTCGGCGCCGGTGTCGCCGCCGCCGATGATGATGACCTTCTTGCCCTTGGCGGTGATCGGTGGCTGGCCGTCCTCGTCGAGCACGGGATCGCCCTGCTGAACCTTGTTGGCCCAGGGCAGGTACTCCATGGCCTGGTAGATGCCCTCGAACTGGCGGCCGGGGATCGGCAGGTCACGCCAGGCCGTCGCACCGCCGGCCAGCACGACCGCGTCATACTCGGCGCGCAACTGCTCGACGGTGATGTCGACGCCCACGTTGACGCCGGGGCGGAAGGTGGTGCCTTCGGCCTCCATCTGCGCCAGGCGGCGGTCGATGTGGCGCTTCTCCATCTTGAACTCGGGGATGCCGTAGCGCAGCAGCCCGCCGATGCGGTCGGCCCGCTCGAAGACGGTGACGTCGTGCCCGGCGCGGGTCAGCTGCTGGGCGGCGGCCAGCCCGGCGGGGCCGGAGCCGACGACAGCGACCTTCTTGCCGGTGATGACGTGCGGCGGCATCGGGACGACCCAGCCCTCGTCGAAGGCGTTGTCGATGATCTCGACCTCGACCTGCTTGATGGTCACCGGGTCCTGGTTGATACCCAGCACGCAGGAGGCCTCACACGGCGCGGGGCACAGTCGGCCGGTGAACTCGGGGAAGTTGTTGGTGGCGTGCAACCGCTCGATCGCGTCCTGCCACCGGTCCCGGTACACCAGGTCGTTCCACTCCGGGATGAGATTGCCGAGCGGGCAGCCGTTGTGGCAGAACGGGATTCCGCAGTCCATGCAGCGCGACGCCTGGTGCTCCAGGGTGTCGTGGGCGAAGTCCTCGTAGACCTCATTCCAGTCCCGCAGGCGCAGATCCACCGGACGGCGGGTCGGCAGCTCGCGGTGGGTGTACTTCATGAAGCCCGACGGATCAGCCATGAGCTGCCGCCATGATCGCCTTGTCGACATCCTCGCCGGCAGCCTCGGCTGCGGCGATGGCCTGCAGCACGAGCTTGTAGTCGCGCGGCATCACTTTCACGAAGTTACCTACCTGTTCTGACCAGTTCGCCAAGATGCGCTGGCCCACAGCCGAATCGGTGGCATCGGTGTGCGCGGCGATGGTGTCGCGCAGCCACTCGGCATCGGAGTCGTCGAATTCGTCGATGTCCACCATCTCGGTGTTGAGGTTGGCGGGCAGCTGCCCTTCGGGGTCGTACACATATGCCACACCACCGGACATACCCGCCGCGAAGTTGCGGCCGGTCTCACCGAGGATGACCACCCGACCACCGGTCATGTACTCGCAGCCGTGGTCGCCGACACCCTCGACCACCGCGTGGGCGCCGGAGTTACGCACGGCGAACCGCTCGCCCACGGTGCCGCGGATGAAGGCCTGACCGCTGGTGGCGCCGAACAGGATGACGTTGCCACCGATGATGTTGTTCTCGGCCACATAGCCTTCCGGGGCGTTGTCCGACGGGCGCAGCACGATCCGGCCACCGGAGAGGCCCTTGCCGACGTAGTCGTTGGCGTCACCGTAGACCCGCAGGGTGATGCCCTTGGGCACGAACGCACCGAAGCTGTTGCCTGCCGACCCGGTGAACGTGATGTCGATGGTGCCGTCCGGAAGACCATTGGCGCCATAGGCTTTGGTCAGCTCGTGGCCCAGCATGGTGCCGACGGTGCGGTTGGTGTTGGCGATGGTCGTAGAAAAACGAACGGGTGTGCCCGAGTCGAGGGCTTCCCTGCTCATCACGATCAGCTGCTGGTCCAGCGCCTTGTCCAGACCGTGGTCCTGACGCGAGCTGCAGTACAGGTCCTGGTTCATGAAGGCCGAATCCGGTTCGTGCAGGACAGGAGTCAGGTCCAGCTTGTGGGCCTTCCAGTGCTCGGCGGCCTGCGTGGTGTCCAGCGCGCTGACCTGGCCGACCATCTCGTTGACGGTGCGGAAGCCCAGCTGCGCCATGAGTTCGCGGACCTCTTCGGCGATGAACATGAAGAAGTTCTCCACGAACTCGGGCTTGCCGTTGAACCGTGCACGCAGTACCGGGTTCTGGGTGGCCACCCCCACCGGGCAGGTGTCGAGGTGGCAGACCCGCATCATGATGCAGCCCGAGACCACCAGCGGCGCGGTGGCGAAGCCGAACTCCTCGGCACCCAGCAGCGCGGCGATCACGACGTCGCGGCCGGTCTTGAGCTGGCCGTCGACCTGGACCACGATCCGGTCCCGAAGACCGTTGAGCAGCAACGTCTGCTGCGTCTCGGCCAGGCCCAGCTCCCACGGCGCACCGGCATGCTTCATCGACGTCAGCGGGGTCGCCCCGGTGCCGCCGTCGTGACCGGAGATCAGCACCACGTCGGCGTGTGCCTTGGACACACCGGCGGCGACCGTTCCGACGCCGTTCTCGGAGACCAGCTTGACGTGCACGCGGGCCTGCGGGTTGGCGTTCTTCAGGTCGTGGATCAGCTGCGCCAGATCCTCGATCGAGTAGATGTCGTGGTGCGGCGGCGGCGAGATCAGACCCACGCCAGGCGTCGAGTGTCGTACCTCGGCGACCCAGGGGTAGACCTTGTGGCCCGGAAGTTGGCCGCCTTCACCGGGTTTGGCGCCCTGGGCCATCTTGATCTGGATGTCGGTGCAGTTACTCAGGTAGTGCGAGGTCACCCCGAACCGGCCGGAGGCCACCTGCTTGATCGCGCTGCGTCGCCAGTCGCCGTTCGAGTCGCGGTCGAAACGCTTGACGTCCTCGCCGCCCTCACCGGAGTTGGACCGGGCACCGATGCGGTTCATCGCGATCGCCAGTGTCTCGTGCGCCTCGGCCGAGATCGAGCCGTAGCTCATCGCACCGGTGGAGAACCGCTTGACGATATCGGCGGCCGACTCCACCTCCTCGATCGGAACCGGCGGGCGCGCACCGTCTTTGAACTTCAGCAGGCCGCGCAGCGAGGCCATCCGCTCGCTCTGGTCGTCGACCAGCTTGGTGTACTCCTTGAAGATGGAGTACTGCCCGGTACGGGTGGAGTGCTGAAGCTTGAACACCGTGTCCGGGTTGAACAGGTGGTATTCGCCTTCGCGGCGCCACTGGTATTCGCCGCCGACCTCGAGCTCACGGTGAGCGCGCTCGTCGGGGCGGTCCAGGTAGGCCAGCTGGTGGCGGGTGGCCACGTCGGCGGCGATGTCGTCGAGATCGATCCCACCGACGGGGCAGTACAGCCCGGTGAAGTACTCGTCGAGGACCGCCTGCGAGATGCCGATGGCCTGGAACAGCTGGGCGCCGGTGTAGGAGGCCAGGGTGGAGATGCCCATCTTCGACATCACCTTCAGCACACCCTTGCCGGCGGCCTTGATGTAATTCTGCAGCGCCTTCTCGCGGTCGACGCCCTGGATGACCCCTCTGTCGATCATGTCGGCGATGGACTCGAACGCCATGTACGGGTTGATCGCGGCGGCACCGAAGCTCACCAGCGCGGCCATGTGGTGCACCTCGCGGGCGTCACCGGCCTCCACGACCAGGCCGACCTGGGTGCGGGTGCGGGTCCGCACGAGGTGGTGATGGATCGCCGAGACGGCCAGCAGCGACGGGATCGGCGCCAGGTTCTCGTTGGACTCCCGGTCGGAGATGATCAGGAGCTGAGCGCCGTCGGCGATGGCCGCCGACGCGGCGTCGCGGATGTCGTCGAGCGCGCGACGCAGACCTTCACCGCCCTTGGCCACCGGGTACAGACATCGGATGACGGCTGAGCGCATCCCGTGCTTGCGGCCGCGGACCTCGTTGTCGGGGTCGAGGTTGATCAGCTTGGCCAGCTCGTGGTTACGCAGGATCGGCTGCGGCAGCACGATCTGGTGGCAGGACTGCGCGGTCGGGCTGAGCAGGTCGCCCTCAGGACCGACGGTGGCCTGCAGGCTGGTCACCACCTCTTCGCGGATGGCGTCCAGGGGCGGATTGGTCACCTGGGCGAACAGCTGCTGGAAGTAGTCGAACAGCATCCGCGGCCGCGCCGAGAGCACCGCGATGGGGGTGTCGGTACCCATCGAGCCGATCGGCTCGGCCCCGGTGCGCGCCATCGGCGCGACGAGCAGGTTGAGCTCCTCGTAGGTGTAGCCGAATGCCTGCTGGCGCAGCACCACCCGGTGGTGCGGCATCCGGATGTAGGGGCCCTGCGGCAGTTCGTCGAGGTGGAATTGCTGCTCGTCGAGCCATTCCCGATACGGCTGCGCCGCGGCCAGTTCGGTCTTGATCTCCTCGTCGGAGACGATGCGGCCCTGAGCGGTGTCGACCAGGAACATCCGGCCGGGCTGCAGGCGCATCCGCTTGACCACCTTGGCGGGGTCCAGATCCAGCACGCCCGACTCCGACGCCATGACGACCAGGCCGTCCTCGGTGACCCAGATACGCGAGGGGCGCAGGCCGTTGCGGTCGAGCACCGCACCGACGACGGTGCCGTCGGAGAAGCAGACCGAGGCCGGTCCGTCCCAGGGCTCCATCAAGGAGCCGTGGTACTGGTAGAACGCCCGGCGGGCCGGGTCCATCGACTCGTTGCGCTCCCAGGCCTCCGGGATCATCATCAGCACGGCGTGCGCCAGGCTGCGCCCGCCCAGGTGCAGCAGTTCGAGCACCTCGTCGAAGCGGGCGGTGTCCGAGGCGCCGGGGGTGCAGACCGGGAAGATCTTCTCGACGTCGGTGCCGAAGACCTCGGTCTTGATCAGCGCCTCGCGGGCGCGCATCCAGTTCTCGTTGCCGGTGACGGTGTTGATCTCACCGTTGTGGGCGATCCGGCGGAACGGGTGGGCCAGCGGCCACGACGGGAACGTGTTGGTGGAGAACCGCGAATGCACAACGCCCAGAGCGCTTTCCATCCGCTCGTCTTGCAGGTCGAGGTAGAAGGCTTTGAGCTGCGGGGTGGTGAGCATGCCCTTGTAGACGAAGGTCTGTCCGGAAAGGCTTGGGAAATAGACGGTTTCGCGTCCGGGGCCGTCCTGGCCGGGGCCCTTGGAGCCCAGCTCGTGTTCGGCGCGCTTGCGGATCACGTAGGCCTTGCGCTCCAGGTCCATCCCGGAGGCGCCGCCGATGAACACCTGGCGGAAGGTGGGCATCGCGTCGCGCGAAAGTGCGCCCAGCGAGGAGTCGTCGGTGGGTACGTCACGCCAGCCGATGACCTCCAGGCCTTCGGCTTCGACGATCTTCTCGACGGCCTCGCAGGCGGTGACGGCGTCGCGCGCGGACTGCGGAAGGAAAGCGATACCAGTGGCGTAGGAGCCTTCGGCGGGCAGCTCGAAGTCGACGACGGCACGCAGGAAGCTGTCGGGAACCTGCAGCAGGATGCCAGCGCCGTCACCACTGTGCGGCTCGGCGCCGGCGGCACCGCGGTGTTCGAGGTTCAGCAGCGCGGTGATCGCCTTGTCGACGATGTCGCGGCTGCGCCGCCCGTGCATGTCCACCACCATGGCGACGCCACACGCATCGTGTTCATATGCGGGGTTGTACAGCCCGACACTCCTGGGCATTCGCACCTGGCCCTTCACAAGCAATATTTGCGCGATCGATCGTCAACGTCGCCGCGCCCCGTCAGGGGGTCCTCCGTGCGTCGGTGAACGGCGGCCCTACTGTGGTGTCAACAAGTTGTAAAACGATATGACAAACACCGCCTGACATGCCAACTTAGTGCAGGCTAACTTGGCTGGCAGACGGTTCCGTGCGGCGCCGTGGCGATGACCGGCGCGCACCTACGGAATCCGTCGTCTACGTCGCCTTTTGAGAACCCGTTGCACCTTCGGGGCGCCGCTGGTCAGACGAGGTCGTCTGCCGCCGGTTTTGCGGGCTGTTTGCTGTGAGCGCACCGCGGCGGTGTCCAAGGTGCCAAATGCCACATGTTGGCGGCTATCGCCGCTGGTCGTGGGGGTGGGGCGGGGCAGTCCGGGATTTTGCGCAAAGTCTGGGTGGATTCTTAGGAACAGCCGGGCGGTGACCTGCGGAATTGCGCTGATGGTGATACTGAAGCGTCCCCCTGGAAACGAAAGAGACCATGACCGATCGCGACGAATTCTCCCGTGAGCGCTTCCGGCAGGCTGCGACGCCGGCCCGCCCGCCGGTCGAGACCGGACCGCCGACGGTGCAGATACCCAGGATCGACCCGCGATCGGCGCCGCCGCGAACGCCCTACCCGCCGCTGCCCGAGCCGCCTGCTCGGCGCACGACGAAACCGAAACCGACCCGCGGGTGGCGCCGTGCCGTGCATGCGGCCACGTTCGGTGTGGTCAATCCGGGGCCGTCTCGCTCCGACCGGCGCCAGGCCGCGATGGAGGCCATGGTGGCCGCGCCGCTGCGCGGGCACTACAAGATCGGCGTGCTGGGCAAGGGCGGGGTTGGTAAGACGACGGTGGCCGCCAGCGTCGGTTCGGTGCTCGCCGAGTTGCGCCGCGGCGACCGGGTGGTGGCGGTGGACGCCGACACCGCGTTCGGCAGGCTGGGCAGCCGGATCGACCCTCGTGCCGACGGCTCCTATCTGGAGTTGGCGCGCAACAAGAACCTGCAGTCCTTCGCCGAGGTCTTGACCCGGATGGGCAGCAACTCGGCCGGCTTGTTCGTGCTGGCCGGTGAAAGTGGCAGCCGCCGAGGCATTTTGGATCCGGCGATCTACCGCGAGGCCACCATGCGCCTGGACCGGCACTTCACCATCTCCATCGTCGACTGTGGTTCGACGATGGATGCCCCCGTCACCCAGGAGGCGCTGCGCGATATGGACGCGTTGATCGTGGTGTCCTCGCCGTGGCCGGACGGTGCCTCAGCGGCGGCGCAGACCATGGAATGGCTTGCCCACCATGGCAAGACGGGGTTGATGCAGCGCTCGGTGGTGGTGCTCAACGACTCCGACGGGCATTCCGACAAGCGCACCCGCGGCACGCTGGCCCAGCAGTTCCGGTCCCGCGGCCAGGCGGTGGTGGAGGTTCCGTTCGATCCGGGCCTGCGCCCGGGCGGGGTGATCAACAGCACCGGTGAGATGTCGGCCGACACGCGTGCCGCCTTCGTCGAGGTGGCTGCGGTGCTCGCGCAGTTCTTCGCCACGCTGCCCCATCGTGTACCCGACCACCGCTAGCACCGTCGGGCCGGGCACCCGGGTCGACGGCTATGTCGTCGAGTCGGTGATCGGCTCGGGCGCGATGGGCACCGTCTGCGTTGCGCGCCATGCGGATTCGGGGATGCGGGTGGCGTTGAAGGTGCTCAATGCCGAGGTCTCCGGTGATCCGGCGTATCGCCTGCGCTTCACCGAGGAGGCCCGGTGGGCGCAGTCGCTGCAGCACCCCAACGTCGTCGCGGTGTACGACTATGACGAGACCCCTGCGGGCATCCTCTGGATGGCAATGCATTACGTGCCTGGCACCGACGCCGACCGGGAGTTACGGGCTGGCCGGATGCCACCGCAACGTGCGGCGCACGTCATCTCCCAAGTGGCAGCCGCGCTCGACTACGCGCACTCCCACGGTGTGGTGCATGGTGACGTCAAGCCGTCGAATTTCCTTTTCGGACAGGGTGATCGGGTGCTGCTGGCCGACTTCGGGCTGGCGCGCAGCACCGGGGACGGCACCCCTACCGGCCGTGACGGGGTGGTGCTGGCCAGCGCCGCCTACGCCTCGCCGGAGATGCTGCGGGGGCAGACGATAGACAGGCGCAGCGACGTGTACTCGCTGGGCGCCTCGCTGTTCCGGCTGCTGACCGGTAAGCCGCCGTTCTTCGATGCTGGCTCCAAAGATGCTGTGGTGCAGTCTCATCTGTACCGCACGGTGCCCCGCGTCACCGAGTTGGCACCCTGGCTGCCCGCCGAGATGGATGACGTGATCCTCACGGCGATGGCGAAGGATCCGGCGGCACGCTACCGGTGCGCCGGGGAGCTGGCAGCAGCCGTCCTCGCCGTGCGGTGATCCCTCAGATCTCCACGGGTACGTGCTTCTCAGCGCAGGCGTCCCTGACCGCGGCGACAATGTCCTGGGTGCGCAGCGTCTCGAGATCCGCCACGGTCACCGAGCCCCGCTTGGTGCGGTTCTGCGCTGCAACCCGTGAGTCCCGCAGCCGCTCCGCGCGCTCGACGACGTTACGGGCGAACCGGCCGTTCTGCATGACGTCGATGCCGTGGGTGCCGTCGGGGGCGAGGTAGGCGCGCAGATTGCGGCACGCGGCGTTGAGGGCATCTCGGGCCGCCGGTTCGATCACGGTGGCGCGGGGCTGCCCGTAGCGGGCCGCGATCTCGACGATCTCGTCGGGGCTGTAGGACTCGAACCGCAGCTTGCGGTTGAATCGGCCGGCCAAACCCGGGTTGACGGTGAGGAATTCGTCGACTTCCTTCTCATAGCCGGCACCGATGAAGCAGAAGTCGAAGCGATGCACCTCGAGCGCGACCAGCAGCTGGTTCACGGCCTCCATCCCGATCATGTCCGGCCGGCCATCGTGATGGCGCTCGACGAGGCTGTAGAACTCGTCCATGAACAGGATGCGGCCCAGCGAACGGTCGATCAGCTCGTTGGTCTTCGGCCCCGACGACCCGATGTGCTCACCGCAGAAGTCGGCGCGCTTGACCTCGATGATCTCGGGGTGGCGCACGATACCGAGCCCGGCGTAGATCTTGCCGAGCGCCTCGGCGGTGGTGGTCTTGCCAGTACCGGGAGGGCCGACCAGGAGCATGTGGTTGGTCTGGTTGGTCACCGGCAGTCCGTGGACGAGCCGCAGAGCCCGGACTTCGATCTGGTCTTCGAGCTCGGCGACCGCGCGCTTGACGTCGGAGAGCCCCACCTGGTTGTTGAGCAGAGCACGGCCTTCGGCCAGCAGTTCGGCGCGGCGATCGGCGTTGCCTTCCTCGGCTCGCTCGTGCTCGGACTGTTCGGTGCTGACGTCCCACTTGTTGGTGCGGCTGTTGATCGTCTCCTCGTCGGTGACCACCAGCTGCAACCGCGCATCGGCCAGCGCCTGTTTGGCCGGCTCGATCAGCACACCGTTGATGGTGGCTTTCGACAACCAGATCTGTGCCTTGTCCTCCTCACCGAGCTGACGGTGCGCCATGCCGCGGGCGTAGGCGAGATCAGCGGCGATCAAAGGGAATTCCAGCGGATCGATCGCGGTGACCGCGGTGTCGAGCAGGCTATGCCTGCGGGCTTCGGCGGCGCCACCGCGCTCGGCACGCAGTTCCACTCGGTCCGCCCAGTCCAGTGCGACCCTGGCCTGACCCAGGTGGGCCGCGGCGTGAGCGGCCAGCGCATTGGTGCCCGCGGTCACGGCAGACATGATGATCGCCTGGGGTGGCAGCACTTTGGCCGCCTCGGCGATGACGTCGGGCCAGCGCTGGGTGGCGAACATCAGGTAGGCCCGGATGTACTGCTGCCACTGGTGGTTCTCCCAGCTGTCCAGCAGCGCCGGATCGTCCAGTAAGGCTCCGGCTTTCTCGAACTGCTTGCCGTCCACCAGCGCACTGGCCAGGGCCAGTCCGGCGTGCGACGCCTCGGTGACGGTGATCGACAGGTAGGGGCCGGCCTTGATCGGCGCCGCAAGCGTCACACCCAGCCGGTTGCATTCGCGGTGCAGCCTGGCGCCGTAGGCGTACAGCTGCTGCAGGGTGTCCAGTTCCTCGTCGCCGGTTACGATCCGGCCCAGCCACGCATCAGCCATCGACGGGTCGGTGGCGGTGGCCTCGCGGAAATAGCGTTGTGCCGCTGCGGGATCGGCGTCCAGGACCGACATCGCCTGATCGAATTGGCGACGTGCGGCGGCAGTGGACGTGGTGCTGGTCATCGGTCAGTCCGCCAGTTCGAGTTCCGTGGATCGCAGGTTGGTCGGTTCGTTGGAGATGTAGCGGTTCTCGGCGCGGAACAGTTCGACCTCCACTTCGTACACCTGGCCCGCGGTGCTGACCTCGACGATGGCCGGCCCGGTCTGGGTGATGACCACGTCAGCGGATCCGCGGGGCGCCTCGCCCGGGCGGCCGACCGAGATCACGGTGTTGGGTCTCGGTGCGGGGGCGACGGTGCCGTCGACCACGCTGACCGTGGTGCCCGAGACCGGCCGCGGTTGGTCGGTGACCGCGATGTGCGGCATCCGCACGCTGTCCCAGCGGGCGAGGTCACGGGTGTGCACGGTGATCCGGTCGCCGGCACCTGCGGTGCGGACCACGATACGTTTGGCGATCGCGTCCTCGGCGGCGATGTGGATCCTGCTGAACTCGCCGGGGTCGCCCATCGGCAGCAGCAGGCGGTCTCCGGCGGCGACCTTGCCGAGAAGGACACCGGACGGGCCGACCGGCAGCGGCAGGGTCGCGGGCAGCCGTCCGGCTCTGATGCCGCGCAGCTCCGGCCGCGGGCCGCACAGGTTGGCGGCGACCGCGGCCGCCTGCTCGCCTGGCAGCGTCTTGAGCGTGACACTCGGGGCGGCAGTGGGTGGTTGGGCGCTGCGGACCGTGACCGTCGCAGTCGCCGTTCCGTCCGGGAACAAGGTGACGTTTTGGATGATGCCGTCGGCGCGCAGCGACCAGGCCTGGGCGAGCATGTCGGCGGTGATGTCACGCGGATGATAGGCGTAGGTGGTCAGCCAGCCGGCGTCGCTGCGGGCGGAGTGCCAGCGCTGGTTGTGTGGCTCCAGCGCGGTGCGCCCGAGGCGGCGTTCCAGCTCCACCAGGTCGGTGGCGGTGGCGACCTTCGCGCGAATTCCGTTGCAGCGCAGCCGTGCAGCGATACGTTGCGCGGCGGCCAGCGCGGCGGTGCCAACGGTGGACCGCCATTGCAGGGCGTCGGCGTTCGCCAGGGCGTTGAGCCTGATCACCAACCAGGTCTCCCGCTGACCGGCGTACGGCGGCGTGCCGATCAGGGTGTCGTAGACCCGCGGATAGTCACCGGTGCTGCGGCGCCGCGATCCGGCGGTGACCACGCTGAGCGACTCGACGGTGAGCCCGAGGCTCTGGTGCATGTCGGGCAGCAGAGTGCTGACGTCAACGGTGTTGCGGGTCTGTGTCGATGTGGATCCGGTGAATATCGTTGGGGTGTGGGCCTTGCCGAGCAGCTGAACCGCGACGACGGCCACCCCGTCCTGGAAGCGCACACCTCCGCCGGAGCGGTCGTTTGCGACCGTCACGGGGTCGGCCAGGACGATGGCCCGGTTGCGCCGCAGGTACAACCCAGCCCATGACCACAGCGGTTGGCGCCGCCACGGAATGGCGAACAGGATCAGCCCCAGAAGCAGACCGATACCGGCGCCGAGGTATCCGCCGACGATCCAGCCGATGAAACCGAAGATCAGCACGCCGATGATGACGGCGAGTTGCACGCTCTGGCGCCTCATCGGGCCCGCCTCGCACGGCTGATGATGGCCGCCAGCAGGACCGTACCGACGATCGCCCCGGCGAAGCCGAGGGCGACATTGCGGGCACGATGATCCGGAGCCGCGGGCGGCGCGGGCGGTGGTACGACGCGGGTCATGGATCCCGGCGCGAGCGCGTCGCCCGGTGGCACGTTGAATGTCAGCGCCGCAACGGGATCCACCACGCCGTAGCCGACCTGGTTGTCGACGCCGCGTGGCGGATTGTGGGCGGTCTGCAGGATCCGGTGGATCACCTGGTTTGCCGTCAGGTTCGGGTACTTCGCGCGGACCAGTGCGGCCACGCCGCTGACGTAAGCCGCCGAGAAGCTGGTACCCCAGAACGGCATGTTCTTCTCCCCGGGCCGCACCGGAGGGTAGGCGTTGACCGGTCCGCCGGTCTGCGGCGAGAGGCCCATGATGCCGACGCCGGGAGCCGCGGCGGCCACCCATGGTCCGGCCAGGCTCTTGTTGATCGGTGCGCCGGAGTTGTCGACGGCTCCCACGGACAACACGTAGTCGGAGAACCACGACGGCGAGGAGACCGTCTTGACCTGATGCCAGTCGCGGGGATCGTTGGTGTCCAACGGATCGAATGACGGGTTCTGTGCGCACCCGTCCTCACCCTCGTTGCCTGCGGCGGCAACGATCACCGCGTCCTTGACCGTGGCGGCGTACCAGACGGCGGCTCCGATGGCGCGCTGGTCGAGGGGGTCGGCGGCTGAGACGCACGCCGTCACGCTGATGTTGATGACCTTGGCACCCATGTTGGCGGCATGGACGATCGCGCTGGCCAGGGTGGCCACGGTACCGGCCTTCTTGCGGGCCTCGTTGTCCCCGGGTGACGGGTTCTCCGGCTCGTAGGCGCGCGAAGACTGCCGGATCGAGACGATCGTGGAGTGCGGGGCGACGCCTGCGACGCCGTCTGGCGCGCCCGGTGCGGGCGGCGGAACCTC